>NZ_JBIAQG010000001.1:504710-1015122 GCF_042888805.1 Streptomyces sp. NPDC002730
GGCAGGCGGCTGGACGTCACTCCTCCCGCTCCAGTCGAACGGCCAGCTGTACCTGCTGTCGTACAGGGCCGAGTCGGGCGACGCCGCGCTGGACCGTTTCAAGCCCGACGGTAGCTACTCGGAGGTGTGGCGCCAGGGTTGGGCAGGCGGCTGGACGTCACTCCTCCCGCTCCAGTCCAGCGGCCAGCAGTACCTGCTGTCGTACAGGGCCGAGTCGGGCGACGCCGCGCTGGACCGTTTCAAGCCCGACGGTAGCTACTCGGAGGAGTGGCGCCAGGGTTGGACAGGCGGCTGGACGTCACTCGTCCCGCTCCAGCTGAGCGGCCAGCAGTACCTGCTGTCGTACAAGGCCCAGTCGGGCGACGCCGCGCTGGACCGGCTCGACCCCTGAGCCAGTATTCGTGCCTCAGGACAGGCCCAGAGTGACACCCGTGTGTGCCCTACCGCCCCGCGCCCACGAGGATCCTTCGAGCACATCGCATCGAATGCCTGCAGCCTGTAAACGTCGTGGCAGCGATGTCACCGTGGGTTCAAATCCCACACCCACCGCACGTGGATGGCCCCTGACCAGTCAACTTGGTCGGGGGCCGGTCTCGTTTCGATGCCCCGTGATCGACCGGTGTTCCCCCTGAATCCCCGCTCCACGGGCACGCGAGGGGCGAGGCTGTGGAAGCGCACCCAGCGTTCCGCGTACGTAGTGCGGAACGTGTGGGCGAGGGCGGACGGCCGCCGTTCCTGCCACAGCCCCTCCAGCAGCTCGGGGGTGAAGCCGGAACTCACCCCTCGGCCTTCGCGACGCCGATGGGGCACGAGACGCCCGTCCCGCCGATGCTGTGCTGCCATGTGTCCCAGGGGCGACAGTTGGTCGTTGGGCGGGCTCGCCCGTCACGGATGCAGGTGTGTCAGCAGTTCGTCCGCGGCGGGGTAAGGACGCTCCTGGGGCAGCAGTTGGGCCGCGGAGTCCACGTCGCCGTGGCTTACGAGCGCGTGGATGTCACGGGCGAGCGGAGTCACGTCGCTGATGGCGACCGTCCACTCGTCCGCGTAGCGTCGTACGGCCTCACCGGAGAGCCCGAGTTGCAGCGAGCGGTACGGCAGTGGCCGCAGGTGCAGATCGCGCTCGGGGTCCCATTGGACGCGGGCGAGTGCGCGCTTCACCTGACGTTGCCAGGTGCTGCGGTCGGGATGCACCCCGCGCACGTAGCTCGACAGGCACGCGTGGCGCAACGCCCACTCGAAGCCGCTGCGGGAGATCTCGATGGCGAGGACTGTCTCCTGACCGGCCTTCGTGCCCCATCCGCAGCGGTACATCATCCACAGGAACGACGGCTTGATCCATGTCATCCGGTCCCGCTTCCACGTGGCGGGGAAGCGACCCTCGCGGACGGCCGGCAGGCCGATGTCCGGGGAGTACGCCTGGTAGACGGTGACCGTGGATGCCGTGTGGAGCGCACGGATCCCGCGTTGCGGTTCTTCCATGGCGTACAGGGTGGTGCCGGCCGGGCCGGTCGGCCATTGATTTTCGATCGCCCCTTACAAGGCGGCGCCCCCGCTGCGACTGTGTGGGCGGGACCCTCCACTGGACGAGCCCGTCCGAAACCGCAGAGTGAAGTGTCCCTCCCAGAAGGAGTCCCAGTCGGGCAGGCCAGCCGTGTGCGCGAGCAGGTGGCGTACCAGCACCTTCTCTTTGCCCGCCGCGGCGAACTCCGGCCAGTACCGGGTGACCGGCGCGGCCAGGTCGAGTTCGCCACGGTCGGCGAGAACCAGCGCGCACAGCGCGGTCATCGTCTTGGTGACGGACCAGACGTTGACGATCGTGTCGCGCTGCCACGGGATCGTACGGTCGGCGTCGGTGAAGCCGCCCCAGACGTCCACCACCGGCCGGCCGTCCACGAAGACGGCCACCGAGCCACCGGCGTCTCCCTCGTCCAGCAATGCCGCCAGCGCGCTGGGCACGGCAGTGCCACATCGGCGATGGCGGTTGGTGCACCGTTGGTGATCATTACGTCAATGGTTGTGCTACTGGACCAGGGGGTTGAAGCCGTGACCAAGGATGCACGGCCCGCGGCCGAGCGTGCCTGTACGGCTGCGGCTTCCCGTTCTGCCTTGAGCGCCCTGCGATGAGGGACAAGGAATGCCGCGACCGCGACCAGGAGTGCTGCCAGTGTGCTGCCCACTGTCCACGCCTCACCCATGGCCCGCTCCTGACGTCAGACCTCTGTTCCGTCGATTCTGAGTGCCACACTCGTTGCCTGGTTGGACCCTGCTGAGCGAGACCGCCGCACCGTGTCACAGCGTGGCATAGGGCTGCCGCCGCGAGATAGGCGGCAGTCTCGGTGTCGTCGGGAAATTCGCGCCGCTGATGCGACGCCCGAGGCCGTAGTCGAGTCGCTTCGCCTCAAGGGCCTTTGCCCCACGTACAGCTCGAAAGGTACTGCTGGTGTCAGAGCCCCGCTTTGTTGCTGGGGAGCCAAAGTCGCGCCGGTCGAGGGTGAGTGTCGCGTTCATTGGCCTTCCACCAGGCGCTGGACTGTCCACCAACGCCTTGCTTCGTCGTCGGGGATGTCCGGGGAGGCTGAGTGGAACGACACCCGCACCGTGGCCGCCGCCCTGAGAACGGGCCAACTGGCCCGGTTCTGGCCGCTGCCGGCCGAGTTGTCCGCGAACTCCCCCGAGATTGTCCGCGATCGGTAACGGACGCATCCCGTGGCCGCCGCCCCTCGTCCTGCCAGGTGGTCGCAAAGTGACCGGGGATCGGCCAGGGACTGGGCGAAAGCGGGGCGGACATGGCACGGCACGGTGGTGGGCGGGGCTGGTACGGCAAGCTGGTCGGGGCGGCGCTCGGGGTGACGGTGCTCGCCACCGGTGCCTCGGTGTGGACGGCGCAGGCCAGCGCCGTGGGCGGCTCGTCGCCAAAGGCGGCCGCGTCGGCGACGCCGGGCAGTGACGTCAAGCAGGTCGCGGTGACCATCGCGCACGCCTCGGACAAGGGGACGCGCGGCGTCAACATCACCATCGACGACGGCCCCGCCCCTGTGTGGACCCCTCAAGTGCTGGACGTGCTGCGGGAGTACGGGGTGAAGGCCACGTTCTGCATGGTGGGGATGCAGGCGCAGGCCCACCCGGACCTCGTGAAGAAGGTGGTCGCGGCCGGGCACCGGCTGTGCAACCACTCGGTGTCGCACGACACCACCATGGACAAGAAGTCCCAGGCCTACCAGTCGCAGCAGATACGCGACGCCGAACGCATGATCACCGAGGCGTCCGGAGGTGTACGGCCGATGTACTACCGGGCGCCCGGCGGGGCCTTCACCCCTCACAGCCGTACGCTCGCCGCTTCCCGGGGGATGCGCCCGCTGGGCTGGAACGTGGACACCAAGGACTTCGAACGACCGGGCACGGACGCCATCGTCGCCACCGTCGAGCGGGAGCTGCCCAATGGGCCGACGCTCCTCTTCCACGACGCGGGCGGCGACCGTTCCCAGACCGTCGAGGCCCTGCGCCGGATCCTCCCCTGGCTCAAGGAGCAGGGCTACTCCTGCGGCTTCCCGGTGCGTTGAGCGGCCCTGGTCGGTCCCGGCGTTCGAGGTCCCGGCCCCGGCGCGGAGCGCCACCCCCAGCCCGGGCTGGGCAGCTCAGCGGCGTCGAGCCCACAGCATGCCCTTCGCCGGCAATGATGCCCATCCGGTCCTGCTACTCCTGGCCAACGGATCCTGGTGCTCGGTCAGTTCGATCAGTATGAATGCTGTCCGGGGCGGGGGCACGGGTCGTTACTTTGTTGGTTTGCGGGATGTTGCACGGTCAGGAGGCGAAGCAGTGATGCGTGAACGCGAGATCATCCTCAACGAGCTTGCTCAAGGGCTCCGTCCGATGCCAGAGGGCGTCGCGTGGTTCGAAAATCTCGCGGACGAGGAGCAGCGTCTGACGCTGCGTGAACTGTCACTGTTCTGTGGTCAGGCCCGTACCACAAAGGAAGACGCGGCAGAGGGTATAGCGCGTTCAGGGATACGACCCACCCATACACCTGCCGTGATGGCCAGCCTGGGACGCTTCCACATGTCCCAACTGCCTATGTATGAGCTCACCAAGGCGTTCCGGCTACTGGTCGCTCTGCTCGGCATCGCGGATGCTCGGAGACACCAGCGCTATTGCGCTGAGGGGTGCAGTCATGAGTGGCATCAGCTGGTGGCCGACCGAGATGCGGGAGCATCCGATACGTGATCCGCGCGAGTGCCGTGGTCTCGGTCAGGAGACAGTCCAGTTATCAGTGCTGCTGTTCATTGGACCTGGGGGGTATTGCATACCCAAGAGCACCAGCTGTGGACGGTTAGAGGTAGTCCGGAGACGGTTGGTCGACTCGGCCGCCTGCGTGCGTCGTTGGGATGTAGTCCCCAGCGCCACGGGGCAGAGCTGTCAGGCACTGTGGCGAGCATGCATTGACCAACAGGGGAAGGGCGTCCGTGGCTACTCGCAAGGAGATCCATGCCTGACGGAGCTCGGTCTGTTTGATCTGCTGGCCGCAAACGCTGCATGAGCGGATTGTGGTCGCACCCCAAATATGAGGATCCAGATCTCCGCGATCGAGGCGGTCCGCCGAGCTGCTCCCCGGGCGCTGAAGCCGGGGGAAGGGTGCCCGCAACTTGTAGTTGCCGTAGAGCGCGCGTGTGCTGACCGTACTTCTGGTGAGCTTTGAGCATCTGGTGATCTCGTAAGGGAACCAGTGCAGCCGGTATGAGGTGTAGGGGGTGAACTCCTCCAGGCTGCTCATGGCGCCGATCTCCGGGGGGATCCGGACGAGGTTACTGCCGTAGAGGACAAGGTGCCTGACGGCGGTCAGCTTCGCGATGGTAACGGGCAGGGTAATGATCTGTCGGCGTTCATCGGGGCTGAGTTCGGCGAGCGGGCGGAACTCCTCTCTGCCGTCAGCGGCCGCTTCCTCGATGAGCGCGAGCAGGCGCTGCCAGCTCAGGGCTGACGTGTCCTGACGTTCTGGGTGGAAGCCCACGCGCGCACGTGGATGTGGCTTGCGCTGGTCGAAGCACATGCAGGTGTCCCGGTAGGAGCCGCGACTGCCGGGGGCCGGGTCCGATGTATCACCCCAGCGATTCACGAAACGTGCAGGTTCTTCCTGATCCACCATGGCGCGAACATTACAAAGGTTCTCCCGCCGCGGCACAGTGGCACTCCATCAGCCGTCGGCCTTCCGCGACACCGATCGGGCAGGCAGCGCCCCTTCCCCGCCCAGGCCGCGGTATCGGGCTGGTGACTGCTCTCGCTTGACCAGGGTGGGTGTTCTCGCTTGCGCTGTCGGCTGCTCAGCGCTCGACGAAGCGAGGCTGCGGCCATGCTGTGATCGGCTCGCTGGACGCCGAGTAGATCTCCAAGAGCGAGAGATAGCCGTCCTTCGTGAAACACCATTGCCCCGGCGTCCTCGGGCGAGATGTACCAGGCATCCGCAGCCGGATTGCCGTGCGTCGGAGCCGGCGGCACCGCGGCGCGGTCCACCGCCAGGTCGACCGTCACACAGCCGCATCCGCACCTGTCCGCCACCTGCGTATGCGGAATCTGAGTGCGCAGCGCGCTGCTCACCGGATCCGAGCCGGTCAGCAGCGCCTTCAACGTCGCCGTCGCCTGCTGGGAGAGAGGCTCAGCCATCTGCCTTGGCGACGCCGATCGGGCAGGAGACACCGGTGCCGCCGATCCCGCAGTAGCCGTTAATGTTGCGGTCAAGATACTGCTGGTGATACCCCTCAGCAGGCCAGAACGGCCGCCCCTCCGCAGGGAGCAGTTCCGTCGTGATCGTGCCGTATCCCGATCCCGTCAGGACCTTCTGGTACGCCTCGCGTGATGCCGCCGCGGCCTGCGCCTGGGAATCGGAGTGGGTGTAGATCGCCGAGCGGTACTGCGTGCCCACGTCATTGCCCTGGCGGAAGCCCTGCGTCGGGTTGTGGGACTCCCAGAACAGCTTCAGCAGCTCCGCGTACGAGACGACCTTCGGGTCGAAGACGACGCGTACCGCCTCCGTGTGGCCCGTCAGGCCCGAGCAGACCTCTTCGTATGCCGGGTTCGGTGTGTAGCCGCCCTGGTAGCCGACCAAGGTCGTCCAGACGCCTTCCGTCTGCCAGAACTTGCGCTCCGCGCCCCAGAAACAGCCCAAGCCGAAGTCCGCGATCTCCAGACCCTCCGGGTACGGGCCCAGCAGCGGGTTGCCCAGCACCGTGTGGCGGTCGGGGACGGAGAATTCGGGGTCGGGGCGGCCGCGTAGGGCCTGGTCGGGGGTGGGGAGCTCAGGGGTGCGGCGGGACAGGAACATGCGGGGCTCCTCAGGGTGTGGGGTCCATACAGGGGAACGTACGGACCCCGCCGGGCATTCCTCAGCCTGCTGCCTCGCGGACCCCTTCCTCGCGGGCCGCGATGTACGCCTTCGCCGGGTCGGGGAAGTGCCTCGACCCGGCGTCGACCCGGCGTCGAACCGGCGTCGATCCGTCGTCGAACCGCCGCTGACGCGCCCCGCCGCGTCAGCGCGGCAGCGTCGCCGGGCTGCCGCCGTTCGCCTCGTACCCGGCCACCGCCAGCGCCCGGTAGACCGTGTACTCCGCCGCCGGATCGCCGCTGTGCGTCCACGGCAGCGCGCCGATGTGGCCGTCCACCCGCACCAGTTGGTTCATCGCCTCCGCCCACCTCTCGGAACGTACGAGGAAGAAGATCAGCAGATGGCGTACGTGCGCGAGCATCGGGTCGTCGGCGCGGGCGGAGTGCACCGCGAAGAGTGCGCCCTCCACCGCCTTTGTGACCACCGCGCTCTGATGGAAGCCCTGGACCAGAACCACGTCCGGGATGTGCTCGTACACCGCGAAGAGCGGGAGAGCGGCAAGGAGCGAGCCCTGCGGGGCGCGTGCCGCGGCCGTTGTCGCGAAGTGGTCCGCCTCCTCGCGCGAGCCGTGCCACTTCTCGCACCAGTACTGCAGCGCGGCCAGATGCGCGCCCATGTGCTCCGGCGCGCGGTCGATGACCTTCGCCCACACCTGGTCGAACTGCTCGGGGGAGTAGCCGAGTCCGCGCGCGACGGCGAGTTCGACGATGTACGGGATCGGGTCGCCGGGCGCGAGCAGTGCCGCCTCGCCGCAGACCGCGCGGGCCTCCTCCAGGATGATCCGGAAGTCGTCCGTCCCGGCGGTCGAGGACCGCCAGGCCTGCTGCACCAGGAACTCGGCGTGCACCTGCGCGGCGCCCGCGTCCTTCGGGGACTCGGTGCGCCAGGCGCGCAGCCACGCGCCGCCGACGCCAGGCCGCTGCTGGAGCTCCAGCGACGCGGCGCCGGCGAAGGCCTGGACGCGCTGCCAGCGCACCTCGCCCTCCTTCGGGGTGCCGGCCAGCAGCTGGGCGGCGGCCCGCCACTCCTGGGTGCGCTGGACGACATCGAGTACGTCGAGGAGGTCCTGGTCAGGTCCCGGCAGCCGGATGTCCAGCTCCTCCTGGCGCACAAATCCGTAGGTGTCCGGGTCGGCGGCGTCGGGCGAGCCGGGCGCGACCTGGCGGATGCCGGAGCGGCGGCGCAGCAGGTAGGGACCGAAGGCCGCGGCCAGCAGAGCCATCGCGATCAGGAACCAGAGAATCTCCATGACCCCATTGTTCCGGACAGGGGTCGGGTGTTCCGGACAGAGGTCGGTGTTCCGGACAGAGGTCGGGCCGGGGCCACGTCCGGGGCCCCGGCCGGACTACGCTCGGGCTCATGAGTGACCAGCACAGCTTGCACAGCTTCGAGACCCTTGCCATCCACGCGGGCAACACCGCGGATCCGCTGACCGGCGCGGTCGTCCCGCCCATCTACCAGGTGTCCACCTACAAGCAGGACGGCGTGGGCGGACTCCGCGGCGGCTACGAGTACAGCCGCAGCGCCAACCCGACGCGTACCGCGCTGGAGGAGAACCTGGCGGCCATCGAAGGCGGCCGGCGCGGACTCGCCTTCGCGTCCGGACTCGCGGCGGAGGACTGCCTGCTGCGTACGCTGCTGGCGCCGGGCGACCATGTGGTGATCCCGAACGACGCGTACGGCGGCACCTTCCGGCTCTTCGCGAAGGTCGTCTCGCGCTGGGGCGTGGAGTGGTCGGTGGCCGACACCTCCGACCCGGCGGCGGTACGTGCCGCGGTCACCCCCAAGACGAAGGTGATCTGGGTCGAGACGCCCTCCAACCCGCTGCTCGGCATCACCGACATCGCGGCCGTGGCGGACGTGGCGCGCGGCGCGGGCGCGAAGCTCGTCGTCGACAACACCTTCGCCAGCCCCTACCTGCAGCAGCCGATCGCGCTCGGCGCGGACATCGTCGTGCACTCCCTCACCAAGTACATGGGCGGGCACTCGGACGTCGTCGGCGGTGCGCTGATCGCGGCGGACGAGAGGGTCGGCGAGGAACTGGCGTACCACCAGAACGCGATGGGCGCGGTGGCGGGCCCGTTCGACGCGTGGCTGGTGCTGCGCGGTATCAAGACCCTGCCCGTCCGTATGGACCGGCACAGCGAGAACGCCGGCCGCGTCGCCGAGATGCTCACCAAGCATCCCAAGGTCACCAAGGTCCTCTACCCGGGGCTGCCGGAGCACCCGGGGCACGAGATCGCCGCGAAGCAGATGAAGGCGTTCGGCGGCATGGTCTCGTTCCGGATCGCGGGCGGCGAGGAGGCGGCTGTCGAGGTCTGCAACCGCGCGAAGCTCTTCACGCTGGGCGAGTCCCTGGGCGGCGTCGAGTCCCTCATCGAGCACCCGGGCCGGATGACGCACGCGTCGGTGGTGGGTTCGGCGCTGGAGGTCCCGGGAGACCTGGTGCGCCTGTCGGTGGGCATCGAGTCGGGCGACGACCTGCTGGCGGACCTGAAGCAGGCGCTGGGCTGACCGCGTCCGTCCGGCAGCCGGTCCGTCCGGCAGCCGGTGGGTCCGCAACGCCGGACGGGCTTGACCGAGCCCGTCCGGCGAACGACGTCAGGCGCTGACCTTCTCGTCCTCGAGGGTCTCGCGGATCTGCCCGCGCAGCTCCAGACTGTCCGGGTGCCCGTGGACGGAGACCGCGTGTTCACTGGCGGCCCGTACGACTTCCTCTTCCTCACCGGCGATGGTGAGGGAGCAGTTCGTCTCGCTGGGGAACTTGCGGCAGTCGGCAACTTTTCTCGTCATGGCGACCTCCTCGGTCGGTCTGTACGCCGCTTCCTTCAGCATAGATCCGTACAGGCCGGACACATCCTGACGAAAGGGCGACTTACCAGCCCTCCAGTGGAGGAGTCGTCTTCGTCGGCGGCGTGACCCACGGCTCCGCCGTCGCCGCCCAGATCGCGAACGCGATCGCCGCCGCCACCAGCAGCAGCCATGCCGCGCGGCGCAGCGCCCGGTGGCGGCGCAGCAGGCGGGTGCCGTGTTCCGCGGCGCGGGCCGCCAGATCGGCCGGGACCGGCGGATGCCGGGTCTCCAGCATCCGGCGGACCTCGTCCTCCTTGCGGTCCGGGCGGCTCATGACACCGCCTGCACCGGGGCGCGCGGCGGCGCCGGCGGGGCGCTGCGCATCGTCGCGATCGCGCGCGTGCAGATCGCGCGGACCCGTTCCACCGGGAGTCCGATCAGCGCCGCCGTCTGCTCCTCGGCCACCCCTTCGTACAGGCGCAGCACCAGAATCAGGCGCTCCTGCGGGGTGAGGCGTTCCAGTACGCCGCCGTGCGCCTTGTGGTGGCGCCAGCCGCTGCGTGCGAAGCGGGCGGCGAGTTCCTGACGGGTGCGGTCGTACGGGTCCTCGCCGCGCAGCCGGTCCCACTCGGCGTACGTGTGGGCCAGCGCGGCGGTCAGCAGCTGCTGCGCGTGCGGATTGACGCCGGGCGCCTCCGCGGTGAGCAGCGTCGCCGCATGCAGTAGTCGGCCGGCCGCGCCCGCGACGAATGCCTCGAACTCCCGGGCCCGGCGACGTCTCTGGGCCGTCTGCCGCTCGCTCACCTCCTCATATAGAGGCAGATGCGCTACCGGGGTCAAGAGGTCGGCGGTGTCTCCGTGTCCACGGGCGGCAGGCCGGACTGGCGTGCGGAGAGCGCGGAGTTGAAGCGGGTGAGCAGAGTGCAGAACGACTCACGCTCCGTCTCCGTCCAGCCGTCCGTCACCTGGGCCATCAGCTCGCGCCGCGAGGAGCGGACCTCTTCGAGCCTGGCCTGGCCGCGCGGGGACAGCTGGAGCACGACCGCACGGCCGTCCTCCGGGTGCGAGGTGCGCTTGACCAGGCCGGTGTCGACGAGCGGCGCCACCTGGCGGGTGACGGTCGACGAGTCGATGCCCATCCCCGCGGCCAGCGCCTTGACGCCCATCGGGCCTTCCAGGTCGAGCCGGTTGAGAAGCAGATAGGCGGCGCGGTCCATGGAGTTGCGGACCTGGCCGACCCCGCCGAGCCGGGTCTGTTCCGCGCGGCGTGCGAAGACGGCGACCTGGTGCTGGAGAGCATCGAGGAGGCCGGGGTCGAGATGAGTCGTCATGTCCTGAGAGGTGGGCATGGCTAGGGGGCTCTCTCGTGCGGTGGTCGGTTGGTGGGGGACAGAGTACGCGGCCTTCACCCGGTGCGTACCAGCGCTGCACAAACCAGTGGGGAAGCACGGGATCCGGGCGGCCGCCGGGTCGATGAGCTGCGAGACTGGGCGTCATGAGCTTCAGTACGTCTGGCACCTTGCGTCCCGTCATTCTCGACGACATCCGCGGTGCACAGAAGATGCTCTCCGGGGTCGCGAGGACCACCGCGATGGAGGGCAGCAGGCATCTGTCGCGGCTGGTGGGCGCGCCCGTCCACCTCAAGTGCGAGAACCTTCAGCGCACCGGTTCGTTCAAGCTGCGCGGCGCGTACGTACGGATCGCCGGCCTCTCCCCGGAGGAGCGCGCGGCGGGCGTCGTGGCCGCTTCCGCCGGCAACCACGCGCAGGGTGTGGCGCTGGCGTCCTCGCTGCTCGGCGTGCATTCCACCGTGTTCATGCCGATGGGAGCGCCGCTGCCGAAGGTCGCCGCGACCAGGGAGTACGGAGCCGAGGTGCGGCTGCACGGTCAGGTCATCGACGAGACTCTGGCCGCTGCGCAGGAGTACGCGCGCGATACGGGCGCGGTCTTCATCCACCCCTTCGACCACCCGGACATCATCGCCGGGCAGGGCACGGTGGGTCTGGAGATCCTCGAGCAGTGCCCGGAGGTGCGGACGATCGTCATCGGTATCGGCGGCGGCGGGCTCGCGGCCGGTATCGCGGTGGCGGTGAAGGCGCTGCGTCCCGATGTGAAGCTGATCGGTGTGCAGGCGGAGGGCGCGGCCGCGTACCCGCCGTCTCTGTCCGCCGGGCACCCGGTGTCGATCGATTCGCCGACGACGATGGCGGACGGCATCAAGGTGGGCCGGCCCGGCGACGTTCCGTTCAAAATCATTGGCGATCTCGTCGATGAGGTCCGTACGGTCACCGAGGACGCGCTCTCCAGCGCGCTGCTGCTCTGCCTGGAGCGGGCCAAGCTCGTTGTCGAGCCTGCCGGGGCGAGTCCGGTGGCGGCGCTGCTGAGTGACCCGCGGTCGTTCCAGGGGCCGGTTGTCGCCCTGCTGTCGGGCGGCAATGTGGACCCGCTGCTGATGCAGCGCATCCTGCGGCACGGCATGGCGGCGGCGGGCCGCTATCTCTCGCTGCGGGTGCGTCTGACGGACCGGCCGGGAGCGCTTGCCGCACTTCTGGCGGCATTGTCAGTGGTCGACGCTAACGTGCTTGACGTGAGTCATGTACGGACCGATCCGCGGCTCGGGCTCACGGAGGTGGAGGTGGAGTTGCAGCTGGAGACGAAGGGCCCGGAGCACTGCGAAGAGGTCGCGACGGCGCTGCGCGAGGCGGGTTACACGATCACGGGCTGAGCTGGGGGCACGCGCTCGCCGTCACTTCCTCGCGAATCGCCTCGGGACATCGTCTCGGGACACCGCATCGGGACACCGTCCAGAACATGGCCTCGGACATCACTGCCTCGCGACACAGTCTTGAGTGTCGCGATGTATCGCGTTATGGTGGCGCCTGCCATGCTCCCGCCGGGCGCTGGAAGACGTACACGTCCAAGTTTTCGCACCAAGAACCCACCCACCTGTCACCACCTTGGGAGACCCATATGCCAGGCGCCATATACGCCGAAGGTCTGGTCAAGACCTTCGGCGAAGTAAGGGCTCTGGACGGTGTCGATCTCGACGTCCCGGAAGGTACGGTCCTGGGTCTTCTCGGCCCCAACGGAGCCGGCAAGACCACCGCCGTGCGCGTACTGACCACCTTGCTGCAGCCCGACAGCGGCAAGGCAGTCGTCGCCGGTATCGACGTCCTGAAGCACCCGAACGAAGTCCGCCGCTGCATCGGCCTGTCCGGCCAGTTCGCCGCGGTCGACGAGTATCTGACAGGCCGTGAGAACCTCCAGATGGTCGGCCAGCTCTACCAGATGAGCGCGCGCGACGCGAAGGCACGGGCGGTCCAGCTGCTCGACCGCTTCAACCTCGCGGACGCCGCCGACCGCCCGGCCAAGACGTACTCCGGCGGTATGCGCCGCCGGCTCGACCTCGCCGCCGCCCTGGTTGTCTCCCCGCCCGTGATGTTCATGGACGAGCCCACCACCGGGCTCGACCCGCGCAACCGGATGCAGCTGTGGGAGGTCATCCAGGAACTGGTCGGCGGCGGTACGACACTGCTGCTCACCACCCAGTACCTCGAAGAGGCCGACCACCTGGCCGACGACATCTGCGTCATCGACCACGGCAAGGTCATCGCCCGCGGCACCGCCGACCAGCTCAAGGCCCAGACGGGCGGCGAGCGCGTCGAGGTCGTCGTGCACGAGCGTGACCAGATCGCCCCTGCCCGCGAGGTCCTGCTCGGCCTCGGCAAGGGCGATGTCGCCGTCGCCGACCACACCCGCAAGCTCACCGTCCCGGTCACCGGCGGCGCGAAGCTGCTCGCCGAGGTCATCCGCGAACTGGACACCCGGGGTGTTGAGATCGACGACATCGGTCTGCGCCGCCCCACCCTCGACGACGTCTTCATCTCGCTCACCGGCCATGCCGCCGAGCTCCAGGACGAGGAGAGCGGCGAACCCGAGGACGCCGTGGCGGCCAAGGGCAAGAAGTCCCGGAAGGAGAGCACGAAGTGACCACCACTACGGAAGCCCTGAAGCCGGCGGCGCCGAGGCCCCGCGGCGGCGTCGTCCAGTCCGTCAACGACTCGCTCGTCGTCGCCAAGCGCAATCTGATCCGGATGACCCGCATCCCGAATCCTGTTCGCTCGTCTTGGCTAGGTTTCGCTTCGTCGCACAGCCGAGACATGCACGTGAGTGGGCTGGGAGCCCGGAAGGAGCAGACAACGTGAGCGGCACGAGTGATTCGTTGGTCATCGCCCGGCGGAACGTGATTCGCATGGCCCGGATTCCCGAAGTGGTCGTTTTTGGGCTCATCCAACCGATCATGTTCGTGGTGCTGTTCAGCTACGTCTTCGGCGGATCGATCAGCGTGCCCGGCAGCGGGCTCAGCCCCTCCGGGTACCGAGAGTTCCTGATGGCGGGCATCTTCGCCCAGACCGTCACTTTCGCCACGGCGGGTGCCGGTGCGGGTATCGCCGATGACATGCACAAGGGCCTGATCGACCGGTTCCGGTCGTTGCCGATGTCCCGCGGTGCCGTGCTCACCGGCCGTACCCTCGCCGACCTCGTGCAGACCGCGCTTACACTCGTAGTTCTCGCAATCGTCGCTGTCCTCGTCGGCTGGCGCACGCACGAGAACTTCGGCAAAGTGCTCGCTGGCTTCGGCCTGCTGCTGCTCCTTGGGTATGCGTTCTCCTGGATCGGTGCGCTGATCGGCCTTTCCGTACGAACTCCCGAGGCGGCCACCTCCGGCGGACTGATCTGGCTGTTCCCGCTGACGTTCATCTCGAACGCCTTCGTGCCGTCCGAGAACATGCCGCCGTTCCTTCAGACCATCGCGAACTGGAACCCGTTCAGCGCCACGGTGCAAGCCTGTCGTGAACTGTTCGGCAACCTGCCGCCGAACTATCCGGTGCCGGACGCCTGGCCGATGCAGCACCCCGTGATCGCGTCGGCGCTCTGGTCGGTCCTGATCATCGTGGCGTTCCGGACGCTGGCGGTCCGGAAGTACCGTCAGGCGACCGGTTGATGGCTCCGCTTTCCAGAATTCCTTTCAATCACGTGGGCTAGGTCTCGACTGACACATTTGGTCGCCTGACCAGTGGAAACAACATCCGAGGGAGCCCCCTCCGCGGAGGGGGCTCTTCGCGTGCGTCAGCAGACACGACGACGGCCCTCCTCAAGGGGTACATGAGGAGGGCCGTCAGCCTCAGTGTACGTGCCGGCCAGCGGCCACACGGAAGATCCGGGCGCAGCCGTTCATCAGCTCATCGGCCTGACTCTTGGCTGATCCGCCCCAGGTGTGTTCGGGCCGTCCTGAAGCGGCACCTGAGACAAAGCTCAGTGCTGTTCCGCTTCAACGTGTAGATGGAGCGCCTTCACCATGACCGCGTATAGAGGTGAGTCGTCGGAGGACTTTGCCTCGCCTGCCTTGCAGTAGCCCCAACGCTCGTACAGGGCCCGCACCCTGGGGCGCCCAGCCTCTACCTGGAGCGTAACCATGTCGGCAGTCACCTCCTTGAGTAGCGCGTCATGGATCTGCTGTGCCCGTCCAGTACCGCGCCATTTGGGAATCACCATGAGTTCGGACAAAGCGAACACGGAACCCCTGAGGTCGGAAGGACGCCGATGACCCTTCCACCAGCCACCCGGCTTGAGCGCAGAGCCGTAGGCATAGCCAACCGGGCCGCCCTCCTCCCAGCCAGAAATGCATTGCCAGTCTTCTCGTGAAGACCAGAGATCAACGTAGTAGGAGAAGCGCTCACGCGAGTGGAACGGGTCCGAATCGTCGGCGTATGCCTCGTCGTGGATGTCCAGCAGCAGAGAACGCACGTCCCGTGCGTCTGAGTGCGTGTAGCGCTTCAGATCCATTGGGCAGACTCCTCGACCCACTCGGCAACTTCGGGCGCCTTCGAGCCCGAGGCTACGAGCACGTTGCGTGTGGCAGCCAGAGTGTTGGTCGTGCGCCGTGACCCAGACGCCGAAGGAAGCATCACGTACGCCTTGCGACCTGTCGCGCTGGCGAGTTCCAACTCCCCTTGCCTGGCCTGAGCGAGGGCCAAGTGCGCCGTATACAAGGCCCGGTTACGAGCCATACCATCTGGCAGGCTCGCAAGGGTGCGGTGCAAGCAGTATTCAGCCCTTCCGTGATCCCCTAGTGCCGTCCACATGAACGAGGACAGGGCGTCAAACTCGCTGCTGTCGTAGAAACTGACCCACTCGGGGCGCTGTTGCTCGGTGGCCCGCGCAAAGGCGCGTTCGGCATCGTTGAGGGCACGCAGAGCGTCGGACCGCCGCGCTGGCAGGCGTGCTAGTCCGTTGGCGTTGCGTACGTGCCCGAGAGAGGCATAGAGCGGATCTCGCCGTGCGACTGACGAGCGCTTCATCACCTCTGCACCTGCTACGGCCTCAGGATGGTTCTCCCGCATGCTGGACGTCAGGAACATGTGGTTCCAGACGTGAAACATCGCCTCGCTGTCCCGAGACAGGCCAGCGAAGGTCAAGGCTCTGTCGAGATGTACGCGCGCCCGCTGTGGTGCGCTGGCGTCGAGCGAAGCGAAGGCGGCGGAGCTGATGACTTCCGCGGCGAGCCGATGAAGCATGTTCCGCACGCGCGTCGAAGCCGTGGACACTGCTAGAGCGGACTCGATTCGAGAAGCCAGTTCCACCGCAAGGTTCTCCACCCTCTTCGAGCCCCGTCCCGCTTCGTCAGCCCGGAGATTGGCAACGTAGTCCTGATGGAAGCGCCGGACATCACTGATGCCAAGTCGCCCATGGTCGCTGATACCTGAGGTCCCGAGGGCTATGGCTGAGCCGCTCGCTGCGTGGAGGAACGTACGACGGTGCACAGGATCTGCCTCCTTCTTGCGGGGCACGAACCCTAGATCCTCGGAACTGGCAGTGAGTACCCGTTCCAGGGGGAGCCTGATGCGATCCTGCGGCCACTTCGTCTTGCCGCGTAGCCATCGGCGTACGTCCGCGTCAGTGACCCTGCCCAGCTTGCCCGTCAGAAGTTCGATCTCAGCATTGACCTGACGTGCTAACTCAGCCTGACCAATGCCGAGTTGTTCCATCCGGTCAGCAAGCTTCTCGTTGTCCTCCGGCATGTCCCCACGGTAGCCCTGAGCGACCCCACGGACACAGGTGAAGGTAAAAATCACCGGGGTCACGCAAGGGCGTTCCACCTTGTTTCACCTGTCTCGCTTCTCGAAGGCGTCGTTGACTGGTCGTCACCAGCCGGCACCTGGCAATGGAGGATGCGACATGGCGACGACAGAGCGCCGAAGGATGGCGGCCGACACGATCGCAGAAGCTGAGCGGGTTCGTGACGAACTGATAGCGGTCCTCAAGGCTGCGGGCATCGTCCTCCCTTCGCTCCGGATCGATCCGGCCTCCTGTGTCGGCAAGGCCCCGCCCCTCATCGAGCTGAGTCGCTGCAACTTGGAGACGGCCCGGAAGCTGACGGCGGCCCTCAAGGGGGCGTCGTCATGAGCCACCAGGCGCAGACCGAAGCCCCTCACGCGCCCAAGCCTCGCGAGATCGTGAAGGACGCTAAGGGCAACGTGGGTGAGGTTATGGGGTTCGACTTCGGTGGCTACCAACTCCGCCCTGTAGGCGGTGGCAAGGAGTGGCATGTAGTCCCGGAGGACGTCAGGGAGTGCCCTCAGGAAGAGCGGATGCAGGCGAAATTGGCCGTGGCCAACGCAAGGAGTGCGGGGGCGCTGTGAGAAGCACGTTCAGGTACGTCCCATACTCCGTGGCTCAGGACCAGACGGCCGCCACGGAATACGAAGTGGTCTGCGTCTCGGGGGATGAGGCGGATTGTGGAAAAGGCTCCGGTAGACACGACCACCCCGAGGCTGCTGAGGAGTGGATGCGGAAGCACACTCAGGAGACCCGGCACTTTCGATACCGGCGCACGTTCGCAGACTATGCCGTTTGGGAACCGAGGGACAGACTGCTGGCGGAGCTTGAGCCCGCCGTGATCAGCGGGGCTCCGAGCACGTGAACCCCTTCCCTGTTGCCTATTCGGCGGACCCCCCACAAACCGACGACGGCAACCATTGGGTCACTGGCAACTGCCTCCTGTACTGCCGCCGTGAGAACGCCCGTGTCCTGTGGATCGGCCCAGCGAAGACCCCTAAGGGGGATGGAGCCGTATTCGGCTGCGAGACGTGCATTGCAGAGCTGACCTACATGATTGACCAACAGCTCAGAAGCAAAGACTTGGGCGATCTCGTCGCCCGTTAGACCCGTGGCCCCTGTCGGATGTCCTTAGCGACCCCCGCGCTCTGATCCCGGTAGGGGTCACGGTCCCAATCCCTTGTAGCTCAGTCAGGCAGAGCCCCACATACGCCGATCCAGGGCGGACGTCACATCAGTGGGAGACCCCGGTTCAAGTCCGGGCAAGGGGACGGGCCTGCCTCCCAGGTAGGTCAGAAAGTGCCTGTCATTCGACACGAAGGAATGACCATGAACCAGAGCCTCACGTTCGAAACGGCGGCCGTCTCCGTGGGCGCGCTTGCGTCCCTGGTGGAGTCCGTGAAGCAGGACCCGACTCCCGTTGTCGCCACCGTCCGGGAGAACGTCCAGCGCTCCCAGGAAGGCGTCAACCGCTGCATGATGGGTGGCTGGACCTCCTGACCCCAGCCCTAACGGGCTGAATCCGAGTGTGCCCGGAGCGGCTTTCCGCTCCGGGCACACGTCGACACTGAGAGAGGTTCACATGCACTTCATGAGCATCGGCCACACCTACGAGAACATGGCCCGTCTTGTGCGGGCGGTAACCGGTGAGGTCCCCAGCGCTGCCACGCTGCCTAGCGCCTACAGGGCGACCATTTCCATCCTGCGGCCCATGCCGGCGGAGGGAACAGGGCTCTCGATCTCCTACGAGGATGGAGAGTGGGCGGCCCACTGCATGAAGCACGGAATCTTTGAGCACATCTTCAAGGGTGCTGGCACCACGGACGGACCGAAGCGGGAAGTCTGGGACGAGAGGGTGAACGAGGCCCTGGCGCTCATCGAGGCAATCAGTCCGGAGCTGCGGTTAATGGTTGACCTCCTGGTCACCGATCTCGTGATCGTCAACACCGGAGCAGACGGCGGCGGATCGGCCTCGCACATTCCCGGCGTGGTTGTCATGAGCCCTGGCCCCAAGTGGGGCGTTCTCGACTACGCCATGTGTCTCGTGCACGAAGGAATGCACCTCAACCTGTTCGTTGGCGACTCGGTGTATGGCACGTTCACACTGCCGTCCAGCGAGCTGGAGGCCGAGCAGTACCGCGCTCTTTCGGCCGTCAAGATCGGACAACGAAGGCCGCTCGACAAGGCATTTCACGCTGCCGTCGTTACGGTGCCACTCATGTTCATGGAGCATCACCAAGGAAAGACGACCTTGGTGGACCTCTACACCAAGTCGCTCCGCGACGCGTGCGTAGACCTCAAGAAGCAGCGCCCGCACTTCACCGAGTACGGGCGCATGCTGTTGGACGAGCTTTGCGGCTTCGGTGAGACGATCAATTTCGCTGACGTTGCCCGAGCCATCCGCGGTGCGGAGTTCGCAGGATACCGGCCGTCCGTGGCCGCTTAGGGCTCAAACAGAATCCCCGCTTCCCGTGCAAGGCTCAGGGCGAGTTCCATGGACCCTGGGCCTTGTACGGTTGCCCCCTTCAGACTTGCAGCCCCTCCAACGTCGATTAGGGTGCTGTTCTCGAAACGCACGCTGCCCATTTTGGCATTGGCGAACTGGGCGCCAGTGAGATCACAGTTCACGAAGCGCACGTTATGCAGCTCAGCACCTTGGAAGTCTGCTCCGACCATCTTGCAGTCATTGAAGACGACCGCATAGAACTTCATGTGGCGCATCATTGCTGGCGAAGCAATACAGCCATCAAGCCGCACATCTCGGAACGTACCGGACTTCCATGAAGAGCCGGTGATTCGGCTACCGCTAATGGTGCAGCGAATCAGCGATACGTCCAGTGCTGTTACTTGCGAAAAGTCGCACGTCCCGAAATGGGAATTACTGAACTGGCTCTGACGAAATCGGGAACCCGTGAAACGCAAGTTCTCGAAAACGCAGCCTTCCGCCTCCGCCGCCTCTGCCTCGATCCCAATGAAGTGAGTTCCCTCGAACTTGATGCCTTTGAGGATCACATCATCCTCTAGGCCGTCTCTGGGCATTTCTGCTGCACGGAGGTTAGGTGACAATCCGGGAGGGCTCGGGTTCTTCAAACGAACAACCCTTCCGCCCTGCCTGATGGCTTGAGTCATCTCGGAGGTTCCATCCCTCTTAGGACTGGTCCCCGCTAGCTAGAGCTGCGGGAGTCAAAGTCTAGTGGGTGAGCCGACTCCTGACAGACTCTTTCGGATGTCTGGTGCCTCCGTGACGGGGGCATAACCAACCCCGTCACAAATAACGTACGTGTCCTCTGAGCCACATCAGGACACGGCGGGTCGGAAGTGTGAGCCAGCCGACAATAATGTTGTTACCTCACCCAAGTGATGCATCAATAGGCGTCCGGTTCGACCCTCTTGAAGGGGCTGGGAGTGCCCGCGGTGAGGTCTGCCGGCCCCTGGGGAGCCGTGAAGCGGGTTGAGGGCGACTAGGGCTTGTGCCCTTGTGAATAATGTCAAACCCGTACACGGTCAAAGGAAGGCGCCCCTGCGGTCCTCGTGACAGCATTCTCGTTATATTACCCCCGTATTCATGCATCGCATGGGGTGCGGTAACAATAAATACTTGTGCGCTTGTGAATGATAATGGTGCATCACGTAATTGATGCACCAATAGCGCCCCTCGATTCGGCACTAGATGACACGTCATCAGGTAGCGGTGAGCTAGGCGACGAGCGCTAGGTGGAAGCATCCCCACCAGGAGCACGCGAAGAGGTCAAGAGGCGTGCCGTTATGTCCCTTACGTGGCTTGTAAGGGTAAAGCCCAAGCAAAGACTTGTGTTGCTGGGACGCGGTAGATATGCCCGACTATGTCCTATCGCTAATGAGCCTCAAGTGACCTGACCACTCCTTATGTCTTTACGCGTGCCCGTAGTGGGCTACTTGTGTTGCTGGGTGGCGTGACTTGTGTTGCTGGGATGGATGTGAAACAAACGGATCAGTTCAACGCCGCACCACAGCAGAGCGGCCCCGGAGTACCAGCCCAAAGGGCAGGCGGAAACGGGGATCACGCACAGACGCTGAATCGGTGCCCGAGGGCAAGTGAATGCAAGTGACATGAGCGGCAGTGCTCCGGACGTGAATGCGACGGGTGATGTCGGAACAACGTTCCTTGATAACTGGATAGCGAGTCTGAGAGACAGTCTGCGGACTAGTCACCTCTTGAGCGCGAGTATGTGACGCGCTCTCTGAACGGGCCTGTAGGTCTCGTGAGCCAACCGGCGCACCGTAGGTGCGTGTCAGGCACTCACCGGAAACCACAAGCCTTCTGAGAGCGTCTGACGGGGTCTTGCCTGCCGTGGCAAGGGCTAGCGAAAGCGCAGTGACGGGGGTGGCTTAGAAAGCGGCTGAAACCAGGCTCGGTGTCCTCTCACTCTCCGAGTGAGCACCCATAGGGCGGGCCTGCCAAGCCCAGACCCATAACCGGGATTGGTCTTCCGGGATGAATAGACCTACATGCCTAGCGAACGTGGCGTCAGACAAGCCGTGAAAGCCGTTGTGCGGTACCTACGGAACCAACCAACACAAGTGGAAACGGCGCGACTCATAAAGCGTGAGTGAAGCGCGTATGCACAACTGAGATTGCCTACGGTTCGCACGTTCAACACGACGCATCCGGCGCACAGATGAACGGGCACAGTGACTGATACTCACTGGCCCGTCAGAGTGCGCTTTAAGCGTCTGAGAGCGAGTGAGCCTAGGGGAGTGTCGGTTATGCAGTCTCGACACTTGCAAGGGCCCGTAACGGGCCGTACTGCGATCCCTAAGGGAGTCACATGAGACGGCGCGGAAGTTCAGCGCTAGCTCGGTTCGCGTTTCATCGCGAGCACGTTAACCATGACCGGTTTGAGGTGAGCATCACGGACGAACACGGACCGTTCGTCTATGAGGTACGCGGGTGGGCAAACCTCATCCGCACCTTGGAAGCATTCACCCGCAGTATTGCTCACCCCGGTACGGCATTGGCCGCAAAGGCCAGTCTCTACCGAACGGGCAATGCCGAGGTGAACGGCATCAACGTTCGCGTTACTCCGCTTTCGTGAGGAGGTGAATCCACTTGTGGAAGCCGTTGGTTGCGCTGGGTCTCCTAGCGCTCACAGTGGCAGCGCTGGTCATAACCCTGGCCTAGCCCTTTCGTAGGGGAGTCGGGTGCACGGTGGGTATAGGGGTACATCTACCGTGCATCCTCTCACCCATTACGAGAGACGTAATGGAGCAGGGGAGGAATACGAATGAAGACGTTTCACGGGTACCGCTATGCCGCTAGCTACAACGGGCCTAGCTACTCGGGTGGGATGAATTCGCACGTGGAGCTGTTCCGCAGCGTCGAGGCTGCGCGGGAAGCGTTCCGCTCTCGGGTGAACGGTTCCGGGGCATGGCCCCAAACCGTCACGAACGTGGAAATGGAAGATGGTGCGTTCATCGGTAAGCCGATGACTGAATCTGTCGTCTTTCCGGCCACCACGAATGACGACTACATGGACCTGCACGCGCTTGTGTGGCTAGAGCGGGAAGAGTCCTGGACGTACTGCGAGGATGCCGCTATCCGTTTCGTGGTCGGTGCCCGTAAGGAAACCGTCTGCACCGAGCGTTTCTGAGCCGTAGTCGGCAGTACGGGCACACGGAATAGGGGTACTTCGTGTGCTCCTCTGTCCACTGCGTACGTAGCGCAATGGCGAACGATCGGAGGGGCAATGGGTTACACCATTGAGCGTCGGGGACGGCGGGATTACTCCGCTTACCTGGCCATGTACGGGCACGTCTACGGGGACATGAGCGACCCTGCTAGACGGGAGTCGGTCATCCGTTCTCTGCGGCGTAGGGATGGGCTCACGCTGGCGGCTGCGCGCCGTGAGCTGTGGCGGGAGGTTACCGCCATGGGCACTGAGGACATCCGACACGCGCTCAGAGTCAAGCGCTATCAGATCGAAGAGTGCGGGAACGTCCGTCCCTGGAATGTCCGCAACGCGGATATCCGCATGTTCCGGACGCTTTCCCGTGAGCTTGCCCGCAGAGGGGAGAGCTGACATGAGGCGTCCGCAGACTCCGGAACGTGCGGCACAGCTCCCGTAATGACTGGCCGGCACAACGGCACAGCAGATTCAGGTTCAGTGGCACGGAGGTCTAGGGGTACGTCTCCGTGTCTTTTTCATGTCCGCTCACAGGAGCGGAGAGACGGGAGACAGGAAATGCAGACGACTTACATTAAGCGCGACGCGTGGGGTAAGGCAGAGACTCGCGCCATCACGGAGCCGATCACGCACAAGGGGGAGTCTCCGGAATCCCTTGTGGGTCGCCTGGTGAACGTCCGGCCGTACTACCACACACCTAAAGGCCGCAGTTCTCTTGCCCCCACGCGTTCGCCGTTCGTGTTTGAGGCTTACGTGATCGAGGCGCAATCGGAAATGGTCAAGATTCGGTATGCGTGGGCAACGGACACCGCTCCGTGGTCGCGTGAGGCCGTTTTCTACCCGCACGAATTGCACAACGTGCACGAGTGTGAGTGTGCGGGATGCAAGGGCGACGGAATCCAGGAACTGAGGGGCGCGTGAGCCATAGCTAGCGACCCGATATCGGGGGCAGAGAAGTGCAGCCGCTTACTGAGGGCCATTGCCACTCCGTCCCCGGTATCGGGCCTCTAGAGACAAGCTCAGAGGCTTTAGCAGGAGGTAGGGAGATTGCGTAGACCGCTGTTCACCATCGAGACGATTCGAGCGGCACACCGGGGGCTGCATGAACTCCAGTCCCTATCCATCACGTTCCTTGACGGAGAAGTGATCCTCAAGGGACGAGTGGTCGGCATCGGCAGCCGCATTGCGGCACGCACGGACATGCGGTTGCACGAGGATATTCACGCAAACCGAGTCTTGTCCATGGAAGTCATCTAAGGGAAGGGGCGCACCCAATGGCCGAATGGCAGCAGGGTGGTTATGACGGGGTCTTCTACCTGGGGAAGGAGGGAACGGAGGAGTACGGCGGTTACGTCGTCCAGGTGGACAGTGCGCCGAACCCTGAGAAGTGGTTTGCGTACGAGTACGACAGCGAGAAGCGTGCAACGGTATGGGTCGGTTGGGCGCCGACTCGTGAGACCGCACAGACGGCTGTGAAGGCGGAGTTCCTGTGCGAGATCTACCGCAATGATGAAGGCGGTCACTGCCCGTACCCGGGGGCAGTCGTCCGCACCACCCTGTACAAGGGTGAGCGACTGCGTACGGTTCTCTGCGGAGAACACGCGCACGTCTTCAAGGACTGGGACACGTTCCGGCTGGAGGAGTACCGGGGACGGTATGGGCTCCTTCCGAATGACCCGATCATCGGTGAGCGCATTACTCCTCCTCTGGCTCACCCCTCCATCAAGGAGTGCGTTTACGACGCAACGACCTTGACCGAGCGGAACATGTGGATTGCGCTTAACCGCGTGGTCCGTCCGCTGGCCGAACTCCAGCGCTGGAGGGCGCACTACGCGCGCTATCCGCTCGACCTGAATAAGGCGCCGTGCATCGACGCACGCGGGCAGTGGAAGCGGGCACAGGAGCACGCAGAGGGCATGTACGCGGTCTACATGCGCGAGGACCACGGGCAGGAAAAGGCCGCCCTCCCGAGTGAGTTGCTGCGGCTCATCGAGCGTGAGGCCGTCGAATGCCTCAAGACCAAGAAGGGCGGTAAGTGATGCGCCGTTCGTCTCAGACGATCGCAATGAACCTCCGGTTCTACGTGTACGCCAGTGAGCCGGGAGCGTTCTACAACACCTATCCGAACGGCTCGGGCTCCCGCCCGGTGCCCGTGGAATACACCCCGGGCGAGCGGGAGGAGAACACCCGTAAGCGGGATGCCGCTTTCGGGGAATGGCAGGAGCTTGACCCGGAGGGTTACCGCCTGTGGCAGCTGGCCAGCGTTGCCATGCAGGGGGGCGATTCCTCCGAACTGGCCGACGGATGGTCACTCATGATGGTCCAGCGTCACAGCGTGCGGATCGTGGACCCGTGTAAGTACTGCCGCCAATGCAGGGGACGCAACTCCGCTCGATAGCGGCGCAGTTTGGGGCACGGACGGATTAGGGGTACTCCGCCGTGCCCTTTGCTTTGTCTCTAGCGAAGGGAAAACCCATGGTTCAAATGACATGCGGTGCGTGTGATGGCGTAGTTCTGGTCACCGTAAAGCAGTGGAGGGAGGAGAACACCGTTCCCTGTCCGCACTGCCCGGATGGGGGCGTGGACCTTATCCACGCTCGCCGCCACGCGGACGCAACCTAACCGAGCGAAAGGAACCCGCGAAATGATGGAGAACTCCCCGAACATGCCCGACCTTGACCCCGTGCTCAAGACGGGAATGAGCAAGCGCAACATCGCGAGCGCTGAAAAGGCGCTCGCTCGAATCCGTGAACTGGGCTGGGAACCGTTGGCCGCTTACCCCGGAAGTGACACCCACTGGAAGGTGCGGTGCCTCCTCGGTTGCGGAGAGGACGGGAAGAACTGGGAAGGCGTCATGTTCTACAGCCACATGCGCCGTGCACGGCGTCACGCGGGATGCCTTCCTACTGGTGTGCGGGAAAAGGCGATTGAGGCACTGAACAACTCCCGCCGCTAGGCAGTGGGCTTGGGGCATGGCGGGTAGGGGTACGCCTCCATGTCCTTTGCTCATTGCCTAGTTGCGGAAGGGGTGCAATGAATCACTCGCACATTGCGGTTGGCCTGGACTCGCTCGGGGCCGTACGCGTGGACATCTTTTGGACGCCTGGAAAGGAGGGTGTAGAGCTGAACGTTCGGGACTTGCCCTCGCTTGTCTCGTACGGCATTTGGGAGGCGCCGAGACTGGCAATCATGCCTTACACCCCGGAGAGCGGGACGCTCCACAGTGCGGCCCGGTGCATCCTCGGGTCTCTCCCTGATCCTTCGTTCTGGGCGGCCTATGCCTACGGCGTGGCCTGCCGGAATGCGTTCACTTGGGTCCCGGAAAAGCTGGCAGGGGTGGCCTCATGAGGTGTTTCGAATTCTTCCCCGTCATCGTGACTCGGCACCCGCAGGACGAGGACCACGCTCCGATCCTGGAAGGCGAGATTCACACGCGTCTCTCGTACGCAGAGAACGTGTGCGACGGAGATTTGATCCTGGCGTCATTCGGTGATGACAGGCGGTCGGACTACTTCAACGACCAGTATCCGGCGAGCGGTTACGCCTATGACCCCGATTGTGGGTGCGGCGTGTGCTGCTACCTGTCAGATCATCCGGGCCCTGTCGTTGTCCTGGCGGACTGGGGCGGCTGGTGTGACCCGTGGCCCGCTAACGCACCCGTTCTGATCATCCCCACCGAGGAAAGGCGGATACAGGAATGAGAAAGCCCGAGTTCGTACCGGGTGACCGGGTCTCGCACTTCCGCGAGCCCGGCAACGTGGGCAAGGTCATCAGCCTTGAGAAGCGGGGATTCCGGCCCTTCCGACGCTGGGTCTACTGGGTCCGCTGGAGGCACGGTTACGCCCCCGTCCCGCTCTCCTACGGGCTGTGGCCCGTGTACCCGACGGACGCTCAGCAGGTCGGCCACGGTGAGGCCGCGTGAGTGCCGTCAAGGCTTGGGCCCTGGACGTACAAGAGGCCCAGGAGCGCGCGAGGGCTGCCGCCGGCACCGCGGATTTGTGTGCGCGCATGGACGCCTGGCGGGACCTCTGCGGCGAGCTGGGCGAGACGGCCAACGTGTACGCCTGCCCGCTCATAGCCGCCCGCGCTCTGGTGGGCGAGGCCGCCCGCGCATTCGTGGCCGAACAGAGAAGGGGAAAGTGAGTGAGCACGGAAACGCTGTTTCTCGACACGTCGGAACTCAGAGCGGGGGACGTCGTGTGTACGAATGGAATACGGGCCCTGCTGGAAGGTGAACCGAACACGTTCCCGTCGGGGAACTCCGGGACCATTCGCACGGTCTACGCGTGGAAGGCACGCGTAATCAACTTGGACGACGTGAAGCGGGATGGACTCGTTCCCCTCGGGTGGCTGTACCCGGACGTATGGGGCAAGGGCGCAAAGGGCGGGTGGGGAAAGGACTGGGACGCCGTCCCCACCTGGACCATTCAAGGAAATGACCTCGCTCGGTGGAGTGTCGAGCGTGAGACGGAAGGGGCTGATTGACGTGATTCAGATGGACGCCGTAATGCAGGAAGAGGCCGCCCGCTATCACGCGGTGCTGAGTAAACACGAAACCATCCTCCGGACCGCGCTTCAGGTCTATGTGGAACGGATGGAAGAGGCTGCCAAGGAGGCGCAAGCAGCCTACGAGGCCGGGCAGACGGACCCGGAAATGAAGGCACAGCAGGACAAGTCTTTCGTTACGAATTTCGGTTACAAGCACTCGGCCGAGATGTTCCGGCAGAGTGCCCACTCAGCGCGCAAGGCGTCGGACGACATTCTCAACGCCGTACTCGGTCCCGATGAGGACGACGAGCAGGGCTGAGCCTCTTTGGTGAGGGCTGGGACAGGGGTACTTCCGGCCCGATCCATGGACGCTCACACGCTAAGTGTGGACGTACCAACACAACAGAACAGGGAAGGATGGAGTGGACGAGAAAGCGAGATACGAGCCGATGGCTTACGGGCCCATCGGTGCGGCTGTGAAGGCCGCCATGCCTCACACCGAGGCTGATCCCATCGGCGTGTACGCGGCTGTACTTGCGCTGTACTCCGCTGCCGTTAACGGGAAGCTCACACAGCCGGACGGGCGCCCGGTAGTGGTCTGGACGGCCCTTGCCGGACGCTCGATGGTCGGTCGTAAGGGTTTCGCCCTGGCAACGGCTGAGACCGTTCTCAACAACGCTATCGGAGAGTGGCTTGCCCTCCGCCGGCAGGGCGGTATTTCCTCGGGCCCGTCCCTCGTGCAGACCCTTTACGAGACGGAACAGGACTCCCTTACCTCTGAGGGTGGGTTGGACGGCCGGACGCTCGTCATTGACGAGGAGTGGCCGACCACGCTTCAACTCACGAAGCGTTGCCCGAAGTACAGCGGCGTACTCCGTACGTCCTGGGACGGAAAGCGGATCTCCAACGTCACCAAGAAGGACGGTAAGCGCGTAGAGATCACCGTGAACGAGCCTTCGCTTGGCTTCCATGTTCACATTCAGCCCGCGCTCTGGGCTAAGTTCATCAGCGCGACTGAGGCACAGGGAGGCTCGTACAACCGGATTCTCCCGGTCATGGTCGAGCGCTCCAAGCGTCTCCGTCGACGGGATTACAGGGGCAGCCCGCTCGATGAGATCAGGGTCAGTGGCTCGCTTCGCTTGGCCTATGAGTGGGTGCAGAAGGAGCCCCGACAGATGGAGTTGAGCGACGCGGCAGCGGACCGGTTTGACGACATCAGCGCAGAGTACGAGGACGCTCTTGAAGAGCTGCCCGAGGACGTATCTTGCTACATCGAGCGTTCCGGGGAACAGGTCATGCGCGTTGCCTGTGTCCTCACTGCGGCCGAGCGAAAGACCACGATCACGGTCAAGGCGCTGGACGCTGCAAAGGCGTTCGTGGACTACTCCATAGCCTCGGTGAAACAGCTCATCTCACAGGGCAACGTCACCAAGTCGCGGACGATCCAGCCACTTGACGCCAAGATCCGACAGAAGCTCGAAATGTACGGCGGGGAGATGACGAGCACGCAGCTCTACCGCGCGCTCTCCTCTCGGTACTCGGCTGCTCAGATCCTCAACACGGCTGAGGACATGGCAGACGTTCAGGTTGTTGAGCAGCGGCAAAACCGCCCGGGTGCGAACCCGATGATCTTCCGGTTGGTGCCAGTCCTGCCGGAACCGGTGGCCGAGCCTGAGCCCGAGCCCGTGAAGGTGCCTGCCCAACGTCGGCCGCCTGCCCGCAAGGTGACTGCGAAGAAGGCTGCTCCGAGGGCGGCTAAGAGGGCTGTGGCTCCTGCAAAGAAGGCCACCGCGGCTTCCCCGCCGGCACGTCCCAAGGCTGCGAAGAGGACGGCAGCCAAGAAGGCAGCACCCGCCAAGAAGACCCCTCAGCCTGTCTCGGGCTGAGTAGAGAAGGAGGAAGACATGACCACAGACCTCAAGGACACCCTTGCCGGGCTGAAGGTGGGCGACTACGTGACCGCTACCGGCGTGGATACGCGCGGCCACGCCGTGACGCGTACGGGAACCCTGCTGGCCCCGCCGAAGGAAGTGACGGCCACACGGAACGGCGCGCGGGCAAAGGGAGTGCGCGTATGCGTCGGGGCCGCTGGCGTCGCCCCCTCAGAGCGGTCCACCTGGACCACCATTTACCCTGACGCTGGCTTGGTCGAGCTGGCCGAGGAGTCGAAGGAATTCGCCTGGACCAACAGCGAGTTGCGGATGGTCCCTGGTATCCGCGCGAACAACAGTGACGCACGGATCTACTTCGGGGGGAAGGGCGGGAAGCGGTCGAGCGAGCCGGATGAGCCCGTGATTCTCGCGGGGGTGACGTACACCGGTGAGGGCAAGTACGAGATCTGC
Organism: Streptomyces sp. NPDC002730; assembly: GCF_042888805.1. Lineage (NCBI taxonomy): Bacteria > Bacillati > Actinomycetota > Actinomycetes > Kitasatosporales > Streptomycetaceae > Streptomyces > Streptomyces sp. NPDC002730. The sequence continues at coordinate 533,489 of NZ_JBIAQG010000001.1, forward strand.
GACGCTGACTCTGGAGACGTGCTGCTTACCTGCACCCTTCAGTCTCAGATCTGGTGGTTGCCTGCTCCCGTAGGCAAGGAGCCGCAGGCGCTCACACGTGAGGCCCAGGAGCACAACGAGCACCAGGAGCAGGGCCAGGACGTGACCGAGTACGGGAAGCCCGTCTATCACGTCGAGACCCGGAGAATCGTCGGATACCTCAGGCCGGATAGGTTCACGCCCATTGAGGACGTGCGGGCTCAGGACGAGCCCGAGTCATGAGCGCCACTGAGACAAGGGGACGAAGGACTGTGTCACCCGCCCACATGCCCAAGGCTTGCCGCATAACTTCCCGTGCGGTACAGGGCCGTTACGCCCCTCTCACTCGGAAGTGGTCAGAAGGGAAGTGGAGGGAGTGAAACGAGCTTGAGGGGGAGAGATGAGTGTGACAACCTCCCGTAACAGATGAGCGCCCCAAGGCGCTGAAGAGATAGCGGGCTCGTTTTCCGTGTAGGGGTACGACGGAAACAGCCCGATCCGTCAGATCCAAACAGATGCAGAGTGGAAGGCACAGACAATGGCTCAGAAGGTTCAGGTTCTCCTCATTGACGACCTTGAGGGCGGGAACGCTGACGAGACGGTGACGTTCGGGCTCGATGGCAAGGTCTTTGAGATCGACCTCAAGGAGGCCAACGCGGACAAGCTCCGTGAGCTGCTTGAGCCGTACGCGAAGGCAGGACGCCGGACGGGCGGCAAGGCTGCCGCTGGCACCCGCGGTCGGACGGGCGGCAAGGCTGCCCAGGACGGCCCGAGTGCTGACGAGATGCGCAAGTGGGCTGCGGCCAATGGGTACGAGGTCAGTACTCGTGGCCGTGTTCCTCAGTCCGTCCGTGAGGCGTATGCAGCCGCACACGCGTAAGCGCTGAAGACCTCATGAGGCTCAGTAGCGACTCGCAGTAGAACGAAAAAAAGCCCCCCTCCCGTTTCCGGGAGGGGGGCTTTTTTGTTGCTCTACCCACGGCGGACCCATCCGCCTCAGTCGATGTGCCGGCTACTTGTCAGCCTGGCCCCGAAGCTCTGCATCAAACGGAGAGTCAGCGTAGAGGGCCTGAAGGGTCTTGGTGTTCTCGTGCCGCTGCGCGGCCTCACCAACACCAAGGAGGACTGCTGAGAAGGTCAGCAGAGCCTCACTGGGAAGGTCTGGCCAACGGATCAGGAGAAGCGGCATAAAGGCCGCAAGGATTCCGTAGGTTCGAACGCCGTGCTTCGAAAGGATAGCGTTAATAGTGCATCACTCCTTGGTGCATAGTTACGGCGGTTAGCCGCCGAGGATGATGTGAGGGAGGAACCACAGATAAAGGGCCGTGAGGGCGACCGTGAACACGACCTTCCCGGTTCGTGTGTCGGTCGAGAACCATTCCCGGATGCGCTCAGAGAGGGTGTAACCCTCCTTGTGCCGGAGGATGGCCCATGCCTCAACGGCCGTGAGGGACGCCAGAAGCGCCCCCCACAACACGTCAGAATTCATGCAGCTCCTAGCTGAACAGTCGCTTCCAGGTCTCCGGGCCGGGGTAGCCGTCAGCATCCGATCCGGACCAGCCCTGAGCGAGCTGGAAAGCCCTGACCGCCGCACGGTCCACGGCCGTCCAGGTCGGGCCTGCCCCAACCTGGTAGAAGCGGCCGTAGCCCTTCTTGATGAGCTGCTTGCCAAGCTGAGTGACATAAGCGTTCTTCGCGCCAGTGCGGAAATATGCCGCACCAGGGAAAGGCGGAATCGACGGCTTCGGCTTGCTCGGTGTAGTCGGCTTAGAGCCGACCGGAGCCGCCTTGAAGATGGCTGCGGGGGAAATTGCACCGGGGTCCCAGTGGTCATTCCCTGGAACATTGCAGTGACCGTAGTGCCCGCCGACAGTCAGCCACTTGTCACGATCACGCTTGCTTGCGTCTCCGTACTCGGTAGCCAGAGCCATGACGAACTTGTCCGGGACACCCCACGAACGGATAGCCGCCATGAGCTTTCGGAAGTTCGGGCCCGGCTTCCAGTAACCAGTGAACGGCTTGCCGGCCCGAGCCAGAACCTCAATCTGAATGCACGCCCTACCCACGCGGTTAGTTCGCGTGCTGCCGTCGTTCTTGAGCGCTCGCGCGCTCTCATTGAGGGGACCGAACTGGCCGATCCGGTCAGTCGTTGGGTCATAGAGAAAGTGAGGCTCGGCGCCAATCTTGGTCAGGTAATCGGCAACGCTCTTGAAAGAGGCGTCACCGTCACCGGACTCGGTGGTGTGCCAGACAACCCGTGCCGGGGCATCCGGCTTGTCCATGGCTCCGCCAATGGAGCCGTCTCCCAGGCGCTCAGCGCCAGTAATCCAAGTGGTAGGCATTAGTCCTCCGTTGGGTGATCCGCCAGCCGGGCAACGGCAAGGCGGGCAGGGTCGAGAGAGGTGAGAAGCTGAATCAGCCTGGCGTTCTCGGCTTCAATTCGAGAGAGGCGGTTCTTAATCTCGGTAAGATCGCCCGCGAGACGATCAGCCCTTTCCTTCTGGGCCTCGGCCTCGTCGCGCCACACCTTCGCGGCGCTGGTCTTGTATGCGGCAAGGACAACCACAGCAGCCGCAACAACTGAGGCCAGGGTTCCCGCTATTGGGAAGATCTGAGAAAGGGGCATCGGGTGCCTCCTAGGGGCAACACAAAGGCGGCCACGGAAGACTTGCCGGGGCCGCCTGTGCTGGTGGGGTTAGACCTGTACGCGGTCCTCGGAATAGTTGTTGCCGGCGACCGTGGTCACGCCCGTCAGCCTGATGCGCTCGTTCGTGCCTTCCTGGAACACGCCTGCGGTGGCTCCGTGGAGATAGGCCGCGGTGACAGTCACGTCTCGTGCGTCAGCGATCCTGAGGCCGTACTGAGGTGACGTGTTGGCCGTACCGCCGTCGTCCGTGCCCACGTAGCAGGAGAGGCTCGTAACGACCACTGGAGCCCTGTTGAGCAGGGCCAAGCCTGCGTAGCCTCCACCACCAGGACCACCGTTGCGGCCGTCCCGACGTGTCTGGAGGCCGGTAATCAGGAACGGCCCGTTTCCGGTTGCGTCAACCTGGACGCCATCCCACCCATTACGGTCGGTCGAGCAAGCCGACATGGTCATAGAGCCCGATCCTGGCCAGTTGCCCCAAGCGCCCGTGAGGTGGAAGCCGTACCCGCCACACCATTCCGCGCGACATGCCTCAAGGATCGTGTTCGCGGAGTTGATCAGTCGGAACCCGGCAGCCCAGCAGCCAATGACCTGAACATCGATCATTGACAGGTCTGTCTGACGCTCAAACACAATCCCGTTGGCGTGGCAGTTGTCCACCATCACCGAGTGCAGACGCCAGGAGTAGGGCCACTCACCCCCAGTGTTGGAACCGGTGATGATGCCGTTGTTCGGCATCTTCCGAACGCACACGTCCCTGAGTACGACGTTCTGAACGTTGCCCTTGGCGTAGATACCGTCAAGGTTCCCGGTCGTCACCTTGGAGCCATCGAGCATCAGATTCAAAATCCTCTGCTCACCGTTGATCGCTGGGTGAGTTCCGTCGTTGTCGCCGATGATCTGAATCATGGCGCCCGTCGTCATCGACGGAAGGGCCTGGATGTAGCAGGGAAAATCATCCTCCTGCATCCCGGGGCCAACCATCAGGTTGGAGTGAGACCCCATGAGGGTGACTCCGCGGGGGAGGTCGAGCGGCGCAGACGTGCGGTACACGCCCTTGGGGAAGTAGACGACACCACCGATGCCGGCTGCGTTGATGGCCGTCTGGATAGCGGCCGTGTCGTCGGTGACTCCGTCGCCCTTGGCTCCGTACTGGGGGGACTGGACGTTGACCCAGTCGAGCAGGTCAGGCGGAGTGAGGACAGGAATCTGAGTCGTCGGTACCTTGCCCGTGGGGTCGAGCGTGGCCAAGCCGCCAGCACTGCCCCGAAGGGTGTCCAGCTCGGCCATGACAGCAGCTCGTGAGCCGTGGGGGTCATCAGCAGTTGCGTGGGCTGACAGTCGCTCGCCCACATCCACGGCCTCAAGCGAAACCCTGCCGCCCCCGAGGTCGAGCCACAGACGCTCCGCACCATCAGGGCCGTAGAAGGCCGGGATCATGCCGTTGCCGTCTGCCACGAGCTGACTGATTGGCACGCCCGTAGAGTCGGTCAGATCGGTGACTTGGCTGGCACCCCCAGTGGGCCCGTCCCAGACGGTTCCACTAGCGCCGGGTACGCGGACGCCCGCAGAGTCCTCAGCGACATCGGCAGCCGAACCACCAAATAGATTACGTGCCATGAGGCCCCCTATTCCTTGAAGGCGTTCGCCTCATACACGCCTGAGAAATTGATCGCGGCCTTTGCTGGGAAGGTCCGGAAGTTGTCGAGCCCCTGACCCGGGTTGCTCGGGCTGGGGATGTAGACCGCGAAGGATGCACGAGTAGCAGATGGAGCAACACGGCCTAGAAGGCTTGTGACCGTGGGATAGCCCCCACCCCGGGACGGGTTGGAGAGGTACCCGGTGATTACTTGTCCCGTCTTGCCGCTGGCAGGGACAGGAAGTGCCACAGCGTAAGCAACTGCGTTGTCCGAACTCATGTTGACGGCAAGATTGTTGGTGATCAACGCTGAGAACCAAACCGTGTTTGGCGCGATCCAGCGCCAACGGCCCAAGTAACTGATCCCAGAAGCAGGCAAATTCGCGTCAAAGTAGAGGCTGGGCTTGTAGGTTTGCGCCTTGCCGAGATCGCGAGCAACCACGTAGCCGTCTCGCCCTCGAAAGCCCTCCTGCTGCCGCTCGCCTCCGTCGCTATCCAGGTCGAGTGACAGAGAGCCCATGGGCAGGAACCGGGCAGAGGCGGCAGCGTTCCAGGGGAAGCTAGCCCGCGGGGCAGGGTTGAACGGAGCCCGGAGAGAGAAAGAGACTGAAACGTTGTTCGCTGCGGCATCCACCTCGTACAACACCATTTCCCAGATGCCGCCAGCCTGGCGCCGGGGAGTGGGCGCAATAGGTGTTGCGGCGGGCGTACCCTGCACCACAGCCAGATTCACAGCCGACTTTGCCATGTCTGCTTGAATGACGATGATGTCCTTGCGGGCGAGGGCGGTTGCGTTGGAAGCAATGGTCACGGCCTTGGTAGCTGTGAGGCTGTAGTAGAAGCCGCCCACCCACGCCTTGCCAGGGTCTATCTCCACGCTTCGGCCGTTGACAATACGAGCGGTGAAGGGCAGTGCCGTAGCGCTGTAGCTGTTGCCCGTGAGTTGGAAGTCCACGCGGTCTCCACCCCATAGAGCGGCCATGGCTTGCCACTGCGTCTGAGACACAACGGAGGTTCCGCCATCGGGGCTGTCCGCGTTGAACGGGTAACTGATCTCTGCCACGGTCACATCCTTGATTCGAGTCGGCGAAGCTTCTTCTGCATTTCGTAGACGGTCCGGTACAGGTTCAGAGGCTCACCGGAGCCCTGCTGACCGATCTTCGGATTCACGTCCTGGGCATTGCCGCCGTCATCCACGCTGATAGCGACCTCACGCACGACGTCTGAATATTCAGTGCCGTCCACGGCCACAGTCACCTTGTCGCCAACGAAGTAATCCCTTCCGAACTGGCAGTCGGTAGTGTCAATGGGGTAGATCTGAAAGTTGCCGGACATGACGCCCTCTTCGAGGGCGGTCGTTGCAGCTTCTTCAACCGCCTTCTTGGCAGCGTTGAAGTCGGCGGTGGTCATGGTGGGGTCTGCCTGCATAGGCAGGCCGGTAGTCTTGTCTACCTTCAGCGCGATGTCCCGCCGGTCTATGAACTGCTCGACCTGTATTCCCCATTCGGCCTCGGCCGCAGTGTCAACCTTTTGGTGGTAATAGCGATCCAGTTTTTCCCCAGCGCACCCAACAATGGCTCGTGTGACCTTGGGGGCGTTGAGGGTCCAGATGTACTCACGCAGGTTGCCGAGTTCCGGACTGAAGCGAACTCTCTTGGAGAGGTCCCGCGGCTCGAAGATCTCTAGGTCGAGCTTCTGTGTATCGGCGTTGTAGATGAACCGGTAGGCGACACCGCGGTTCTTGTACCACTCTTCGAGCTTGGCGCCGATGATGTCGAACCTCATCGAATCTGCCATCCCGAGGCCAAGCGTGGACGCAGTGAGGTTCAGCCCCGCAATCCGCCGGTCAGCAAGAGCACCAGGGCCAAAGGCCCGGTTCAACTCGGTATAGATCATGTTGCCCATAGAGCCGCTGTCCGGCCACTGCCGGGCGGGCAAGGTTGCCTGATACTGCTGACCGACAGGCTTACTTGGGTCGGGAAAGGCCAGGCGACGGTATGCAAGGCTGTTGTGACACTTGCCTGCGATGTAGAGCGAGCCGGGCCCCGTGTGCTGGATTTTGGTCCAGTATTTTTGGTACGTGTCCACCTGACCAGAGAGCAGGGGCTTAGAAACGCCGTCCTGCCAAATGGCAATGCCTCCTCCCTTCTCAATCAGGGCGGCCTGAGGCGTGTCGTCCTTGATGAGGAGCTGCCAGATTCCCTCTTGGGCAAGCCGCACGGTGAAGTCAAGCGAGATCCATTCGTCAATCTCACCGATGCGCTTCAAGTTCCTGTCGAACACCTCAACCCTGTAGCCCAAGGCTCCCCCTATACGTAACTTGCGAACCGGGGGCGGAAGTTAAGGACCACGGCGGCCATTCCTGCACCGGTTACCACGGATACTGACGCGTTGGTGTCGCCCGGTTCGACGGGCCAGAACTGAGGGGCCGTGTCGAGCTTGTCCCAGTAGTTCAGGCCCTGGTCATCCATGACGGTCTTCTTTCCGGGGCGCGTATCGATCGTCAGGACGCGACCAGGGGGGACGAGATCAGCTCCGCCGGCAGGCGGGGATGCCTTCACCATCTGACCCGTAGGGCTGGTCAGAGTGAAGCTCTTGATGGGGCCGTGCAGTTCCCAGACGGGCCAAGCCTCAATGTCTCCGGGATTTCTGATCAGAAGGGCTTCGCCAGGGCCGCCCATGACACCGCTACTGATGTTCATGGGGAAGAAGGCCGTGGTTGTGCTGAGCAGCGGGCTACCGGTTCCAAAGTCCCATCGAGCTGTCTGACTTCGGTCCGGATACCACCACGGGTCCATAGCCGTGAAATTCAGGCCGTACTTAGCCCAGGTGAAGCCCGCTGTGTCGGTGGACTCAGCGCCTTCCATGCCGCCCTTGTAGTAGGCATTGAGCATGCGGGTTTCGTTGTCGCCCTCGGTGAACCGCAGCACGCAGTAACCTCGCTTGGGGTTGAGGGCCTGAAAGAGCTTCCGCTTCAGTCCGTTCACCGTGCTTCGGTCGATGCCGTGCAGGTACACAGGGATCATGACCTCGCGTGCCGCAGCCCGAGAGGACCGGAATATGGAGCCGTCGAGATTCGGAGCGTCATCCGAGAAGAGGCCGAATGGTGGCATGTCGAGCCCCGTTGCTCCGGGCTGCATGATGATGGAAGGCCACGAGGGGCGGTCGAACACGGTCAGGGGGATCTCCTCCCCCTGACCGTTGTTCCCGGCGATTGTCACGCTGGTGTGGCCCCATTCGACCGGTACCGGTGCCACTGGCGGATTGACAACTGGTGGAGCGGGTACCACCTTCACCGGAATTGGCATGGGGCCTCCTTACAGGGTGGTGTAAAGGGCCTCTGCTGTCTGAAGGGCCCTCATCACTGCCTGAGGCGTCGGCTCGTTGCGAGCCTCATGAACGTGAATCTCGTACTTCTTTCCGTTGAGAAGGGCCTCCGTCTCGGCGTGGTTGAAGACGCGCTCACCACCACCAAACGCAACCAACTCACGCCCCTTCTCTCCGACCATTGCGAGGCCAGGAGACGCGGACATGGTTCCCGTCGCATAGCCGGTATTACCGGCAAGGACGGACTGCCAACGAGCCCCATAGCGATTCCTCGCGTAGTTGAGTCCCGCGTAAATATTGGCCAGAGGGTTGACGGAAGTGCCGTACAGGAATGGGCCAGTGCCCTTGAACATCCCGGCGTACGCCTTGTAGGTGGGACCAATGACCTGCATAAGGCCGACCGAGGGGTTTCCAGCCTGCCAATTGGAGTCCCAGCGGTTAACTATGTTCGGGTCTCCGCCGGACTCCATGTTGATCCGGTGCAGGACCGTACTCAGTGCGGAACCAGGTAGGCCGAGCATTTGCAGTGCCTGAGCGGCCACGAGACGCCACTTATCTGCACCCTTCCCCTGGGGGAGAGATGCCGTCGTGGCGTCGAAGTCGGGGACATCAGCGCCGACCTTGGACCCCTTCTTGAAGTCAAAGAGGCCCTTAGTGTTCGGCATGGATTCCTTGGCGTTATCCATGAAGCCGTCGAAGACTCGTCCGGCATAGCCCAGTGGGCTATCCTTGATCTCCTTTACGGTATCGACCATCCCGATAAGGTTGTTGTAGGAGCCCGAGACGATGTCACCGATATCCCCGAACACGTTGCTGAATGCGTCGATTGGATTGGTGATCGTATCCCAGATGGCTCCAAGGGAGTCACCAACTCCGGAATACAGGTTGTCCCAAACCTTACTCAGGGTATCCATGCTGAACAGGTGGCCAAGATAGGTCTTACCTCGGTCGACAATGTTTCCATTGCCCTTCCACACGTCATCCCAGAAGTAGTCAGCTTGGACCGGAGCCAAAGCGCCGCCGAGAATACCGGCAGCCTGACCAACAAGGGTCGGGACCTTCTTGAGGACAGTGAAAACGTCCTCGGTCATCCAGTCATACATCCTACGGAACTTGGTAGCAGCAACGCCACCGCCGAAGCGGGCCGAGCCGTCGCCAGTACGGAGGATTCCGCCCTGAACACTGCCGCCGAGTCGGTCAGAGGAGCTGTCCAGCCCCATCGTCTTGAGCATGGCCGTGCCCACGGGGTAAATGTTCTGGAGTGAAATCAGTTCCTTGATCTGGTCAAGGTCGAACTTCCCTCCACCACCAGTACCGCGAGCATGGCGTGAGATCTTGCCTCGAACCGCAAGAGAGTTCCAAGCGTTGATCTTCTCTTCACCAATGGCGTTGGCAACCTCGGGACGAAGAACCGCCTCACCTGGAGTGAGGAGGGTCGGAATCTTGTCCGCCCATGGCTGGTAGCCCGGCATGACCCCCGCGTAAGACACGTCCGATGGGCGCATCATGCCGCCTCGGGCACGACCCTTCTTCTTCTTCGAGCCGCCGGAACCGCCTCCACCAGGAGACTTATTACCGATCCGGTCGAGAGCCCCGTCAAGGCCGTCACCCTCGTCACGGGCCTTCTTCAGGGCCTTTTCGAGAGCCTTCACGGCATCCGTGATCTTCTTGAGAGACCTACCGTTGAGGAGTCCGATGCGGCCAGCAACGGAACCGGCACCGGTTCCCTGACCGATCTTGTCGTAGACATCATCAGCGGCATTCAGGAGCTTCTTGAACTCCGCTATGACATCAGTCAGTCGACGTTTGTTGAGGTTCGCAGTGCGGCCAGAGGTCGAGGACGACATAGCGCCATCACCGATCTGGTTCGCCGCCTCCTTCGCAGCGTCCGTCATCTCACGGATGGAGCCAGTGACACCCTTGACGTCCTTGCCGTTGAGGTTGCCGACCCGAGTGTTGTCGCTCGTGATCTGCTTTCCGGCATCCTCAGCGGCCGTCTTCAGCTGACCGAACTCCGCGGTGACCGCATTGAGGTTCTTGCCGTCGAGAGTGGTGACCTCGTTCTTGACCTTGCCCAGCTCCGAGGCAACATCCTGAACAGACTTCCTGACCTTCTCTAGCTCCTGGTGGAGCTGGTTGAGGCTCGTGTTGTTGGCCTGCCGCGCCTGTGTCTGGACCTGATTGACCGCGTTCTGAGCCGTGTTCGCGGCACCCTGCACGGAGTTCTGACCGTTGCCGGCCAGCGCCGCAGTGATCTGCCGCATGGACTCGCGGTTCGCCTCACGCAGCTCGTCCCGGAGCTGGTTAGCCGCGTCCCGGGCCTCACGGATCTGGTCCTCAAGGGCCCGGATCTGTCGCGCTCCATCGGTTCCACGGGAGTCACGTCCCATGAAGCCGTCCAGGAGACGCGTGCGAGTTGAACGGTCGTCGCCCTGGCGGTTGTCCGTCCGCTGCTGGCGGTACGCCGCTCGGCCTGCCTGGCGTGCGTCACGGCGAGAGCCACCGTTGGCACGGGACTCATCCCGAGCGGAACGAGCTGCGGCACGCTGGCTACGGACATCCCGCTGTCCTTCGTACGCGCGGACACCAGCTCGTGTCACAGCAGCGGCAGGAGCGAAGAGACGACCAGCCAGGCCCACAGCCTTACCGATCACCTTGGACAGAAGCCCCACCGCGAGGATCAGAGGTCCCCACTCAAGCAAGAACTGTCCGACCGCTTTCGCTACATCAGCCAGCCCAGATTCCTCAAGCCAAGTGGCAGCCCGATCAATGGTGCTGATGAACTTCCCGAGGGAATCCAGGAAGACACCGAGGAAGTCATCAACCTTCGGAGCCCACTTCTTTGCAAGTGCCTGGACCTGGTCCAGGATTCCGTCCTTGCCAGCAAGCTTGTTGCCAAGGTCGGTGTACTTGTACTCCCCGCCCTTTCCTTCCTCGACGAAGAGATTGCCCAGCTCGAATGAAGCTCGTTCCTTCATCTGCTGGAGTCGACCGGTGATGGTCTGACTTGTCATCTTCTCGGCGAAGCCCTTTGAACCCGCGCCCGTCTGGTTACCCTTGTACTTCTCGGGGTTCCAGTAGTTGAGCATCGCACTCATGATCTGGGTACCGGAGACGCCACCGCCCTTGGCAGCGGGAGTACCGATGACCTTCCACATCTTCTGAGAGTTCTCAAACCCAAGGAGCTGAGCCAACTCAGAGGCAGGCATACCGGATGCGGCAGCGAGCTGCTTCACGTTCTTCGTGGGCGCCCGGTCCATATCCATGATCATGTCCATCGCGTACATAGCACGCTGGAACTGCTGCGGATTCAGGTTGCCGGCTCGCGCCATCGAGTCGCCGATGGCCATGATCAGGTCAGTGGTCTTGCCAGCCGCCTTATTGGCGGCACCCGTTCGCGTCTTCGCGTCCTTGCTGTACCAGTCCTTATCGCCACCGGCCACAGACCGAATCAGCTTCATCTGATACTCGTGCATGACATCGATCGAGAACGGTGTATCGATAGCATAGTTCTGGATGGCGGACATCTGATGGGCTGACACCGACTTGGAGACACCCGCAGAGCTGAGGCCAAGCTGACCCAGGAGACGCTTATCAGCGTTCTGGACACCGATAGCCGTAAGAGCGGCACCAGCGGTAGCCAGGGGAGCCAGGAAGCGCGTCGAGAGGATGTTTGCGGCCTCGTTGATGGACTGTCCGACCTGATCGAACCAAGTGCCCATCTGTTTCAGGCTGGTGCCCGTCCGGGTGAAGTAGCTCTGAGTCGTGGTGTTGGTCGTGTTGATGTTCCGGTTGATGTCCCGGATCTGGTCACGGAGCTGCACCATGCGCCGCTGCTGGTGAGTAATGCCGTCCTGCAGAACGGCACGCTGAGCGGCTGCCTGCTCTCGCAGAGCTGCAATCTGCTGACGAGCTGCTTCACGCTGAGCGGCTACCTGCTGCCTCAAGGTCTCGCGCTGAGCCTGGAGGGCAAGCCGGGCCTGGCGGTCTGACTCCTGGCGCTTTTCCCGCTCCACGCGGTCGTGCTCGCGCTGACTCTGAACCTGAAGCTTCCTGCGCTCGCGCTCCAGGCGCTCAGCGGCGGTCTGCCGCTCGCGGGCGGCCCGCTCCTCCTGGCGGACAGTCTCACGGAGAGCCGTACGGGTCTGGGCAGAAGTCTCCTCCAAGAGCTTCTGCTTCTTCTCCTCGGTCTTCCGGTACTCACGGAAGCGCCTTCCAGCCTCCTCGCCAAACTCTCTGGTGATCTGCCGCTCGATCTTCCGCAGAGTCTTTGCCGAGTCGACCGCTTCCTTCTCAACGGCTTCCTTGGCCTTCTTCGCCTGCTTCTGCGTTTCCTTCGGCAGGCCGGCAAGACCTTCCTTGACCGCCTTCGAGACTTCCCGTGAGGCTGTAGCACCGAGCTTCGCCATCTCGCCAGAGACCTTGCGGCGAAGCTCCTCCACGTCCTTCTGAAGGACCTTAGGAATGATCTCGATGTAGCCAGTGCCGACCTTGATAGGTCCGCGTCCCTCAGCCATGGGACCCCCTTAGAGGCTGTTCAGCCGCCCAAAGAAGGCCGTGAGTTCGCGCGCATCGCTGAACTCTGGCTCTGACGTGGGCTGCGGCTCGGGTTCACCGGGCCGCGGAATCGGTGCAGGAAACTCAAGGTCGCGAGTGTCGTCATCGGAGACATTGGCCTTGAGGAAGAGGAAGTTGGAAAGCTCAAGCGCGTCAGAGATACGCGCGAGGAAATAATCTCGCTCAGCCCACTTGGCGCGTTCGTCCATGGCCATCAGGAGAGTTGAGCCTCCCGGCTTGCTCAGCAGGGATTTGATGAGAACGCCCACACGACGCAGGGAAAGCCGTCCACGCCACAAGTCCAGGAGGTCAACGCCGAAGAACTCAAGGAAATCCGCTTCCAGTTCATCAGGGTAGGTCTGGATGACGTAGACGACTGCCATTAGTTTCCCGAGTCTTCGTCCCGTCCCTGAGCCTCAGACATCCGCTTGGCGAACTCGCCGAAGTCCTCAATGTCCGGACGGGTCGCAAGGTACGCGGCCCACTGGTCCTCACCAAGGATGAGCTGAGTAGCAACCAGCTCGTCATCCGTCATCAGAACCTCAAGAGGGAAATTCTTCGGGTGGGGCAGCCTGAAGGTGAGCCCGCGGTGCTCAAAGGTGGCAAACGCCTTAGTCGCCTCGGCCTTAGCCGCGGCAACCTTCTTGGCGCCGTTCTTCTTTGGGCCAGACTTCTTCTGATTGGACATGGGGCAACTCCTTGGGTGGGTAAGAGAGAGTGCCGGGGACGTACCCCCGCCCCGGCTCAGGGACGACTCTTATGGAGTCGCAACGATGTCGTCGTTGGTCAGCACGTAACCGAGCTTGCCGGCGGAGTCCAGAGCCTCAATCGTCAGCTCGTACTTGCCGTTCTCGGTACGGGAAAGCTGGATCGCCCCACGGTCCGAAATCATGGCGCGAGGGATCACGCAACGGCTCCGAACCGCACCCTGATTCCAGTCCACGACCAGAGAAAGTTCCTTCAGGTCCGGAGTGGACGCGAGGTCCAGCCGGAAGACGCCTGTACCAACAGGGGTTGGGTCAGTGGACATGATCTCGACCCACTCAGCGCCCCAGAACAGCTCAGTCGTAACCTCGTTGGTCTCCTGGAGCGTGGCCTTCACGCTGAAACTCGCAGAGGTCACGTTGTAGAGAACCGGGACGGCGGACTGCCACGCATTGACGGGCTGAGTCTCGATGGCCGGTGTAAGGGTTACGCCGCCTTCATCTACATAGCCGAGTGCCCGGTAGCCAGTTGGGGCGGTCACGCCGTCGCCCAGAACGACAGGCGGCACGAGGCTGCCAGTCGCGGGGGCTACGTAGATAGTGCCGTTCGGAGCGAACCGAATCTTCTTTGCGTCATTCGCCATATGGGATCTCCTCAGGGGCATAAAAAGGCCCCCAGAGAGGGGGCTTCAATCCGAGCCCTCTAAGGCTCGGAGGGGTTGTCAGGATGCGGTGTAGAAGACCGCTACATGCCCGCAATAGACGTGCTCGCGCGAGGAGTCGTCAGGGTCGTACGTCGGAAAATCGATCTCCGCTACATCCAGGACGAGAGCACCACTGGCCGCGGTGTCAGGAAGATCCTCCAAGAACTTCTCTCTCACGAGAAGCGCGAGATCGACAGCCTCTTTGCGGTCCAGCGAGTAAGCGGCGTACTCAACGTCAATCCGGTCCATCCGGTCCCGGACAACGCGGAAACCGCCCATGTGTTCTAGGTAGATGGCCGTCTCGCCGGTAACGTGGTTAGTAAGGTCGCCCAGCACCGATCCGTCAGGGATTTCCTGGATGGAGTCGAGATATTTGACCAGGAACTCGATTGGGTCAAGCTTCATCGCACCCTCATTCTCAAAAGGGCGCCCTTGAGGTACCTACGGCCCTTGACCCTTCGGCCTCGGGGACTGGTGAAGCCACGCTCTTGCAGCATGGCGTGACGAACCTGAGGGTCGTCCTCGATCACGACGTTGCCGAACCATCCGTCATGGTCGAGCCGCACATACGCCTCGATGTTCTTCTTGATGGCGTTCCAGGGCAGGGACTTGTGGCCCCTACGCGGCGCGTCAGTGATGGCCCGGTGCAGCAGTTCTCCTGTGTGCTTGGCAACCAGCTCGCGGACACCTGGGAGGGCCAGGGCTTCACGTTGCCAGCCCTGGTGAAGGGTCAGCTTGTTGCGGGCCCTCTTGGAGTCAGTCATCGGAGTGCCCTCCAGATGGTGAGCTTCAGGTGCCGGCGGGACGTGTAGCCCCAGCGTTCGGGCTCCCCGTCGACCTCGTACATGTGGCCGTTGAGCTTCACCCTGTCGCCCGAGGCGACCGCGGCCGTGTACGGCAGGAAGACCGTGAGCCGTTCCTGAGAGATGTCACGAGCTGGAGTGAAGGACTCAAACGCCTTGTCCGGCTGAACGCTGGCCAGGCCAGCCCAGACCTTGTCGGCCCGGTCCCAGTCCGGCCGGGAGGTGTAAGCCGACTGAACCTTGGTGAGGGCCCGCCAGACCTCTACGGGGTCAATAGCCGAGTACATGTCGGCTCTCCCTCCGAAGAGTCATCACGCCAACGCCCCGACGCCTGTAGGGCTTCAGAGCGGCCGTAGAGATGGAAGAGAGGGACTGAGCCGAGGAAGCCCCGGCGAAATTCACCTCGACTTCTCCCACGCGCTCTGACTCGATGCCTGGTGACAGTGCCATCCAGCGGATGACCTCAGAGCAGGCAACGGCTCTCAGAGTGGCCGGGGGAGTCTGGTAGCCCCAGGAGCCAGTGAGGGTCACTGGGCCAGTCGGCCAGCCGTCCGCGTGCACGAGCTGCCGCCCGTTGAACGTCCAGCCGGTGAGGGCCTGGCCGTCGACCTGGACGGCGGAGACGGTTGGGAAGGTGAGGTATCGACCGGGGATAGACAGGAGACACCCGCCCTCGGCGTGCAGGGTCAGGCTCTCGTCCTGGCGCCGGTCCAGCTCCCTGCCGCAGTAGTCCTCTATGAGGCCCGTAACGTCTACGAGGAAAGCAGATACACGGGGGTGCTCGTCCTGAGTGACAGGCCGCCCAATGCGGGCGGCCACGTCCTCAACTGTTGCCAATGGCATGAGACCTCCCTAGGCAGCTAAGGGAGATCAGGGGGTTGCCGTCTCCGTAATCGAAATCTTCAGACCGCGAACAAACTTCTCACCGATGGTTGCACCGCGGACGCTGTAATCCGGGTCTTCCTTGACGGTCGCCATGCCGTACATGGTGTCAAGGCCGATGGTGTCCATCTTCTTGTTGTAGTCGTAATCAACCAGCATTCGCGTGGCGATGCCGTTGACGTTCTGGATGGAGCCGGTAACGGCACCCATTGGCAGCGCCGGGCAAGCCGACGCAATGAGCATCGCGCTCTTGTGGAAGAGGTACATCTCCAGCCCGAAAGCGTTGTGAACGACGATGTCAAAGCCGTAGATACGGCCAACAGTCGCCCGACGCAGAGCGTTGGTGTCGCCCGAGTAGTCGACAGCTACGAACTCGGGGTCCTTCAGGAGGATTGCCTCAACCTCAGGACCGGCAATGAGGAATCGTTCAGAAGCCGGCACCAGCGCAAGGTTCAGGTTCATACGCGCATCAACCAGCGCGGTACGAATGCCAAGCGCACGCTGAGTCAGGTTCGCCGCAGTGCCGTTGGCCGCAGGAATCGACACGGTGAGGTCTCCGCCAACTGCGTTCTTCTGCCCAGCGGTCAGGCTCGACCGGTTGATGTTCGCCTTGATGAACGCCGCAACGGTGTCGTCAAAGTACTCAGCGAAGCCGCGAGTCAGCTTGGAAAGAACCTGAGCGCCGAACTGCCTGAGGTCAAGCGCCACGGTTTCCATACCCAGCGCAGTAGCGTTCTGGGCAAGCGTGGTGAGCTGGACCGGGAAACGCGTCTCGTTGATGAATCCGGCAGGCGCCCGGCGGTCCGCGCTCGGAAGAGGACGGTCCGACGCAGCCGCAAAGACGTTCTTGTCACCGGTGATTGGGTTGGTGACTGGGGACGAGATACCGCCCGCCTGAACCGGAATACCGCGACTCTCGCGGTTGACGTTGATCACGTCACCGACGCCACCAGTGAAGTTCAGCTCAGAGTATCGAGCCGGAATACCACCGAGGGTGAGCTGACGGTCGAGAATCCCCAGAGCAGCAATGGTGACCTGCTTGGGGTCAAGATTGAAGTGATGCGTGGTAGCCATTCAGCCTCCAAGAGGGCATAACAAAAGCCCTCCAGGGATGGAGGGCTGTGCAAGATAGGGAGAGGCTTAGAGGAAGCCCCCGCCGGAAATGAAGTCAGCCAGCTCGTTAGGGTCGAGACTGGAAAACTTGTCGGTGCCACCTCGGTTGTGACCTGCGCCCGCAAGATGCGGGAACTCCGATCCGGAAGACTTAGGCAGAGACTCAATGAACGACTTAACGGCGTCCGAGTCGGGGCGCTCGTTCTCGCCCTTGAACCGGGCAAGGTCAAGGAACTTCAGGTCAGGAAGTTCCACGCCACCCGTCGCGGCCTGGAGACGAAGCTCAGCGGTCACAAGCTCCTGGGAGACCTCCCCAAGTGCGGACGTCCGGCCCTCGGTGCGGGCGGTCTCAATGGCCGACTGCTGTGCTGCCTGGAGCTGCTGAAGCTCAGTGCGAGTGCTGTTGAAGTTGCTCTCATTCTGGCGAGAGAGGGCCTTCCACTTGTCGCGGTCGGCAATGGCCTCTTCCAGAGTTGGACCAGCGGGAGGAGTCGGCGGAGTCGCCGGGGGAGTCACAGGAGGATTTCCCTCAGTGGACCCGGTACCAGGCTGGGCAGTGCCGTCGTTCTGAGTCGTCATATGGATTCCATTTCGGAAGGGACTCGCCATTTCGGCGGGTCAGTTCGTAACCTCGTGAATCTTCCGGTTAGCGTTTCCGGAATTACCCTGCGGAGGCTTGATGGCATGGGAGCTCTGTGGTTCAGGCCGCGGCATGAGCTTCTGAATCTCGGCAGCCGCCTGAGCGTCCTCCTTACGCATTTCGCGGAAGGAGTCGATCTGAGTAGCGGAGAAGCCAGCCTCAGCCCACAAGACTTCCTCAGGGACATTGAGCTGTTTGAGCTTGAGAAGTGCGTCAACGTGCTGCGCTTCGGTGCGGTACTCGGGATCACGCCAACGTGTTTCCATCTCAAACGCGTCCTTGCGCTTGTCCCGCTTCACAGCGAAACAGAGACGAATGACCCGCTCCCACGCCTCACCGAAGTGGAGCATGCGTTCCCGGACCTTTGCGACTAGACCGGCCTCAGCCGAAATGATGGCCTCACCCGATGGGGAGTTGGACGAGTTGACCAGGAAGTAATGGCTTGGTACCCGGCTGACACTCGCAAGGTGCTGAACGAGCATGTCCACGAGCGTGACGTAATTCTTGAGGTCGGCAGCCGCGAAAGAGCCGAACTTGGCCCCTGGGTCCTCGGCCTGCAAGAGCTTGTCGTGACCGACGTTGAACGGCTCAATCGGGTTGCCGTTCGCGTCCTCCTGGATCTCCAGGCCAGTCACAAAACGCTGAGGGAAGGCAGCAAACTCGGAGGCCGTCAGAGCGTCCATGACCGTCTTGTTGATGGCGTCCTGAATCGGGATGCAGTTAGCCAGATCCGAATACGGCTCACCAACGAGTCGAGCACGATTCTCGAAGGGCACCACAGGAACAACCCCGAGGGGGTTGGGCTCCCTTACACCCTGGTCCCATTCGGTCGTGCCGTACGCGACCTCATAGACGTAGTCCTCAGTCCACAAGGTGACCTGCTGCCGGCCCCACGCGTCCAGCTCGAACCGAGCGGCGGCCTCCAGCTCGTACAGGCTGCCCGCCTTGTAGCAGACGGCCATGCGCTCGCCGGAGACCGGCGTAATGGTCGGCTCGCCGTCCTTGTCCGCCCACACCACGACGTAAGCGCGCCCCTGAATCAGGGCTTCAAGGTGGACGGCATTGGAGTAGGCATCCATGCAAGATCGCTGCCAGAAAACCCGAGCGTCCTTGTCCGCGCCCTCATCCCCAGGGATACGGAAGCTGTCAACGTTCAGGCGCTCATTCGTGGCATCCACGATCATGCCGCAGAAGTTGTCTCGCCACTGTTCAAAGACACTGGCAAACGCTGCCTTGTACCGCATCTGGGAGAAAGCGAGCTTCTGTTGCTCTCCTTCGTAGTACTCCGAATACAGGCGAGACGAATGGTTCGGGGCAGGGATCTTCCCGTACAGATACATGAGCCACTGGTCTGGCGATTCCGGCTTGCCTATGAAGGCTGTATGGCTTCCTGGGGGAACAATCAATGGGCCTCCTTCAGAAGCCCACTACGCGTGACCTTCTAATCTTCAGTCGTCCATCTGCGATGGCATCGGCTCTGGCCTCCAGGGCGAGAACTGCACAAACGGCAAGGTCGATCTTCCGCTTAGAGCGCGGACTGTCTTTGGTGATGAGGAGTCCCTGAGGAACCTCACGAGTAACGGCGTTCAGGACGTGCCGAGTTAGCCGGTGGTCCCCGTCGTGTTTGAGATCGCCAACCATGGCGGCAGTGCGGAAGCGCTCAACTGCCTGGACCATGCGAGTCGGCTTGTTCGTCCAGAACTCAAACACGGTGTCGTCTCCGTGCTCGATCGCCCAACGGCCGATGTTCTCTTGCCAGTAAGGCGGGTCGGCGTAGAACCACTCAACGCGGTAGGTCTTGAAGGCCGTATTCACAGCGGCCTCTACCGAGAGAACGTCAACTTCCCAGTCATCAGGGGCGTGTTCAGGTCGTTCCCAGATACCGAGGACGAACAACTTGGCGTCACGCAACCGCACTCCGACAAGGCCCGTAGCGTCACCGCGGATCGACCCGTCAAAGCCGATGGCTATCTGGTCGCCTGGCGTGATCGGGTCGTCGTCCCAATAACAGGCGTCCCACTCGGTCTTACTCATCCAGCCGTCAGAGGACTCAGCAATTTGGTTGAAGAAGAACCGGCAGTACGTTGAGTCCGGAGTCGTCCTGTCGTACAGGATGGTTCGTGTCAGGCCGTCGACGTCGGCCCATGTCGCGTCTCCGTACGCCTCTATGAGAGAGGCACGAACCGCGGCTTCATCTCGGATGTCTTCAACGTCAATTGAGCCCTCTAGGCAGTCGTACAGCCAATATCCCTGAGTCACCATGTCGGACTCGTGGATGATCTGGGCCACGCTGTCTTCGTTGGGGTTATACGCGTTGGTCGTGCAGACCCAGCGGGAACCGGCCCTACCCGTCTTCTCAATGTTTCGCTTGATGGTCTGGTAGAAGTCCGGGCCACCGTTGGAACTCACCCAGTGGTGGACCTCATCCATGAGAGCGAAGGTGGGCCTGTTGCCTTCATTGGTCCTACCGGCGGTGGCCTTGGGCCTGATGGAACCCGGCTTGCCACTCTTGAACTGGACAATCGACTTACCGATGTCCAGACCGTATTCAGCCTCAGCAGGAGACTCCGAGAGCATGCCTCGGATCATGTCTAGGGTCTGGTCGGTCTGATCGAGCGCGGTAGCGCCGATCTGCACAACGGGCAGAGGGACGGTCTTACCAACAGGCAGGCCGAACGCATCAAAGTGGCTGAACCGACACGGACCTAGGAACTCAACAATGGCCAGAGCGGCAAGGAGCGGGGTCTTCCCCCAGCCCTTCGCGCGACGAAGCGTTGCCGCCGAATACTTCCACGAGCCATCAGGGTTGATGGCGTAGAACCAGAGGACGAAACGAAGTTGCTCAGCCGTAAACGTCCAGGACTCACCGGCCCTGTCTCCGTCTGGCTGAACGATGTACTTCTGAGCCCACCGAATGATCTGGTAGCCCAGCGCCTCATTTGGTCTCGGAACCCCTGCGGGCAGATTGCCTGTCTGCAAGGATCACCGCCTTCTAGGAGCCGTTCAGCAGCCTGTAAAGCTCCTCGTCCATGTCCACCTCCGGAGGTGCCTCAGAAGGCGCCTCGGGCTTGGTCTCATCGGTCTTCTCAAAAGTCATTCGGAGTCGGGCACGGTCTTCCACCGTGGCGCCCCACTTGGCAACCCGCTGCCGGATCTCACCGGCTAGCTTGAGGTCCCCAAGGAAAAGGCCGTCAACGAGCTTTGTCGTCAGCTCCAGTTCGGCCCAGTCGGTTGCCGTCCATGCCGCTGTCTGCGGGGCTTGGCTCCAGGTCTTCCAAAAGCGCTTGGCTCCGCCGGTCGAGATACCGAGGGCCTTCGGCAGCTCGCGGCCCGGCTGGGTGCCGGCGGGCAGCTGCTGCGCGTGCGGGTGAGCATTGCGGCGTACAGCGTTGTCCTTGGGGGCTGGTCCCCGCGTCATCGCAGCCTCACCTCCGACACCTCGATGCCGTACAGGTCACCCAGCTCCTCAAGCTCAAAGAGCGCGTCCTGACGCCAACCCCGGTTCCGCTCAGCGCGGTTGGGCTCGTCGGCCGTCCTCAGGCGTGGGCCCTCGGGCTCGTCCTGGTGCATCGCTGCATCACTTCCTTGAGGTAACAACAACAAAGGCCCCCTGACGGGGGCCTGGTGGTGGTCTGATCAGCAGGGCTCGAACCTGCGGCCTTCCGGTCCCAAACCGGACGCTCTTCCAACTGAGCTATGACCAGGTGGCGGTACCTTGATCCTGTGGAGGGACCCAAGTACCTGAAGATTGCCGACGACATTGCCGAGACGATCGGTGCTGGGGCACTCGCTCCGGGGGAGCCAGTGCCTAGTGAGACAGCTCTGATGGACAGGTACGGCGTCGCAGTTGGCACCGTGCGTCATGCCATGGCGGAGTTGCGCACGCGCGGTCTCATCGAGACCCGCCACGGTGCAGGCTCCTTCGTCAAGTCAGCCCTGCTAGAGGGCAGCGTGCCCCTGTCGCCAGATCTCTTGGACCAGCTCAGGGAGAAGCACGGCCTGACGCGGGAGGGATTTAAGCGCGCTATGCAGTCAGCGGAAGTTTCGATCACAGAGGCGGACTCGGGCGAGTACGCATTGACGTACCGCATCCCTCTGAGCTGACTCGTACGTCCGGCTTCACTCAGCTTCCCTCTGGACGGAGGTTGCGCTGGCACCCCGTACAGGGCGGTACGAGAACGCGGAGCCAACAGGACTTGAACCTGCGGCCGTGAAAGAGTCATGTACCTGACGAGCGCCGGTGCACTTGCCAACTCGCCGCCAGGCTGAAACTGGCAGACAGTCAAGAGCGAAGGCGCGAAACTGTCCTACGACATCGGGGGGATGGATGACGGATCTATGGGCGGTTTCCGGAACGGTTGCTACCGCTGGAGCGACGTTGGTGGCGCTGTGGGTTGCTCTAAGGGATGGTCGACTCCGAGACGAGGAGCGCCGAGACTCAGAAGCAGCCCAGGCGCGCCTTGTCGCGATTGACTGGGAAGAGAGCAATGATTGCGTCATTCGGAACCTCGGGACCCAGCCTGTCTTGGACATCATTCTTGTGAGCGTTGCTCTAGTTGACAGCGAGGGCGTTCGATGGATACCCCACATCGACGACAGGCTTCAGTTTCCGTACAGAGTTGGCAGGATCCTACGGCCGGGGGCCTCATGTGAGATCCCTACTCAGCGACTCAGACGTGAGGGAGGTGGCGATGCCGTCCGGGTCCCCAGACACATCAAGGACAACGGCGCGAAGCTCGATATGACGATTCAGTACATGGACGCTCAAGGCCTGTGGTGGGAGCGGCGTAATCTTCAGCAACCGCGGCGACTGTTCGCCCCGCCGGAATTGGCAGTCCGGCGGATCGAAGGCTGACGAGCGGCGCAGGATTACCCCAACTTCCGGGTCCAGGGCCCGGCGTGCTGCCAATTGCACTAACAGGGAAAGTGGGCGCGTTACGGGATTCGAACCCGCGCTACCTCCCGGAAGGGGAGGAGTCCTGAGCCACTAGACGAAACGCGCGTCTCCTCCGTCCCCTGATCAGGGGGAGTTTCAGAGACAGGGGAGCTACCCCACTGCTGACATGGCTGGACTCGAACCAGCAACCTGAGGATTAACAGTCCTCTGCTCTGCCATTGAGCTACACGCCATAGGCGAGACGGCTGAAGGCGCGAGGGGATTTGAACCCCTGATCTCCGGGCGCCTTGCCCGGCGTACCTCCTGGCAGCACTTCACGACCACCGCTCTAGAAACGGTCAGCCAGTCTCGCTATCCCGTGATACGCGGCACGGGCACCTCGTTGACCATCCCGGATTTGAACCAGGGACCTACGCCTTATCAGGGCGTTGCTCTCACCAGACTGAGCTAATGGCCATTGAGTCGGCCCCGGTGGACTTGAACCACCGCCTCAGGGATTTCACTCCTGCGCTCTCCCCTGACTGAGCTAGGGGCCGATGGTCCCGACTGGGTGAGACTCTTCCCCCGCTCAACGGGGGCATTACTTCTCTCGTCGTTCCTGCTGCGTCTTGGCAGAGTGGCAGGGCCGGCAAAGGGTCTGGGCATTCTCCAGAGTCCACGTACCGCCAAGGGCAACAGGGATGATGTGGTCCACCTCCAGGCCCTCACGCGCCGCGCAGCGGACGCAGGCGAAGCCGTCCCGGGCCAGGGCACGAGGACGTACCTGCCGGTCCCATCCGCGGTCCCGGAGCTGGTTCCTGGCGCTCGTTCGAGCCCAGGCCCGTTCGGCAGGGGCATGCACTGGGCATCGGCCAGAGCGGACGGTTCGAGAGGTGCAACCCTGGACGTAGCAGATAGAAGCCGCACGGGGCATCGCCCACCTCCCCCTTCTTGATCAGGTCGTTACCTCAACTTAGGATCGCCTTGCTCGCGTAGTCGTAGAGAGTGGCCCCGGTGGCTGCTGATCTGGCACCGGGGCCACCGCCCCCTCTGGCGCTCTACCTGGAGCAAAGTCGACAGGGAGACTGCAGCAGGGGGAAGTTCTCAAGTGAGAGGTACATCTAAGACGTTGTCTAAGAAGGGAAGCG
Source organism: Streptomyces sp. NPDC002730 (assembly GCF_042888805.1). Classification (NCBI taxonomy): domain Bacteria; kingdom Bacillati; phylum Actinomycetota; class Actinomycetes; order Kitasatosporales; family Streptomycetaceae; genus Streptomyces; species Streptomyces sp. NPDC002730. Next base: position 556,547 of record NZ_JBIAQG010000001.1, read on the forward strand.
TGGAGTTGGCAGTTCCTCTTACATCAACAGATTCTGTTGAGTAACTGTTGGTAACTAGACTGTGTGCAGACTGTTTTAGGTAAGTAGTGTTCTTGGTTGTGCTCTCATCCTGTATGTACGTGTCCTCTGGGTCATGTGAGGACCGAGGAGAGCCGGACTGAGACCTGGATCACACCCGAAGGGGCTCACCGGAGCAGGTTCCTGCGGGCCGAGTAAGCTACGCCAAAACCCCTGCGCGCGATCCGATGGGATTGCTTAAATTGTTAACACCGAAACCGGCCTCTGAAGGAATCATGTGATGGTCCTCCCCGACAATCTGACGCTGTTGAAGCATAATGCGGCCGGGATGACAGAGCCGGAGATGGCTAAGCTGTACGGTGTTTCACAGCAGGCAGTAGCCTGGAGGCTTAACGGGCTTGGGGTTTACAAGAAGGGGCGCAAAGCGCCTGTCATGTCGCTTCTTCCGTGGGATATTTCCGCGCATCCCGACAAGAAAAGGCTTTCTAATCAGAATAGCTTCGCGGGCCTGCGGAGCTTCCTGAGGAAGAAGTTCGGGGAAGAGTTGTCCGCCAGAGCAGAGCTAGACCTTCGGGCATTCGTTCGGCACCTTGCGGCCGGAGAGGTTCTGGCCCTCGACGAGGGCCGGGGGTTCATCTACGTTCCTCGTTCGAGCGAGGATGGCAACCTTGTCATTCGATGGCCGGAAGGTCATGAAAAGCCCGACTCTAGGGCTCTGGAAATGCTCACCTGGAACCCTGCGAACTGACTCAAAGAAGCGCCCACTCTGGATACCGCGAGTGGGCACTGTTGTTTCGCCCTAGTCGAGCTTGCGTTCATCTGAAGAGTTCCACCATGCGCCGAGCTGGAACAGACTGGTACACCCTGTAGCGCCGTACAGCTCTGCCATGTCTTTATTGACGGTGCTCAACGAATATCCTGTGTCGCTTGCTATCTGTTTCAGGTTGCGACCGCTCTCCAGCTTGCGCAGAATCGCGCGAGACCGCTGCGTGGTAACGGTGTCCTCGGCGATACGTGACCGCTCACCCATCCACGGACTCGCCCGCTCCCACTGGTGGTCAAACACCGTTGCCAGAAGGGCGAGCATCCCGGGATGGGTGACTTTGAATCCAATCTCCTTGTTCGGAGGGTCGTCGCGGTAGTCGGAGATGATTGCTATCGCGCCGTCGATAAGAACTATGCGGATGAACTCCCCTGCAACCGTCCTGACTTGAGCGCCGTGGGCGCTCACAGCCTTGGCGTAATCCTGCTCAGGTTGCCGGAACCGAGCACTCTCGTGGTAAATGGTGCGCTGTATGATTCCGCGTTCTAGGTTCTTGATATCCCTTTCCTTGCTTACCGTAAGGTTGTGTGCCGGCCGAGGAATGGTCTGGGCTGTGAAGACATGGGAAGTGGCTGATGCCAGGGACTGAGCGAAAATCGCGTTGGCTGCACCGGCGTTGGGAAGGAACTCGATACCGCCCGCGTCGAGGGCCGTCCTGATCTCCATGGAGGCAAAAGCCGTGTCTAGCTGTGCCATCCGCTCAAGGTGGTGGGCGACGGCAGCGCGTTCCGCGGCCTGATGTGTGCGCCGGGCATGAGCCGGGTCGCCCAGCACGTATCGGCCGCTGTACGACTCAAGGACAGCGACGTCGAGACTCACCAACTCGGCCAGGCCGGGATGCCCTTCAGGGAACGTCTCTCTCTGAAGCAGACGAGGAATCAGCAACTCCGCTTCTGGGGACAGCGTGAAAGCAGGGCATCCATGGGAAGCTTTGTCCGGATCATGCACGTTTGCTCCCACATCTTTCTGTAGTGCACATGAGTGCACGTGCTTTCGCTTGCCTCTGAGGGGCCTCTCGTGTCCTGATCTAGACACAGGGGGCTGACATCCAGCCTACAGACCGTGAGGAACGCGCTCGCTCGAACGTTCGAATCGCGGGTACAGTCGGAGGCTGAGCGGTTTCAGTCGCAGGCGGAGCCCCCTAGCGGGGACACGCATGCGGAGGGGACCGTTCCTAGTTTCTCACGCTGCGTCAACTTGGTTCGGATGACAGGAGTTGCACGTATGAAGAGGCTACGCACTAGCCGGAAGCGGTTTGCCGCCCTTGTCCTGGGGGTGGCGACACTGGGAACGGTCTGGGCGGGACAGCTAGGCGGGACCGAGACCGTTCGGGCTGACCCGAACTGGGGGGTCGTTACTGCCTCAGACGCCACCGGGGACGTGCCAGGGGACGTCACGCCCGCAGTGGCCCAGGACCCGACATGGGGATGACGGGGCAGGCGTAGCGAAGACTGCTCATCGGGGGATGGGCTGCGGCGCAGCCGGATTACCTGAGGGACGGTGCAGCGAGTTCGAAGAGGCTCAGGCGACGGGGATCGCATGCCCGTCGCCTGGCCTTCAGTACTTTTTGGGGGGGGCTGAGAAGTCCATGCACAGGGGTGGGGCAATCGTTAACCGGCGCAGCCGTGAGGATCTGCTGAAGGCGATTAGGGACGCGCCAGGCAAGATGAAGGAGGTGTACCGCTCTGATTCCGCGCTCATCCAGCGAGTTGACATGCGTGTCGGCGGCTCTTACTTCATTGTGGTAGAGAGTGATATGACAACGGGCGAAGACGAGTTGGCGCTAGGTCAACTCGTTTCTGTCCTCGGGGGATCATGGCGCAACCGAATCGTGGAGACAGATTTCTTCGGCCGCAAGCACCCGGACTTCCCTTGGTCTTCGTCCTTCTCCGTGCATGTCCTACACCCTGAATGCCCACCAGGCGAACCTAGAAGGAGTGTCCTTGTCTGATAGATACGGCAGGGTTGCCAATATGGCTCGTTCCGTGAGTCAGCTTGAGCAATACGGGAAGTGTGCAGAACAGTACCGACTACGCCGGGTGGAAGGGGTTACCCCTCGCCCGGCAGCTTGGTCTCATCAGGGGACCGCCTTCCATGCGGCCTGTGAGGCTTTCGAACTGGGCGGCCGGCAGATGTCTGCCATGGACGCCGTAGAGCTGTTCAGCACCGAGTACAGCGACGCGGTGAACAAGGCTCTGGACAAGGAGCCGGACACCGATCAGTGGATGACGGCTGGGCCTGACGGCACGTCGGACATTGAGGCCCGGTACGTCCTGGGCCAGGAGCAGACGGCCGCTTACGTCCACTGGGCGAAGGAGAACGGCCCGAAGATCTGGAAGGCTCCTGACGGCACGCCGGGTATCGAATTGCACTTGACAGCCGACATCGGCGGGGTCAAAGTCCAGGGCTACATAGACCAGCTCGTTGCCGAACCTGACGGCTCGGTGCGGATCAGAGACCTCAAGACCGGCAGCACGAAGAGCCGGTTCCAGCTAGAGACCTACGCCGTCCTCGTGCGGAAGGCCCTCGGTCTGGACGCCCACCGCGGGGACTGGTACCAGGCCAGGAAAGGGGGCCTGACCCGCCCAGTTGACCTCTCGGAGGTCACGGAAGATGAAGTGGGGGAGAAGTACAGGGAGATGGACCAAGGAGTGAAGCGGGCGGAGTTTCCGGCGCGACCGGGCTTCAACTGCCGGTTCTGTGATGTGTCCCACGCATGTGCCTTTCGTCGTGGCTAAAAACTTGTGTTCCTGGGACGATCCTGAGCGTAGGCTGAAATCAGTCCCCCGCCCTTCCTGGGCTTTTTTTAAGCCAAGCAACTTGTGTTGCTGGGAACGGCGGGGGTATCCAAGGGAAGGGGTAAGCCGTGTTCTCTCTCGCTCAGTCGGTAGGTATTCGGGGGGCAGCAGGAGAGCCGATCCCCAATCCGTACAAGTCGCTCTCGCGGCTAGAGGTGGAGTTTCGACGGGCCGAGTTCTCTTTGGTCGTGGCGGGGCCGGGCACCGGCAAGAGTCTCTTTGCCGCCAATCTCGCCACCCACGGCAATATGCCGTGCATGTATTTTTCGGCCGACAGCAGTCCGGCCACGCAGACGGCAAGAGCCACCGCCATGATTACTGGCGATGACGCCAAGGCGGTAAAGGACTCGCTTTTGAACGGCGACTTCTCCGAGTATCTGACGATGCTCGGTAAGCGCTGGTGGCTGCGGTTCAACTACTCAGCACGGCCCCGTCTTGAGGAGCTGGAAAGAGACCTTCTGTGCTACAGGGAGGCGTACGGAACGAGTCCGCATCTCATCGTGGTGGACAACATCACGAACGTGGACACGGGGACTGTGCCCGATGCGGAGTCGTACACATTCGGGCTTGAGGGCCTGTCTGAATACCTCTCGGAGATGGCCAAAGCGACCAATGCCCACGTGCTTGGGCTCCACCACGTCACGGGCGAGCACTCTGACGGCCTTAACCCCATTCCGCTGAGCGGGGTTAAAGGCAAGGTGCATCGAGTGCCCTCTCTCATCCTCACTATTCACAAGGAGGCTGACGGGATGAACTCCCGCATCCTTCATGTGTCCCCGGTGAAGAACCGAGAGGGCTTTGAAGACTCGTCGGGGGGCACGTTCGCGAGCTTCCGGCTCAACCGGTCCAACCTTCGGTTGGAGGAGCTTGAGGAGGAGCTACCCGGCGTTTTCGCCGCCTGAAGACTTGTGTTGCTGGGAAATGAGGGGACTTCGAAGATGGAAGGCAAGGAAATGAACCAGGGGCTCAGGGGCGGGTTTAAGGCGGAGCGTGAGTTTGGTTTCCAGCTCGAAAGCCGCTTCCCGGATCTGGACCTCTCTGAGGTTGACACTGACGGTGTCGCAATCGTTGTGAACATCGACAACCCGAGGCGTCTCAACCTCTTCCAGCTTTCCAAGGTGCTCATCGGTGCCGCCAACGGGGGAGTGCGGACGGCGGTAATCAACTTCCAGGGCCGGAACATGGCTGCGGCAATCCCGCTCTTCAACTTCTGGGCACTCGTTGACGAGAACGCAGAGCTGAAGAACCAGTTCCGACTGGAGACGGCCATCAGGACGGGGGGCTAATGGCCGAACCCCGTAAGGGATACCGGGAGTGCACGAAGTGCGGGAAGAGCAGGGCTGAGAGGTTCTACACCTCCTCTCGGGGGAAGGTCTGCTCTTCCTGTCGCAAGTCGTCCAGAAGGGCGGCAGCACGCAACGCGCGGATTCAGAAGACGTATGGGCTCTCCGCCGAGGACTACCAAAAACTGTTTGAGTTCCAGGGCGGACGATGCGCTATCTGTCAGGAGACGCGCAAAACGAATCTGGCGGTTGACCACTGCCACAAGACAGAGGCCGTGCGCGGCCTTCTATGTGCCCGCTGCAATTCGCAGCTCCTAGCACGGGGGGCTAGGGACCGCGCGCAGGTTCTACGGCGGGCGGCGGACTACCTAGAGAGCTATCCGGCTTGGGAAGTTCTCGGACCTCGTTACACATACGACAGGGGGAGCGGCAATGGATGAGGCCAAGAGGAACACGGGCATCTGATGGCATCCGAGGAGGGCGGCCAGGGGCCGTCATGGTCGCGTAATTGGGTCGGCAACCACCACACATGGATGGGTGCGTACCGCAAGTACGACTTTCCGGTAACCGTGAGGCGTATCGGTGAAGACAAGCCCGCAGAAACCGCCAATCGCTGAGGTACTGGCGCACTACTACGGGCTAGAAGTGAAGGCATCAAGGGGACGGCAGAAAGTCTGTTGTCCCCTTCATGCTGACCAGAACCCGTCAGCGTCCGTGAATGTCGACAGCGACCGATGGAACTGCTTTACCTGCAACCTGTCGGAGGATTCCTTTGACGTAGTCATGCGGGAGGAGAACATTGGCTTCTCTGAAGCCCAAGAATTTGCACATCGCCAATTCGGTGGAGATTGCCCGGACGTACCACGAGATGTACCCGGGGAGTCCGGCCGAGGCGTACATCAACGCTCGTGGTCTCGGGGAAGTGGCAGCGCGCTTCGGCCTGGGGTGCGTCGCTTCGGCGATACCTGGTCATGAGCGCTACCGGAACCACATAGCGATTCCTTACCTTCGCCCTGCGGGTGGGGAGGACGCGGTAGCCACCGTTCGCTTCCGCTGTGTGGCGGACCAGTGCGTAAAGGACGCGAACGGAACCTACTACTTCCTCAAGCGCGAGAAAGAGCGTCACGAGGGCCATGGCAAGTACCTGACTATCCCGGGTGACCCGCCGAGGTTGTTCAACACGCCGTCGCTTATCCAGACAAGCCCTCACCTCGTGGTTGTTGAGGGCGAGTTCGACGCCATGACTTGGGAGTTCGCCGGCGTTCCCGCGGTGGGGGCGCCTGGAACTGGCACGTGGCGGGACTACTGGTCTCCCGCCCTCTTCGGCTACGAGACCGTGTTTCTCATTGCCGAGGACGCAGCCGGTAGCACATTCATGGATCAGCTTGCCGCAGAGATGCCGAACGCCAAGGTAATTCAGATGGCTGAAGACCTTGACAGCAATCAAACACTTCTCGAATACGGCCCCGCCGTGCTCCGCGAAAGGATCGGGCTATGAGGTACGTCGTCGGCGACAGTGTAAAGGTCATCGGGAACGGCGCGCATTCCGGCTACCGAGGGCGGGTTTTCTCGGTGAACTCGCACATCACTGCCCCTTACCCATACGGGGTGAAGCTGCATGTGGGAGGCCGGTTGAAGTATCTCAACATGGCTGAGGACGAGTTGGAGCCGGACACGAGTCCGGTTGATATCACCAAGACCGTAGACCATCCGGCCCACTACACGTGGATTCCGAATGGAATTGAGGTCATCGATCTCGTAGAACATCTCAACTTCAGCCGGGGCAATGCCGTCAAATACATCTGCCGAGCGGGCAAGAAGAGTGTTTCCACGGAGCTGGAAGACCTGAAGAAGGCTCTCTGGTATGTCGAGCGCGAGATACAGCGCGTGGAGAAGCGTGACGGAACGCCGAGTTAATTGTGCCCCCTCACAAAGTGAGGTAGGCATTACAAGAACGGGGGTGGGCGCGTGAAGCGAGTTGTGGTCATCTCTGACCTGCAAGTCCCGTACCACGATCCCAAGGCACTGAATAACCTGGTCACCTTCATCGGGGACTATCAGCCCGATGAGCTGTACCAGATCGGTGATCTGAACGACTACGAGACTCCAAGCCGCTGGAACGAGGGAACACGGTACGAGTATCGGCAGCAGGTCAAGAGCGATTCTGAGACCACGAAGCGCAAGGTTCTGGAGCCGATTCGAAAGGTCTACGCGGGACTCTTCGGGGTTCTCGAAGGCAACCACGATCTACGGCCGCGGACATACCTCAGCGCCAAGGCGCCGGCACTGGCCGAGTACGCCGACGAATTCCACTTCTCCAAGCTGCTGGATTTCGACGGCTTCGGCATCGATCTGACTCCACCGTTTCACAGGGTGGGGCCGGATACCGGGCTCATTCATGGGCACGAGATCAAGGGCCTTTCCAGCATTGCCGGTACGACGGCTTACGCGCATGCCAGCAAGGCCGTGATGAACCTTGTGATGGGGCACACTCACCGGCTCGGCGTGCGACGTCAGGGCCCAAGCCATCTCGGGGGAATGCGCTGGGGCTTTGAAGTCGGGCACATCATGGACCCGCGGAAGGCTCAATACCTTGGTCCTGGTGCCGTCGCCAATTGGCAATCGGGCTTCGGGATTCTCTACGTCGGAGACCACGACGTGTCGCCGTATCCAGTGGATATCCGGCGAGACGGGTCCTTCGTAGTTGAGGGAACAAGGTACGGAAAGATTACGCGGGGTGCTGGGGGGCGCTTCGCAAAGCGGGGGGATGCAGCATGACCGAAATTGACTGGGAAAACATGGCGAAGGTGGCGGATAAGGTGGCTGCTTCCGTTGCCCGCTCGTGGAGCGTGGTGGAGAAGGACGACGTAAAGCAGGCAATTCTCTTGCACGCCTACGAGCGTCGGCCGATGCTCGAAGCGCACTACGAGAACGAAGCCTTCATCTGGCAGTTCTGCCGCAAGGTGGGGACCCAATTCGCTTCTGCCGAGCGAGATGCCAGGGACGTGCAGGACGGCCGTTACTACTACACGCCTAGTGAAGCAAAGATGGCACTCTCCACCTTTGTTTACTCCGATGAGGAAATGGGGGGCATGGTCGGGCGAGAGGACGACCTTCTTGCCTGCCGAATCACTGACAGCCTTATGTCGGCCCGCCTCGATGCCTCTATAGCCCTCAACCGGCTTCCTCAGCAGACACGAGCCGTTCTGATGAAGCGGTACGTATACGGCCTTCCTCCGGAGAGCGACACGGAGCGAAAGGCCAGCAACCGAGGGCTTGATGTCCTCGCACGTCAGATGAACCGGGATCTCCGAAAGGTGACTGCATGAGCTTCCCGAATCCGTTCGATGGCGCCTCCCCGTGGGGCGAGCCGAAAACTCCCAAGGAGAACACGCCTATGACCGATGCTGTTACCGCTGTTACCCAAAATCCATTCCGGATCGGAATTACCCTCAAGGCAGCCGCGGGTTACGACGCGGAATGGCTCACGCCGACCGTGTTCGGCGCCACAGCGGACGAGACCGCTAAGCGCGTCCGGGAGCTGGTGCAGGCGCTTGCCGACAACGGCGTCATTGAGCTGGTTTCCAGCGCGGCCGTGAAGATGCGCGACACCCACCAGCCTCCGGCCGGCAGGGGTGGCAACTCCGATCCGAAGACCTTCCAGGGCGGCAAGGTCCAGTCGGCCGCTCCTGCGGCCCCTGCGGGCGACAACTGCCCGCACGGTCGGACTCTGCGCGAGGGTCAGGGCGCGAAGGGCGCTTGGGCTGCCCTGTTCTGCAATGCGCCGAAGGGCAGCGGCTGCGATCCGCTGTGGCGACAGAAGGACGGCTCTTTCTCCTAAGAGCTAACCGCTACACGTAGGCACCTGACAGGGGGGCCGGGGATTTCCTCGGCCCCCTTTTCTTTTGGAGTCATATGGCGACAGGAATCAAGTCGCGGGGTGACGTAAGCACGGGCGCGTAGCGCCGTGAACGGGGGTCGGGGGGATTCTCAGACTACTTGACCTTTACTGCTGCCAGGGGGGCGCAGGAAAGGGGTACAGCAATGCCGGTTTTGAAGTCGTGGGCGTGGACGTCTTTCCTCAGCCTCGATACCCATTTGAGTTCGTACGAGCTGAGGCAATTCAGTTCCTCCTCACGTATGGGCATCGTTTCGACTTCATACACGCTTCGCCGCCATGTCAGCTCTATAGCAAGACTCAACGCATCATGCAGAACGACCACCCAGACCTATTGGGGCCGACCCGTGCAGCTCTAGAGGCTGTCGGAGTCCCGTGGGCGATTGAGAACGTCATGGGTGCAGTGGACGAAATGAGAAATCCGGTCCTTTTGTGTGGCGCCTATTTCCGGCTCAACACCTACCGGCATCGGCTCTTTGAAACGGGGGGTTGGGACTTGCCGCAGCCCGAACACCCCGCCCACACAAGACGGCAAACAAAGATGGGCCGCAGACGGAAGCCCGACGAGATGGGCTATTACGTCGGCAACTTCATCGGCGTCGATGACGCCAAGGAAGACCTTGGCGTTCCTTGGATGTCCCGCGAGGGAATTCGTGAGTGCATCCCGCCTGCCTACGCGGAGTACGTAGGAAAGGTATTTCTTGAGCAACTGGACTAGACGGGGGAGGTCTCTTGAAGCAGCTCGCATATCGGCTGAAGGGTCAGCCGATCTCCATTCGGGTTGTCGACACAGAGAGGGACCTCCCCGAGTTCGAGGAGTTCATCTCTCGGCATCGCATCCTCGGATTCGATACAGAGACGACGGGGCTCGACTGGTGGGCCTCTGACTTCCGGTGCCGGCTGGCACAGTTCGGCACTGGAGCAGAGACCTGGGTCATCCCCGTGGAGAAGAGCCCTGCTTTCGCTGAAGCGGTCCGTAGGGCCCTTCTCAGCCTTGAATGGCTGGTTGCCCACAACGGGACCTATGACCTTCACGTCGTGGAATCCACGCTAGGAATCCCCATGGAGGAGCTTTCTCCGAAGATGTGGGATACCAAACTCTTGGCTCACCTTGTTGACCCGAGGGCCGTGAAGGAAAAGGGCCCTGGTCTCAAGCTGGAAGAACTGACGAAGTTCTACGTCTGCGAGAAGACCGCCGAAGAGGTCAAGGGCTCTATTACCGCTCTGGCCAAGAAGTACAAGACCACGAAGGAGAAGATTTGGAAGCTGGTCGAGTTGTTTGATCCGGACTTCTTGCTGTACGCGGGAATGGACCCGGCTCTTGCATACCGACTATTCCAGATCCTCTATCGGCTGGTTCCGGCTCGATCTAAGGCACAAGGACTCATTGGCTGGGAGCACCGGCTTGCTCATGTGACCGCCAAGATGGAGCGAACCGGCTATCTCCTGGATGTCGAGTACGCCGAAATGCGGTGTGGGGAACTCTCGGCGGAGCAGGAGAGATGGGAAGCGGTTGCTAAGACGTTCGAGGTCGAGAACGTCAACAGCAATCAGCAGTTGATTGAAGCCTTCACGCGTTTCGGTGTGAAGCTCACCAAGAGGACTAAGCCCAGTAAGAATCATCCGAATGGCCAACTGGCCATGGATGACGACGTACTCACCGGACTGAAACATCCTTTGGCAGATGCGGTGGTGCAGGCGAAGAAGGCCGGCAAGTGGCGGAAAACGTGGTTTGAGAGGGCGCTCAAGGGTCGGGACGCCAACAACCGCGTACACGCCTCCATCAATTCACTACAGGCCCGTACCTCTCGGATGAGCATTTCAGGGAGCATCCCGGCGCAGACATTCCCCTCGGGGGACGGCTACGTACGGCACATGTTCCTCGCCGATGAGGGGCACGTCTCGTGCTCCATCGACTTCGGCAACATGGAATTGCGTTACCTGGCCGCGTTCTCTCGCGACCCAACGATGTTGAACGCATTCCTTAACGGCCTGGATCTGCACCAGATCACCGCTGACGCTGCGGAAGTCGCCCGGAAAATCGGCAAGATGGCGAATTTCCTCACGGTCTACGGGGGCGGCTGGTCTGCCCTCATGGAACAAGCCCACGTCGATGAGGAGACAGCTCGGAAGGTTCTGGGTGCCTTTGCCAGGACGTATCCGGGTGTCGGTGGGTTCGGTAAGCGTCTGGCGGACGAAGCCCGTAGAACCGGCTTCGTCTACACAGCCACAGGAAGACGCCTGCCGGTTGACCCCGGTAAGTGGTTCCGGGCCCTTAACTATTTCGTGCAGGGCGGCTCTAGGGATGTAACCGCCAGGGCCCTGCTGGAGCTTGATAAGGCCGGATTCACGCCGTACATGCGGCTGCCTATCCACGACGAGATCGTTTTCAGCTTCCCGGAGAAGGAAGCCGTGGAGCTGTCTCGTGAGGCGGCAAAGCACATGCAGTTCCCGGTACAGGGGCTCTTGATTCCGGCTGATGCCGAGATCGGTGGACGCTCTTGGGGGAGTGTCTTGGAGCTGGAAGATAGCAAGCATTAGAGGGGGAGCGTGCGCTGCATTGCTGAGGGAGAGGGATGGAGTTGCGAGCGTGCTGCAAATTGCAAATTGATGTGCAATGCGCACTATAGGCAGAAAAGGAGTGGGCGCAAGTGGAAGCCTGTTCAATTCTATCGGGCGCCGGGAATTGACCCTGAGGGCTTCAGGACTTGCTCAGGGTGTCGAGTCCGAAAGCCGGAAGGGGCGTTCTACGGAAAGGGTTCCGGGCTCGCGTCGCAGTGTAAGGAGTGCTACGGCATAAGGGCTCAGCGTAAGAAGGAATCCTTGAAGGAGTCTGACCCGGACACTTATTCTGCGGTAATTCGGCGGAAACACCTGATGCGCTGGTTCAAGATTACTCCTGAGGAATTTGGCGCCCTGTTGGAGTATCAGGGGGTCGCGTGTGCCCTTTGTGGTTCGGTGGAGCACGGAGGGCGAAACTGGAACATAGATCACGATCACGATTGCTGCCAGACAAAGAAGTCTTGTGGTCAGTGCATTAGAGGGCTTCTGTGTGCTTCCTGTAATGGCTGGCGCCTTCCGGCCTACGAGAACGGGCCGGAGCACTTGAAAGACTCGCCTCTGGTGAATGGGTATCTGGCAGATCCGCCCTATAAGAGGTGGGTCCTGGAACTTGAAGACAGCAAGCACTGAGGAGACATGATGGGCGATAGCGAACAGAGCGAGAACGGGCAGAACTCCGAAGCCGCAGGGACCTTTGAGGACCTGATTTCGGGCATCGAGACCCAGATGAACGCGGCCCGGCTGGAAAAGCAGGGGGCCTTTGCCGTCACAGCGGCCCGCATCTCCGGGACAGTGCTCGTTGAGGCGATGGCGGCCGGGGTCCCTCACGAGCTTGCTAAGGAGATGGCGGCCGACACGTGGAACTCCCTCATGGGCTTTCAATCGCCCATCGTGGAGGACACAGAGGCACAGGGCTGATCCGTCTACTCGTTACTGGCTCGCGGACGTGGACTGACCCCGACCTCATACAAGGGGTCATTGGGGAAGTGCTCTGGCTCAGGAGGCTCAGGCCCCGTGATCTTCTGCTGATTCACGGGGCCTGCCCTCGGGGGGCCGATGCCATGGCCGACCAGTTCGCGCGCGACATCGGGATGAGCGTCCGCCGGCACTCGGCTGACTGGGGCACCTACGGCAAGCGAGCCGGGTTTCTGCGGAACGCCGAGATGGTTCGAGCTGGAGCCGACTTGTGCTTTGCCTTCATCAGAGGTGGCAGTGCGGGGGCTTCCATGACTGCCGACCTAGCCATCAAGGCAGGAATACCAACTGAAGTCTTCAAACAGGGGGATTGATGTCTGACGAGATGGAAGAACGCTGCGGACCTTGGCAAAAGGATCTGGAGGGCCTCCCCTACGCCTCCATCGTTCCGGACCGAACTCCGGCTCTCAAGTATCACGTTGGCCTTGCCCGAGCGAAGGCCGCTGTGGCTTGGGAGCGGCCTTCTCGGTACAACCGCGATACCCAGCGGTTTGAGTACCGAGGCGTTCGCGGTGGCGAGATCTACGAACGGGATGGGCACTCCTGGAAGCTCCTTCACCGAGTGGAGGCGGGGACGCTTCCGGAAGACCTTCCATGGAGGGTGGATGCAAGGGGCGGGCATGCGGTGGCTCTGGAGAACGACTGTGAGTGAGCCCAGGCAGAGTGAGGAGCGGTATGGCTTCCGCTGAGCGCCCGTCGTGGGATGACTGGTCTCTCGGGATCGCTGATGCGGTTGCGCCTCGGGGGGACTGCACTCGCTCGCGGGTGGGTGCGGTCCTCCTGGACCGTAGACGGCGCGTCGTGATGTCGGGGATGAACGGCACCGTCCCGGGCGAGGCCGGATGCCTGTCGGGTGCCTGTCCTCGGGGGCGGACCACGTATGACCAGATCCCCGCTGGCAGCGACGACGGGAACTGCATTGCGATCCACGCCGAAGAGAACGTACTGATCAACGCGCCACGTGAAGACCTGGAGGGCGGCACGGTCTACATCACTCGGGCCCCCTGCTACCGATGCCTGCAACGGCTCAAGTCTGCGGGGGTGTTCCGGATGGTCTGGCGGACCGAGACGGGCTGGGACGCCAAGGTTTTGGAGTGGGGGAACCGAACATGAGCGCAGCTATCCGGCAGAGGAGGGCAATGACCCATTGTCCTGATCAAGAGACTTGTCCGCCCGCTCCGGGCGAGGTGGTCACGCACTGGCAAGAGGCCGAGTGGACAGAGGCTCAAGAGTTGCGTCTAGCCCGCCTGTTGTTTGGCCACCTGGCAGAACCAGTCCTCTGACCAGCCGACTTGACATCTGATCACTGAACATCAACGAACGCGGTACGCTACAGCCACACATGGGTGACCCCGGCAGCGCGCCAACGCCCCGGGGTCTGGCCAGTCTGGAGGGACTGACATGGGTAAGGCTACCCTTGCGCGCCGTCGCACCGCACGTGGGACCGTGGTCCGCGTTGCGATCTATCTCCGTGTCTCGACCGCTAAGCAGGTAGAGGGCTTCGGCCTGGACGCCCAGGACGACATGTGTCGGGCCTGGCTTGATTACCGGATCGGCAAGGGCAAGTACAAGATCCACAAGGCGTATGTGGATGGTGGTGTGTCGGGTAAGAAGGCGTCCCGACCGGCTATCGATGAGATGACCGACGCCATTGAGAAGAACCTCATAGACCTGGTGGTCTTCGGCAAGCTCGACCGCATCGGCCGGACCATGGAGGACATCCACCTCTGGGTCTTCAACGCCACGAAGCACCACAAGATCCGTGTTGCCACTGCTGACAACCGTCTCGACTCCGATGACGAGATGTTCGGCATCATGCTCAGCCTGCTCTCTTACATGGCAGAGCTGGAGCACACGCTGATCCTGGAGCGCACTTCCGGTGGACGTGATCAGAAGCTGGCCGCTGGCGGCTGGCCGCTGGGGCAGCCGCCGTACGGCGTGACTCTGTCGGGTAAGGGCAGCAAGGCCGTACCGGTCCTCTGTGAGGACGAGGTCAAGGTGATCCACATCGCCGAACACCTCATTGTGGATCTCGGGTACACCCGCGATGAGGCTGCCAACCACCTGAACAATCTTGGTCTGAAGACCCGCAGCGGTAAGGAGTGGACCGGGGCCAATCTCGCCAAGCGCATCACCTCCACTGCCCTTGACGGGTATGTCGAGTTCCGCATTGAGCGCACCACGGACGATGACGAGGAGAGGCAGTTTGAGGTCTTCCGCATTGAGGTGCCGAAGCCGATCAGCGATCCGAAGCGCGTTGCGGCGCTGCGGAAGGCTGTGAACCGCAGGTCCTTCAAGAAGAAGAACCTGAACCACTACCTCTTCACGGGTCGGCTGTACTCGATGTGCGGTGCCCACTACACGGGCGGGAAGTCGGCTGACGCGCAGATTGGCTACTACCGGTGCATGGGCAAGCGCATGGGCCTGGAGTGCCAGTGTTCCGAGCTTCCGGCGCCTGATGTCGAGAAGAGGATTTGGTCTGAGATCGAGGCCCTTCTCTCCGACAAGCAAAAGTTCCGGGATTTGGCCGCGAAGTGGCTGGGGTCGATCCCGGCGCGTGCCGAGTCATACCGCAAGCGCCTGGCGGAGCTGGATGCCCAGATTGAGAAGAAGAGGTCCAGCAGGAAGGGCCAGATTCTCGCCAAGCTGACCGCCCTGTTTGAAGACGAACTGGGCGAGGGCGCTGGAGACGAGATCGATGAGGAGACGATCAAGGAGGTGAAGCAGGCGTTGAAGCAGAAGGAGGACGAACTGACCGAAGAGCGTGAGCGGGTTGCCCGCTGGCTCCGGGAGGCTGAGGAGCAGGAGAAGCGAGCCGACGAGATCATTGCGATTGTCGAGACTCAGGCGCCGTCGATGGAGTCGTTCACCGTGGCTCAGCGCAGGGAGCTGCTTGACCTTCTCGATGTCCACGTGGAGGTGATCGGCAAGGGTCAGCCTCGCCGGAAGGGCATCGCCGATCCGCTGACCGAGTGGCACCGTGAGACGGGCACCCTGGTGCCGATGAAGCTGACGGATGAGGCTTGGGAGACGGTAGCCCCTCTTCTGCCCGCCTCGCGGCAGCAGGGCGCGCCTGTCCGTGAGGTCTTCGACGCGATCTCCTGGAAGCTGCGTACCGCTGCGAAGTGGTCTGAGGTCGAAGTCTCAAAGGGGGCTTGGAGCGCGGTGTACCGCCGTGCTGAGGCGTGGCGAACTGGCGGGCAATGGGAGGCCGCCACGGCGGCTCTGAGGTGGTCTGGCGGGGTTCCCGTTCCCCCGCTGATGCTCCTGCCCCCCATGGTGGTGACGGGCAGCATCTCGCCGAAGTTCGCAGCTCTGGGGCTGGACACTGAGAGCGTGGACGACTGCAACCAGAACCACACCCACGAACAGTCTTCCCGGAGATGATCATCTTCGGGATGATCCAGCCGATCATGTTCGTGGTGCTGTTCAGCTATGTCTTCGGCGGCTCCATGAATGTCGGCGGCACCACGGACCCCGACGTCTACCGCGAGTTCCTGATGGCCGGCATCTTCGCCCAGACCGTCACCTTCGCCACGGCGGGCGCGGGCGCGGGCATCGCCGACGATATGCACAAGGGCCTCATCGACCGGTTCCGCTCGCTGCCGATGGCCCGCGGCGCGGTCCTCACCGGTCGTACGCTCGCGGACCTCGTCCAGACCGCGCTGACCGTCGTCGTCCTCGCGATCGTCGCTCTGCTGGTCGGCTGGCGGATCCACGAGGGCATTCCCAAGGCGCTCGGCGCGTTCGCGCTGCTGCTTCTGCTGGGTTACGCCTTCTCCTGGATCGGCGCACTGATCGGACTTTCGGTCCGCACGCCCGAGGCGGCCACCTCCGGCGGTCTGATCTGGCTCTTCCCGGTCACCTTCATCTCGAACGCGTTCGTGCAGTCCAGCAATCTGCCCGGCTGGCTGCAGCCCGTCGCCGAGTGGAACCCCTTCAGCGCCACGGTCCAGGCCTGCCGTGAGCTGTTCGGCAACCCCGGTGCCTCGCCGTCCGACGCCTGGCCGATGGCGCACCCGGTCCTGGCCTCGATGCTCTGGTCGGTCCTGATCATCGTGGTCTTCCGGACGCTGTCGGTGCGCAAGTACCGCTCGGCAACCGCGTGAGACCGGACGCTGACACAAGGTGAGACACCGGAACGTGCTGAAACACCGGAAGGTGCTGAAACGCCGGAAGGGCCGGACCGCATGCGGCGGTCCGGCCCCTCCGGTGTTCCTCCTGTCTCAGCCCGTGTACGGCTTGGCCTCGAGGATCTTCACCGAGGCCGTCTTGCCGTTGGGCAGCTCGTACTCCGCGTTCTCGCCGACCTTCTTGCCGTTCACGCCGGAGCCCAGCGGGGACTGCGGCGAGTACGTCTCGATGTCCGCGCTCGCGTACTCCCGCGAGGCGAGCAGGAAGGTCGTCGTGTCGTCCTCGTCGCCGTCGAAGGCGATCGTCACGACCGTGCCGGGCGCGACCACGCCGTCCGCGACGGCAGGCGCCTCGCCGACCTTGGCGTGCTCCAGGAGCTGGGTCAGCTGGCGCACACGGAGCTCCTGCTTGCCCTGCTCCTCCTTGGCCGCGTGGTACCCGCCGTTCTCGCGCAGGTCGCCTTCCTCACGCGCAGCGGCGATCTTGGTGGCGATCTCCGTGCGCGCAGGACCAGACAGGTACTCCAGCTCGGCCTTCAGCTGGTTGTACGCCTCCTGGGTGAGCCAGGTGACGTTCTCGCTGGTCTGGGTCACAGGTGCTCCTCGTAGGTACTGGGAATACAAAGCATCGCCCTACCCAAAGGATGTGCCTCCCCGGGTGGGCGAAACCACGAGCCTAACAATTTCGTGGCGGAAGGGGGAGGACGAATGCCATCAGAATTACATCAATGCAGGTCAGCGACGAGACCCGCCGTCAGTAAATCGGTCGGCGGTCGGCTCAGCGGGCGGTGCACTCCACCAGCTCGGCACTGGTGGCACGCGCCGTTGTGCGCACCCTCACGACCTGGTCGATCCGCTTCCGGCCCCGCTGGTCCACGGCGACGTCCAGCCGCCCGACCTCGTTGCCGTCCTTCGCGCGGGAACGCAGCGTACAGGTGCCGGTCGCTTCCTTGTCCTTGCGCACCTCCAGGTGCACCTGGACCTCGGTGTCGGAGGTGACGTCGAACTTGATCACCTCGGCGCTGATCTTCTGGCCGGCGATGTAGTCGTAACCGAACCAGCCGATCATCCCGAGCAGCGCAACCCCCAGGACCGCGCCCACGATCTTGAGTTTGCGGTCGACGCGTTCGTCCGCCGAGCGGCCGTAGCGGCCCTCCGGGAGCTGTTCGCGCACCGCAGCCATGATCATTCCTTCCGGGACGGGCGGCCGGAATTTTCCGGCCCCCGATTCGGTCACTATAGAAGTCTTGCGCCCGCCGGCCGACCGCCGCCCCACATCGACGTCCCTGCGGGACGGCACCGGCATTTCGCGACGAATCAATGAGGATCGAGTCTTGACTGAGCAGCTGCGACTGATGGCCGTTCACGCCCACCCCGACGACGAGTCGAGCAAGGGCGCGGCCACGATGGCCAAGTATGTGTCCGAGGGGGTGGACGTGCTGGTCGTGACCTGCACGGGAGGCGAGCGTGGCTCCATCCTCAATCCGAAGCTCCAGGGCGACGCGTACATCGAGGAGCACATCCACGAAGTGCGCAAGAAGGAGATGGACGAGGCGCGGGAGATCCTCGGCGTCAGCCAGGAGTGGCTCGGCTTCGTCGACTCCGGTCTGCCGGAGGGCGACCCGCTGCCGCCGCTTCCCCAGGGCTGCTTCGCCCTGGAGGACGTGGAGACGGCCGCCGGCCGACTGGTGAAGTCCATCCGCACCTTCCGCCCGCAAGTCGTCACGACGTACGACGAGAACGGCGGATACCCGCACCCCGACCACATCATGACCCACAAGATCTCGATGGTGGCCTTCGACGGAGCGGGCGACGCCGAGAAGTTCCCGGAGTCCGAGTTCGGCCCGGTCTGGCAGCCGCAGAAGCTCTACTACAACCAGGGCTTCAACCGTCCCCGTACGGTCGCGCTGCACGAGGCGCTGCTGGAGCGCGGCATGGAGTCCCCGTACGGCGAGTGGCTGGAGCGCTGGAAGGAGTTCCAGCGCGCCGAGCGCACGCTGACCACGTACGTTCCGTGTGCCGACTTCTTCGAGATCCGCGACAAGGCGCTGATCGCGCACGCGACGCAGATCGACCCGGACGGCGGCTGGTTCCGCGTCCCGATGGACATCCAGAAGAAGGTCTGGCCGACGGAGGAGTACGAGCTCGCCAAGTCTCTGGTCGATACCTCCCTCCCCGAGGACGACCTCTTCGCGGGCATCCGCGACAATGACTGATATGAGCGCAAGCGCAAATCTCGCACTGACGCATCTCGTCCCTCTCGCCAAGGAGGTCGACGACAACAAGGTCACCCCGGGCGTCCTCGGCTTCATCGTCTTCGCGGCGCTGGCCGTGGGCGTGTGGCTGCTGATGAAGTCGATGAACCGCCACATGGGCAAGGTCGACTTCGAGGAGGCCCCGGACCCGGCGGCGGACGCCCCCAGCGGCGGCAAGGGTAAGTCGGGCCCTGCCGCGGCGTGACGGCGGCGGGGCGCCTGCGGCGGGCTCTGCCCCCACCTCGCCCCTTCCCGAAACCATGGGCTCCGCCCCTGGACCCCGGTACGCCCTCGGGGCGTGTCCTCAATCGCCGGACGGGCTTGGATTTCCGGCGGAAATCAAGCCTCGCCGGCGATTGAGGCGCGGGGTCCGGGGCAGCGCCCCGGCAAGGGCGCGCCCCACCAGGGACGCCGCCTATTTCGCCGCAGTCACCGGTACGCCCATCACCTCCCGCGCATGCCGGTTCGGCACCATCCCCAGATGCCACGCCTGCCAGCCGTCCTCCAGGTGCACGCCCCGCTCCAGCATCACCGCCAGGGCCTCCGCGCAGTCCTCCAGCTTGCCGTCGCGCGATGGGTGCGTCGCTCCCATCAGCTCGGCCAGCTCCTCCTGGGCCACCACCGTGCCGACCTCGATGCCGCCCGGTGAGGCGAACGGCAGCAGCGTGCAGCGCAGGAAGCGCGCCCAGTCCGCGCCGCGATGGTCCTCGTACGAGGTGAACAGAGCCGCCGCCTCGTCGCACAGCGCCAGCGCCTGAGCCGGACGGCTGTTGCCGCCGTCGATCAGCGCCAGCTCCAGACACGTCCACGCCTCGCCGTGCGCGACACCGATGCGCTGGAAGTCGGCGCGGGCGTCCACCAGGAGCTGGCGGGCGAAGCCGGAGTTGCGCAGATTCCCGGTCTGGGCAGCCCGCTGGTCCCGCGTCACCCGGCCCGAGTGATGCCGGGCACAGGCCAGGCCGTACACATCGCGCATCCGCGAGAACATCGTGCGGGCCCGCTCCAGTTCACGTACCGCCTGATCGCGGTCGCCGCACTCCTCCAGCGCCTGGCCCAGGTAGTACAGCGTCCACGCCTCACCGCGCGCGTCCTCGTTGTCCCGGTGACGCGACAGCGCCTGGCGCAGCTGGTCCACCGCCGGGGCCGGATCGCCGTCCACCAGACGGGCACGGGCCAGCTGGGTCATCGCCCAGGCCTCGCCGCGGCCGTCGCGGGTACGGCCGTAGGAATCCAGAGCCGTACGCAATTCCTCCTCCGCGCGCGGCACATCCCCCATCCGCAGACACACCTGGCCCAGCTGGAAATGCGTCCACGCCTCGCCGTGCAGCGACTCGCCCTCCCGGTGCAGCCGCAGAGCCGTCGCCAGCAGATCCAGCGCCTGGTTGATATTGGCCCGGTCGCGCTCCACCGCAGCCAGTGCGTGCAGCGACCACGCCCGGTCCTCGGCCTGCTCGTCCGAAGACTGCAGCTCGATCGCCTCGTTCAGCTTTGCCGCAGCCTCGGTCAGATTGCCCTGATGGTGCAGCGTGATGCCGAGTGAACAGAGCGCGAGCGCCGTGCCCGAATCGTTCTGCGCCTCGCGGTAGAGGCCGACGACCGAGGACAGCGTCGTACGCGCCTTGTCGAGCTCGCCGAGCTGGCGGGCCGCGATGCCGGTACGCCACCGTACGGAACGCTCCAGCAGCCCCTGGTCGACGGCCTGCGACAGCTCGCTGATCTCACCGAGCCGGTACAGATCGCCGCGCAACAGGCAGTAGTCGCACAGAGCACCCAGCAGATTGAGCACAGCCTGCTGGTTCACACCCTCGGCATGCCGCAGCGCCGAGGTGATGAAGCTCGACTCGTCGTCCAGCCAGCGCAGCGCCGCGTCCAGCGAAGAGAATCCGTGCGCCCCGAACTGGCCCGCACGCGTGGACATCTTGCCGTCCACCATCCGGATCACGGCGCCGGCCAGATCCGCGTAGTTCTGGATCAGCCGCTCCTGAGCCGCCGTACGCTCCGCCGCCTCCTCCTCGTCCAGCAGCCTGGCCCGCGCGAAGGACCGCACGACATCGTGCAGCCGGAAACGGCTGGCCCGTACATGATCTATCAGGCCCGCACCGGCCAGCTCCGACAGCAGCCGCTGCGACTCCTGCTCGTCCGTGGCCAGCAGCGCCGCCGCCGCGGCCGCGCCCAACGACGCCCGCCCGGCCAGCGCGAGCCGGCGCAGCAGCCGCCGCGCCTGCTCGGACTGGTCGGTGTAGCGCAGCCACAACGCCCGCTCGACCGGATCCACCGGACCGTACGCACCAAGATCCGCCGCCAGCTGATGAGCGGTGCGCGTGCCGAGCGACGAACCCGCGATACGCAGCGCCAGCGGCAGCCCGCCGCACAACTCCCGTACCTGGTCCGCCGATTGGGCGTCGTACGGTCCCGTCGAAGTATCCTCCGCCGACGCCCGCAGCAGTTCCTCCGCACCCGCCGCGTCCAGCGCCTCCACCGGCAGCTGATGCACCCACGCCGGAATGTCGTCCGGCAGCTCGAGCCGCCTGCGCGCCGTCACCAGCACCAGACTGTCCGACCGCTCCGGCACCAGCGTCCGCACCTGCGCCGCATCGCTCGCATCGTCCAGCACCACCGTCACCGGCAGACCCGTCAGATGCTGGTGGTACAGCTCGCTCAGCCGCCGCACCTGCTGCTCCGCCGACGACCGCTCCCGGAACAGCAACTGCTCGCGCGGCGCACCCAGCCGGTTCAGCAGATGCAGCAGCGCATCGCGCGTCGACAGCGGCTGCTCGCTGTCACCGCGCAGATCGACGATGCACGCACCGCGGAACTGGTCCTTCAGATGATGGGAGGCCCGCACGGCGAGCGTCGTACGCCCCGCGCCCGCAGCCCCGTACAGCACCACGACGGTCGGCTTGGTCTCCGTCGACGCACGGGCGGCATGCACCCACTGCGCGATCTGCGTCATCTCGTCCCGGCGGCCCGCGAACGGACCCTCCGGTTCCGGCAGATGACCGAACGACTGCTCCAGCACCGACCTCCGGCGCGCCGCCGCACTCCGGTCCGTACCGCGCAGCTGCGGCACCGCGGTCGCCTTCTTCGCCGTACGGGTGGAGGAGGCCAGCATCCGCTGCTGATCCAGGAATGGGCGGATGCCCCGTACCTCCAGCGCGGTCAGCCACTGCAGCCGCAGCTGCTCGGCACCGCCCGGCTGGCCCAGCGCCCCGGCTCTGCGGTGCGCGGCCGGCCAGTGCGACGCCGTCACCTTGGCGACGGTGGTCGCGGCCCCGGCCACCGCGACCACGGCCCCGGCACCGAGCGCGGTGCCCGCCGCCGTACCCAGCGCGATGTCCGCGCCGATCGCGGCAACCGCCGCAACGGCCGTCACCAGCACGGCAGTCGAGATGTTCTGCCGGCTGAAGCTCTCGGACAGAGGCTGCTGCCCGGCCTCCGCCTCCGCCAGCGCCTGCTCGTACGCGGCGTACTCCTCGCCCGCATTGGCCGCCATGGTGTCCAGGGCGGCCCGACCGCGTGCCAGCAGCACACCCGAGTCCGACCGCCCGCCCGAACGCCGTACCTCTTCCTCGACGGCGCGTACCAACAGCCGCTCGGCTTCGGCCCGATGGCTGTCCCGCATGTGCGTCCCCCTCCGAGAGCCCCGGTTTCCGTTCCACTTCTGTTCCGGCGACAAGTGTCCTGCGTACGGCGCGTCAGCGCGAGGGAGTCTGACGATCAACCGCACCTGAGAGAGGATGGACTGTATGCCGAACCGTCTTGCCCATGAGACCTCCCCCTACCTTCTGCAGCACGCCGACAACCCGGTCGACTGGTGGCCGTGGTCGGGCGAAGCCTTTGAGGAGGCGCGCAAGCGCGGGGTGCCCGTGCTGCTCAGCGTCGGCTACTCGAGCTGCCACTGGTGTCATGTTCTGGCTCGGGAAAGTTTCGAAGATGAACAAACTGCCGCTTATATGAACGAGCACTTCGTCAACATCAAGGTCGACCGTGAGGAGCGACCCGACGTCGATGCCGTCTATATGGAGGCCGTGCAGGCTGCCACCGGGCAGGGCGGCTGGCCCATGACCGTCTTCCTCACCGCGGACGCCGAGCCCTTCTACTTCGGTACGTACTTCCCGCCCGAGCCCCGGCACGGCATGCCCTCGTTCGGGCAGGTCCTGGAGGGGGTCTCGGCAGCCTGGGGCGAGCGGCGGGAGGAGGTCGGTGAGGTTGCGGGGAAGTTCGTCCGTGATCTGGCCGGGCGGTCGCTTGCGTACGGCGGGGACGGTGTGCCCGGCGAGGAGGAGCTGGCGCAGGCGCTGCTCGGGCTGACCCGCGAGTACGACGAGCGGCACGGCGGCTTCGGCGGTGCGCCGAAGTTCCCGCCGTCGATGGCCGTGGAGTTCCTGCTGCGGCATTACGCGCGCACCGGCGCCGAGGGCGCGCTGCAGATGGCCGCCGACACATGTGAGGCGATGGCGCGCGGCGGGATGTACGACCAGCTCGGCGGCGGTTTCGCGCGGTACTCGGTGGACCGCGAGTGGGTCGTGCCCCACTTCGAGAAGATGCTCTACGACAATGCGCTGCTGTGCCGGGTGTACGCGCATCTGTGGCGGGCGACCGGTTCCGAGCTGGCCCGGCGGGTGGCGCTGGAGACCGCGGACTTCATGGTGCGGGAGCTGCGTACGGCCGAGGGCGGTTTCGCCTCCGCGCTCGACGCCGACAGCGACGACGGTACGGGCAAGCATGTCGAGGGCGCGTTCTACGTATGGACGCCGGAGCAGCTGCGCGAGGTGCTGGGGGGCGAGGACGGTCGGCGGGCCGCCGAGTTCTTCGGCGTGACGGAGGAAGGGACCTTCGAGGAGGGCGCCTCGGTCCTTCAACTCCCGGACGGCGAAGCGGATGTGGAGATCAGGGAGCGGCTGCTCGCGGCGCGTGCGCAGCGGGCCCGGCCCGGAAGGGACGACAAGGTGGTCGCCGCGTGGAACGGGCTGGCGATCGCCGCGCTGGCGGAGGTCGGGGCGTATTTCGAGCGGCCGGATCTGATCGAGCGGGCGACCGAGGCGGCCGATCTGCTGGTGCGGCTGCACATGGACAGCGGTGCGCGGCTGGCCCGTACCTCCAAGGGCGGTCAAGTTGGCGCAAATGCAGGCGTGTTGGAGGACTACGCGGATGTCGCGGAGGGCTTCCTGGCGCTGGCGGCGGTGAGCGGTGAAGGGGTGTGGCTGGAGTTCGCGGGGTTCCTGCTGGACATCGTCGTCGACCAGTTCGTCGGCGAGGGCGGGGAGTTGTACGACACCGCGCATGACGCGGAGCGGCTGATCCGCCGGCCGCAGGATCCGACGGACAGTGCGACCCCGTCCGGCTGGTCGGCCGCGGCCGGAGCGCTGCTGTCGTATGCCGCGTACACCGGATCGGAGGCTCATCGCGCCGCCGCCGAGGGCGCGTTGGGTGTGGTGAAGGCGCTCGGTCCGCGTGCTCCGCGGTTCATCGGCTGGGGGCTCGCGGTGGCGGAGGCGCTGCTGGACGGGCCGCGCGAGGTGGCTGTCGTCGGGCCCCAGGACGACCCGGTGACACGGGAGTTGCACCGTACGGCGCTGCTGGCGCCGGCACCGGGTGCGGTGGTCGCGGTGGGGGAGGCGGACAGTGAGGAGTTTCCGCTGCTGAGGGACAGGCCGCTGATGGGCGGTCGCCCGGCGGCCTATGTCTGCCGGAACTTCACCTGTGACGCACCTGTCGTGGACGCATCCGCACTTGCCCGAAAACTCGCCAATTGACGGTGGAACACCAGTTTTTATCAGTCGAACACCGGACTTTAACCTTCCGCCTATAGGGTCCTCGGCACGAGGAGTAGCCGGGCGTGGGTACTGGGGAGTGCCGCGCCGGGTCTGCAACAGATGTGTCGCCGGCCAGGGGGGTCCTGCTGCCGGGGCGCAGGTCCAAGGGGGGACCTTTCGGTGCTCATATCGGTGTTCATTGCTGCCATTTCCGTGGCGCTTTTCTGGATGGCGGCATTCACGCTGTGGTGGCAGATGCATGCCTGGCGTACGCCCGAGACGCTCGCGGCGACCCGGTTCGACCGGCCCCACGGCGGTGTCGGGCTCTCGTTCTCCTTGCTGCTGCCCGCGCGGCACGAGCAGGCCGTGCTGGAGCACACGATCGAGCGGCTGCTGGAGTCCAGCCACTCCAACTTCGAGATCATCGTGATCGTCGGGCATGACGATCCGGAGACCGCCGCGGTCGCCGAGCGCTCCGCCGCCCGTGACCCCGTCCGGGTGCGCGTGATCACCGACACCCACGAGGTGAAGAACAAGCCCAAGGCCCTCAACACCGCGCTGCCGCACTGCCGCGGTGACATCGTGGGCGTCTTCGACGCCGAGGACCAGGTACATCCCGAGTTGCTCGCCCATGTCGACCACGCCTTCACCTCCACGGGTGCGGATGTCGTCCAGGGCGGCGTACAGCTGATCAATTTCCACTCCAGCTGGTACAGCCTGCGCAACTGCCTGGAGTACTTCTTCTGGTTCCGCTCCCGTCTCCATCTGCACGCCCAGAAGGGCTTCATTCCGCTCGGCGGCAACACCGTCTTCGTCCGTACGAAAGTGCTGCGCGAGGCGGACGGCTGGGACCCGAACTGCCTTGCCGAGGACTGCGACCTGGGCGTACGCCTCTCCTCCGTCGGCAAGAAGGTCGTTGTCGCGTACGACAGTGACATGGTCACCCGCGAGGAGACCCCCGGCACCCTGATGAGTCTGCTCAAGCAGCGCACCCGCTGGAACCAGGGCTTTCTGCAGGTCTACCGGAAGAAGGACTGGAAGCAGCTGCCGGGACGCGGGCAGCGGATGCTCGCCCGCTACACCTTGATGACGCCGTTCCTGCAGGCGTTCTCCGGCGTGATCATTCCGGTCAACGCCGCTGTCGCGCTCTTTCTCGACGTCCCCGTCGGGATCGCCATCGTGACCTTCCTGCCGCTGATCACGGCGATGGTCACCTTTGTCTTCGAGATCGTCGGACTGCACGACTTCGGCAAGCAGTACGGGCTGCGCGTCCGCGCCGTCCACTACCTCAAGCTCATCGTCGGCGGCCCCTTCTACCAGGTCCTGCTGGCCGGTGCCGCGATGCGCGCCGTCTGGCGGGAGCAGCGTGGCCGCAACGAGTGGGAGCTGACCAGTCATGTCGGCGCGCATCTCACCGAGACCCGAGAGGATGCCCACCGGTGACCACGACACTTCCGCCGGCGCCTGACACTGCCGCCGACCCGTCCGCATCCCCGTCCGCCGACCCGTCCTCCGGCGCGGAGTCCGGGCCGGAGTCCGCGCCGGGCTATATACGGCCCGTCATACGGTTCCGCAGCTCGCGCCCCGATCTCCTGCTCTGCGCCGGGCTGTTGGCCGCAATCCTGCTCGTCCAGGGCTGGAACATCACGCACTTCCCGACGCTCAGCGACGACGAGGGCACCTACCTCGCACAGGCCTGGGCGGTGCAGCAGGGCGACGGGCTCGCGCACTACACGTACTGGTACGACCATCCGCCGCTCGGCTGGATCCAGATCGCGTTCCTCACCTGGCTGCCGTCGCTGATCGCGCCGGAGACGATGACCGTGGCGTCGATGCGCTTCGCGATGCTGCTGGTCAGCGCGGCCTGCGCGGTGCTCCTCTACGTACTGGCGCGCAGGCTGTTCCTGCCGCGCTGGGCGGCCGGTCTTGCCATGCTGCTCTTCGGTCTTTCACCGCTGTCCGTGGTTCTGCAGCGCGAGATCTTCCTGGACAACATCGCGGTGATGTGGATGCTGCTGGCGTTCTGCCTGGCCGCGTCCCCGAGCCGCCATCTGTGGCACCACTTCGCCGCCGGTCTCGCCGCGGCGACCTCCGTACTCACCAAGGAGACGATGCTGGTGGTGCTGCCGGCGCTGCTGGTGACGATGTGGCGGCACAGCCATCGCGACACCCGTAAGTTCGCGGTGACCGGAGCGATAACGGCATGCGCGCTGATAGGCCTGTCGTATCCGCTTTTCGCGCTGCTCAACAATGAGCTGTTCCCGGGGCCCGGCCACGTGTCGCTGATCGACGGGATCACGTACCAGATGGGCCGCGCGGGCTCCGGTTCGATCTTCGACGCGGGCTCCGGTTCGCACGGCGTGTTCCGGTCCTGGCTCTACTACGACCGGGTGCTGCCGCTCGGCGGTCTCGCGGGCGCGGCGCTGCTGCTGATCACGCTGCGCTGGTCGGTCACCGCGCGGGCGCTCGCCGGACCTTCGCTGGTGGTGGCGATCCTCGCGCTGGTCGCGATGCGCCCTTCCGGCTATCTGCCGGCGATGTACGTCATCCAGGCGCTGCCGTTCCTGGCGATTGTCCTGGCAGGGGGCGCGGCGAGTGTGGCGCACGCGATCCTGCGGCGCCCGCTGGGGGCTTCGCCCGCAGCCTCACAGTCCTCAAATGCCGGACGGGGCGAAAGTCAGCCCCGCCTGCGATTGAGGCGCGGGGTCCGGGGCGGAGCCCCGGTGGTTCGCCACGTCGTGGCCGGGCTCCTCGCGGTCGCCGCGGCCGCCTACGTCGTGCCGCGCTGGTACGACGGCAACCGCGCCGCCCTGACCGTCGACGCCAACGGCCCCTACCGGGCGGCCGCTTCATGGCTCGAGGACGAGGTGCCCGACCCCGCGTCGACCCGGGTCCTGGTCGACGACGCGCTCTGGCTGGACCTGGTGCACGACGGTTTCGAGCCCGGTACCGGCGCCATCTGGTTCTACAAGGCCGACCTCGACCCCGCGGTGACGAAGACGATGCCGCGTGGCTGGCGGGACCTCGACTATGTCGTGTCGTCGCCGACCGTCCGGCGTGACGCCGTCGATCTGCCCAACGTCAAGGCGGCACTGGAGCATTCGAAGCCGGTTGCCGTCTTCGGCGACGGCGAGGACCGGATCGAGATCCGCCGTATCGCTGGAGGCGCCCGATGACCACACCCCGTACGGGCGCCGAAGAGCTCGGCAATCCGGAACTCAGCGGCGCCCAGCTTGCCGAGCCCGGTGCCGTCACCATCATCATCCCCACCTTCAACGAGTCGGGAAATGTACGGGAGCTGCTGCACCGGCTCACCGAATCGGTGCCGTCCCGGCTGCCTTGCGAGGTCGTTTTTGTCGACGACTCCACGGACGACACCCCGGAGGTGATCCGCAGCGCCGCGCAGGACTGCCCGTTTCCGGTCGCGGTGCTGCACCGCGAAACGCCGGTCGGCGGGCTCGGCGGCGCCGTCGTCGAGGGCATGAAGTCCGCGGGCTCCGACTGGATCGTCGTCATGGACGCCGACCTCCAGCATCCGCCCGCGCTGGTGCCCGAACTGGTGGCGGCGGGCGAGCGGTCGGGCGCCGATCTCGTCGTCGCCAGCCGCTATATCCGCGGCGGCAGCCGCGCGGGCCTCGCCGGCGGCTACCGCATCGCCGTCTCGCGCGGTGCGACCTGGCTGACCAAGGGGCTCTTCCCGCGCCGGCTGCGCGGCATCAGCGACCCGATGAGCGGCTTCTTCGCGATCCGCCGAAGTGTGGTGACAGCCGATGTGCTGAAGCCGCTCGGCTACAAGATCCTGCTGGAGCTGGCCGTACGGTGCCGTCCCGAGAAGGTCGCGGAGGTGCCGTTCGTCTTCCAGGACAGATTCGCGGGCGAGTCCAAGTCGACCGCGAAGGAAGGGCTGCGCTTTCTCGGGCATCTCGCGGCGCTGCGTACGGCCTCGTCGGCGGCGCGGATGCTGGCCTTCGGACTGATCGGGCTCACCGGCTTCGTACCGAATCTGCTCGGGCTGCATCTGCTGACGGCCGCCGGAATGCACTATCTGCCGGCCGAGATCGTGGCCAATCAGTTCGGCGTCGGGTGGAACTTCCTGCTCATCGAGGTGCTGTTGTTCCGGGACCGGCGCAGGCATCGGCACTGGGCGGACCGGGTCGGGCGCTTCGCGCTGCTCGCCAACGCCGATCTGCTGCTGCGCATTCCGCTGATCGCGCTGTTCGTGGGCCATCTGGGGATGGCTGTGCTGCCCGCGACCACGTTGGCGCTGCTGACCACGTTCGTCCTGCGGTTCGCGGCGACGGAGGCGCTGGTGTACCTGCCGCGCAAGGGCCGTGTCGGGACCACCCGGCGGCAGTAGTTCGTTCTCGATCGCCGGACGGGCTCTCTCTCAGGCCCGTCCGGCCGAGGACAGCACAGAAAGGGACCTGCCCATGCCATCAACGATCAGGAGAGGGCGCCGACGCCCGGCCGCGCTGCTGGGCGTCGGCGCAATGACCGCCGCGCTGCTGATTTCCGCTCCGCAGCCCGCCTCCGCCGGAGCCAATCTGATCACCAACCCCGGCTTCGAGGCGGCCGGTTCGCCCGGTTCGGCGGACATGCCCGCCTGTTGGGAGAAGTCCGGCTGGGGCGACAACGACTTCACCTTCGAGACCGTGGCCGACGCGCACTCCGGCAGCAAGGCGATGAAGGTCTCGCTGAGCCGCCGCGTGGACGGCGACCGCAAGGCGATGATCACCGAGGACGCGACATGCGCGCCCAAGGTGAAGCCGGAGAGCCAGTACGACCTCTCGCTCTGGTACGAGAGCACCACTCCTGACACGTCCGTCACCCTCTTCCGGCACGACACGACGCAGGGCTGGCAGTACTGGACGGACCTCAAAACCCTCCCGATGAGCGGCAGTTACGAGCGCGCCGAGGTCCGGACGCCCGCCGTGCCACCTCATACCGACCAGATCACCTGGGGTGTGTCGGTCTACGGCACCGGCTCGGTCACCACCGACGACTACGCCATGGAGGAAGTGACCGCGCCCGCCCCCGCGCCGCAGTGCACGGCGACGCCCGAGGAGTGCGCCAAGGGCCGCTGGGAGGTCCTGCCGGTGCAGAACCCGGTGCGTTCCATGCACTCCGTCGTCCTGCACAACGGCAAGGTGCTGGTCATCGCGGGTTCCGGGAACGACCAGGCGCAGTTCGAGGCGGGCACCTTCACCTCGGCCGTCTACGACCCGGCGAGCGGAACCTTCAGAACCATCCCCACGCCGGTGGACATGTTCTGCGCCGGCCATGTGCAGCTGCAGGACGGCAAGGTCCTGGTGATGAGCGGCAACAAGGGCTATCCGTCGGCCGACGGCCGGATCGGCTACCAGGGACTGAAGGACTCGTACATCTTCGACCCGGCCACCGAGACGTACACCAGGACGAACGACATGAACGGCGGACACTGGTATCCGTCGGCGACCGTCCTCGGCAATGGCGACGTCATCTCCTTCGGCGGTCTGAAGGAGGACTCCACCGGCAATGTGACGGCCGAGAAGTTCTCGGCGGCGCAGAACAAGTGGCTGCCGATGAACGAGGTCAACCAGACCTGGTCTTATTGGGGTCTGTATCCGTCGATGATCCTCATGCAGGACGGCCGGCTCTTCTACTCCGGCAGCCATGTCTTCGGCAACGGAACGCAGGGCTCCGGCGCCTCGATCTACGACTACACCGCCAACACGATCACCGATGTGCCCGGTCTGCAGAACAAGGACCAGCGCGACGAGTCGGCGAGTGTGCTGCTGCCGCCGGCCCAGGACCAGCGGGTCCTGACGATGGGCGGCGGCAACAACGAGAGCAATCCGGTGGCCAACCGTCTCACCGACATCATCGATCTGAAGAGCTCCAACCCGGCGTACACGAACGGGCCGTTGCTGCCGCAGGGCCAGGTGGACCAGGGACAGGGCAAGCGGCCGCAGTCGGGCGCCGAGGGCAAGATGTTCGTCTCCGCCGTGCTGCTGCCGGACGGAAAGGTGCTGGAGACGGGCGGCGGACTGCACGACCGGGCTGATCCGGTGTACGAGGCGTCGTTCTTCGACCCGGTGAGCAATACGTACGAACAGGGCCTGGCGACGGACCCGATCCCGCGTACGTATCACTCAGGGTCCTTCCTGCTGCCGGACGGGCGGGTGATGTCCGTCGGCGACAACCCGGGCAACGGCACGTACAACCACAATGTGTCGGTCTACACCCCGCCGTATCTGCTCAAGGGCGCCCGGCCGAGTATCACTTCGGTGATCGACGGGCAGTGGACGTACGGGGACACGCAGCGGATCACGGTCGACCGGCCCATCGCCAAGGCGGAGCTGATCCGTCCGGCGGCGGTGACGCACTCCTCCGACCCCAACCAGCGGTTCGTGGATCTGCCGATGACCGTCGACGGCAACAACATCGACCTCAATGTCACGAGCAACCCGAATCTGGCGCCGCCCGGCTGGTACATGCTCTTCGCGGTCGACGCGAACGGCATTCCGTCGCTGGCCCAGTGGGTGCATCTCGGGGGCCCGGCGGCGCTCGCTGCGGACGCGCCGTCCGCGCATGTCCACGACTTCGCGGACGCGCCGGCGGCGGCGCCCAGGAAGGCGCAGAAGAAGCGGAGTTCGGTATCGGTGAGCCCGCAGGTCGCGGGCTGCGACCGGCACTACGGGGCGGCCGGAGTATGTGTTCCTACGGTTTTCCCGCGGACGGTGAAGGCGGGCACGGCGTCGCGGTGTCAGTGGCTTTCAGCGCATGATTACGGCCGCCTGAAGGTCAACGGCAAGGACGATCCCCTGGGGCTCGACCCGAACAGGGACGGACTTGCCTGCGGGAAGGGGGACCGGGCCGGCCATTGACGCCGGCGCGGGGCCGGAACAAGCCTCGCCGGCGTTTGAGGCGCGGGGGTGGGGCGGAGCCCCCGGGAGCTGGAGCTAGAGCTTCAGCCCGCCCTTGATCGTGGTCAGCGCGCGGTCCACCAGCTCGATCAGATCGTCCTGGTGGTCGCGCGCGGCCCAGTACAGCATCACCTCGCGCAACGCCCCGAGCACCGCCGCCGTGAAGACCCGTACGTCCAGGTCGTCGCGGTCGCGGCCGGTGCGGTCGGCCAGCGCCTGGACCAGCAGCTCCGAGGTGGTGGCCATGGACTCGGTCATCCTGGCGCGGATCGCCGGGACCTCCACCATCAGCCTGGTGCGCTGGATGACCTCCTCGCGCTCCTCATTGATGGAGGTCCGCAGGGCGTGCGTCATCACATGCCGGATCGACTCCAGCGGGTCCTCGTCGGCCGGCCTGGCCCGCAGCGCCGCTTCCATGACCGGGTCGTACTCGTCGGTGAGGACGATGTCCTCCTTGGTCGGGAAGTAGCGGAAGACCGTGGAGGGCGAGACCTCCGCGGCTTCCGCGATCTGCTCGATGGTGGTCGCCTCGTACCCCTGCTCGGCGATGAGACCGTACGTCGCCCTGCGGATGGCGATCCGCGTCTTGAGCTTCTTCCGCTCGCGCAGACCCGGCTGTGGCTGCGCTTTGGCGACGGACGAGTCGCGCGAGGGGGTACGTGTGGTGGCGGCCATGTCCGTCATTGTCCTGTATCGACCGGGGCGGGAGTCACGTCCACGTGGCCGCCCTCGGAGAGTTGATGTCAAATGACGCCAACTGTCGAAAGGTGGCCGGTGTCAAGAAAAAGGGCCGTGGCGGCGATGCCACGGCCAGGGCCGGAAGAGTGGTCGGAAGGAGCGCCCGGAAGGGGTGAGAGGGGTTACGAGTGCTGGTAGGCGACCATCGAGATGCCCACGTAGTGCACGACGAACGCCGCGAGGGTGAGGGAGTGGAAGACCTCGTGGAAGCCGAACCAGCTCGGTGACGGGTTCGGCCGTTTGATTCCGTAGATCACGCCGCCCGCGCTGTAGAGCAGCCCGCCGACGATCACACAGACGAGCACGGCGATTCCGCCGGCGCGCATGAAGTCGGGCAGGAAGAAGACCGCCGCCCACCCCATCGCGATGTAGCAGGGGGTGTAGAGCCAGCGCGGGGCGCCGACCCAGAAGA
Organism: Streptomyces sp. NPDC002730; assembly: GCF_042888805.1. Classification (NCBI taxonomy): domain Bacteria; kingdom Bacillati; phylum Actinomycetota; class Actinomycetes; order Kitasatosporales; family Streptomycetaceae; genus Streptomyces; species Streptomyces sp. NPDC002730. The sequence continues at coordinate 589,103 of NZ_JBIAQG010000001.1, forward strand.
CCCGGAAGGCTATTCCCGCCACGGCCGCCACCCAGACCGCCCACAGCAGCGTCCGGCCGGTGGAATCGGGGAGGAGGAGCATCGTCAGCGGTGTGTAGGTGCCCGCGATGATCAGGAAGATATTGGCGTGGTCGAGCCGGCGCAGTACGGCTTCGCCGCGCGGGCCCCAAGTGCCACGGTGGTAGATCGCGCTGACGCCGAAAAGCAGGCACGCTGTGAAGACGTAGATCGCGCAGGCCACCCGGGCGCGGGTGGAATCGGCGAGTGCCGTGAGCACCAGCCCCGCGACGAGTACGGCGGGAAACATCCCGGCGTGCAGCCAGCCGCGCAGCCTCGGTTTCACCGGGGTTGGCTCTATCTCGGTCACTTCGGGCGCGGCAGAGGTCATGACGAGGATGGTACCTACGCAACCGTAGGTAACGCGCGCTTCGCGCCAGGCTCACAGCGGTTGGCTCGAGCCCGCTCCGGGGTCGCGGCTTCGGGTTCGCAGCTCAGGTCTCACCTCCGGTTTCCAGCTCCGGTTGCAGGTTTTGAGTGATGAGTGGTGATGCTCACGTGAGAGGTCCTCTGGACATATGCGCACAGGACACCGATCATCAGATGAGTGCGGTCGGCACCGGATGAGCGGGCTACGAAGCATCCGGGTCGCAGCCCCCACGGGGCAACAACCTTCAAACCCCTCACTTAGGAGCGATCGTGGCGCGCGACATCGCGGCTCCCGGCACCGTCCCCACCAATCACCAGGAGCTCGTCGACTGGGTCGACGAGATCGCAGCAATCACGGAGCCGGACAGCGTCGTCTGGTGTGACGGATCCGAGGCCGAGTACGAGCGCCTGTCCGAGGAGCTCGTCGCCAAGGGCACGTTCAAGAAGCTGGACCCGATCAAGCGCCCGAACTCGTACTACGCCGCGTCCGACCCGAGTGATGTCGCCCGGGTGGAGGACCGCACCTTCATCTGCTCCGAGAAGGAGGAGGACGCGGGCCCGACGAACCACTGGAAGGCTCCCGCGGAGATGAAGGACATCTTCGCGGGCGAGCAGGGCATCTTCCGCGGCTCGATGCGCGGGCGGACCATGTACGTCGTGCCGTTCTGCATGGGACCGCTGGGCTCGCCGCTGTCCGCGATCGGCGTCGAGATCACCGACTCCGCGTACGTCGCCGTCTCCATGCGCACGATGACGCGCATGGGCCAGCCGGTGCTGGACGAGCTCGGCACCGACGGCTTCTTCGTCAAGGCCGTCCACACCCTCGGCGCCCCGCTCGCCGAGGGCGAGGCCGATGTGCCGTGGCCCTGCAACTCCACCAAGTACATCTCGCACTTCCCGGAGACCCGCGAGATCTGGTCGTACGGCTCCGGCTACGGCGGCAACGCCCTGCTCGGCAAGAAGTGCTACGCGCTGCGCATCGCGTCCGTCATGGCGCGCGACGAGGGCTGGCTCGCCGAGCACATGCTGATCCTCAAGCTCACCCCGCCGCAGGGCGAGTCGAAATACGTCGCGGCGGCCTTCCCGTCCGCCTGCGGCAAGACCAACCTCGCGATGCTCGAGCCCACGATCTCCGGCTGGACCGTCGAGACGATCGGCGACGACATCGCGTGGATGCGGTTCGGCGAGGACGGCCGGCTGTACGCGATCAACCCGGAGGCCGGTTTCTTCGGCGTCGCGCCCGGCACCGGTGAGCACACCAACGCCAACGCCATGAAGACCCTGTGGGGCAACGCCGTCTTCACCAACGTCGCGCTGACCGACGACAACGACATCTGGTGGGAGGGGATGACGGAGGAGACTCCGGCACACCTCATCGACTGGAAGGGCAACGACTGGACGCCGGAGTCCGAGACCCCGGCCGCCCACCCGAACGCCCGCTTCACCGTGCCCGCCTCGCAGTGTCCGATCGCCGCGCCGGAGTGGGAGGACCCGAAGGGTGTGCCGATCTCGGCAATCCTCTTCGGCGGCCGCCGCGCCTCCGCCGTCCCGCTGGTGACCGAGTCCTTCGACTGGAACCACGGTGTCTTCCTCGGTGCGAACGTCGCCTCCGAGAAGACCGCGGCTGCCGAGGGCAAGGTCGGCGAGCTGCGCCGCGACCCGTTCGCGATGCTGCCGTTCTGCGGCTACAACATGGGCGACTACATGGCCCACTGGGTCAAGGTCGGCGCGGACAAGGACCAGGCGAAGCTGCCGAAGATCTACTACGTGAACTGGTTCCGCAAGAACGACGCGGGCAAGTTTGTGTGGCCGGGCTTCGGTGAGAACAGCCGCGTACTGAAGTGGATCGTGGAGCGTCTGGAGGGCAAGGCCGAGGGCGTCGAGACGCCGATCGGCATCCTGCCGACGCGTGAGGCGCTCGACACGGACGGCCTCGAACTGCCGGAGGCCGACCTCGACTTCCTCCTCAAGGTCGACAAGGAGGTGTGGCGCGAGGAGGCCGCTCTGATCCCCGAGCACCTCAACACCTTCGGCGACCACACGCCGAAGGAGCTGTGGGACGAGTACCGCTCGCTGGTCGCCCGTCTCGGCTGAGCACAGCTGAAGGCTGAACAGCTGAAGAAACGTCGCGGCGGATCAATCCGACATCCGCCCTGACCTGTGGGGTCACACAGGTCCGCCGCGTCCCCGGCCCCCGAAGCCCCCTCACGGCTCCGGGGGCCGGGCCTTTCCCGACGGGCGGCAACAGCCCGGCGGGTCTCCTCGGCGCCCGTGTCGGCCGACTTGACAAACTTTCTTGCCGAGGCGGCAAATGGGGAGATGGCCGACGACGACATTCCCGGCGTGCTGACCGCTGTTGGCCCGCGGCTGCGGGCCCTGCGGCACGACCGCGGCACCACCCTGGCCCAGCTGAGCGAGACGACCGGTATCTCGCTCAGCACCCTCTCGCGACTGGAGTCGGGCAAACGCAAACCGACCCTGGAGCTCCTGCTCCCGCTGGCCAAGGCGTTCGCCGTGCAACTGGACGAACTGGTCGGCGCGCCGCCCACCGGTGATCCCCGTATCCACCCGCGCCCCTTCACCCGGCACGGCCAGACCTTTGTGCCACTGACCCGCCATCTCGGCGGCCTGCACGCCTACAAGCAGATCCTCCCCGTCAGCAAGGCGACGGGCGCACGGCCCGACCAGCGGACGCACGAGGGCTACGACTGGCTCTACGTTCTGTCCGGCCGACTGCTGCTGGCCCTGGGTGAGCACGACATCGTCCTCACCGCGGGCGAGGCCGCCGAATTCGACACCCGTACTCCCCACGGCTTCGCCAACGCCGGACCCCAACCCGTCGAGTTCCTCAGCCTGTTCGGGGCGCAGGGCGAGCGCATGCACGTACGGGCCCGCCCCACCGGCGCGTGACCGGAGCCTCCACGCTCGCGTCGACACGTGAACCGCGCGCGCCGGCGGCCCGTGGTTCCCGCTCGAGGCGGGCGCGCTTGTTCGCCGACACGCCGGAGCCTCCCTTCCCGCGGAGGGAAGGGAGGCTCCGGCGTTGAGGCGTCGGGCAGTGGGTGGCACCCGGCCCACGCGCCTCCGCGGCCCGTGAACCGGGGCCGTCAGTGGGCGCCGACCAGATGCAGTTCGGTCAGCGCGGCGGTGTGCGCGTCCATCCGCTCGGCGGAGAGGATGGCGGCGGCAGTGTCGGCGCGGGATGCCGCGACGACGAGCGCGCGGCCCGCGAGAGCGTGCGCACGGCGGTGCAGGGCCGCAGGATCGGCGCCGCTCAGGCCCGCGTGGCGGGCCGGCGGGGCGCCGCGCAGGCGGGAGATCTGGGACGCGATGTGCTCGGCGGCCGTATCGAGACCGAGCTCGTCGGTGACGGCGAGCAGCGCGGACAGATGCCCGGCAAGCTGGATGTCCAGCTCTTCCTCGCGGCTGCGGTGCGGGTACTCGGCATCGTCGGCCATCGAGTGGAGTGACCTGGTGCGAATCGGCTCGTACATGGGGATGGCCTCCTGCTCAATGTCAGGAGACCATCCTAGCTTGGATTCAGTCTAAAGTTGAGTCGGGTCGTGATTCTTTGCTCGGGATTGGCTCAGGGCTGGCTGTAGCCGTCCAGGAACGTCCCGATCCGCGTCACCGCGTCCGCCAAGTCGTTCGCCGCCGGCAGCGTCACGATCCGGAAGTGATCGGGCTCCGGCCAGTTGAAGCCCGTACCGTGCACGACCATGATTTTCTCGGTCCGCAGCAGATCGAGCACCATCTGCCGGTCGTCCTTGACCTTGTAGACCTTGGGGTCGAGGCGCGGGAACAGATACAGCGCACCCTTCGGCTTGACGCAGGTCACGCCCGGGATCTGGGTGAGCAGGTCGTACGCGACATCCCGCTGCTCCAGGATCCGCCCGCCCGGCAGCACCAGGTCCTCGATCGACTGCCGGCCGCCGAGCGCGGTGGCGACCGCGTGCTGCGAGGGCATGTTGGCGCACAGGCGCATATTGGCCAGGATCGTCAGGCCTTCGATGTACGAGGAGGCGTGCGCCTTCGGGCCGCAGACGGCCATCCAGCCGGAGCGGTAGCCCGCCACCCGGTAGTTCTTGGAGAGCCCGTTGAAGGTGAGGACCATCAGGTCCGGGGCGATCGCAGCGGTCGGCGTGTGCGTGGCGCCGTCGTAGAGGATCTTGTCGTAGATCTCGTCGGAGCAGACGACCAGGTTGTGCCGACGGGCGATCTCGGTGAGGCCGCGCAGCATCTCGTCGCCGTACACCGCACCCGTGGGGTTGTTCGGGTTGATGATCACGATCGCCTTGGTGCGGTCGGTGATCTTCCGCTCGATGTCGGCGAGGTCGGGCATCCAGTCGGCCTGCTCGTCGCACCGGTAGTGCACGGCGGTGCCGCCGGCGAGCGAGACGGAGGCGGTCCACAGCGGATAGTCCGGCGCCGGTACGAGTACCTCGTCGCCGTCGTCGAGCAGCGCCTGCATCGACATCTGGATCAGCTCGGAGACACCGTTGCCGAGGTAGATGTCTTCGACGTCCAGGTCGATGCCCTTGGTCTGGTAGTGCTGCATCACCGCTCGGCGTGCGGAGAGCAGCCCCTTCGCATCGCCGTAGCCGTGCGCGTCGCCGAGGTTGCGGAGGATGTCCTCGAGGATCTCGGGCGGGCACTCGAAACCGAAGGCGGCGGGGTTGCCGGTATTGAGCTTGAGGATGCGATGACCTGCTGCCTCCAGCCGCATTGCCTCCTCGAGGACCGGGCCCCGGATTTCGTAACAGACGTTTGCGAGCTTCGTCGACTGGATCACCTGCATGTCTGCGAGCTTACGGGCGCGTAACGCTGATCGCCCCGTGTTTTCGGTTACGGGGAGGGGGCGCGAATGTCCGGTTTGGTGCATCTCTCGGTGAGAGCGGCTCCGTCCCTTCGAAAGGGCCGCCCGGACGGGCCGGACACCTGCGGTTTGGGTCGCGGAGGCGGGAGGGAATCGGTTCGGTGTTGTCCGCGTCACCTTCACTGTGACCTTCGCTGTTTCCTTCGCATTGACCATGACTGCCGTACGGCTCCGGTTGACCACGACTGCCGTACGGCTCCGGCGCGAACTCTCGCCGAGTCATTGCCGAGTCTGCGTCCGGCTGTCCGTGGTGCGCCCTACCGTCGTGTCATGAGCCTTCTGAGCCATGACCGCTACTGCGACGAAATCGTCGCGCAGACCGAGCTGTTGAGGTCCACCATCGAGGACGCGGACCTGACCGTCCCCGTGCCCTCCTGCCCGGGCTGGAACACCGGCCAGCTGCTGCGGCATCTCGGCGGCGGCCACCGCTGGGCCGAGGCGATCGTACGGACCCGGGCGGCGTCCCCCTCTTCCGACAAGCACTTCCGCGACCTCTCCGCGTACACCGACGAGGACCCGGCCGTACTCGGCCCCTGGCTCGCCGAGGGCGCCGCGCAGCTGGCGGACACCCTGCGCGCCGCCGCGCCCGACGCGGAACTGTGGACGCCGGTCCCCGGAGAGACGGCGAAGTTCTACGCCCGCCGCTTTGCGCACGAGACGGTCATCCACCGGGCCGACGCGACCTTGGCCGCCGGCGCGGAGTTCACCGTCGACGAAGAGGTCGGTATCGACGGCCTGGACGAGTGGATGGAGCTCGGCTCGCTGCCACAGATCTTCGAGTACCACCCCGAGCAGCGCGAGCTCCTCGGCCCCGGCCGCACGCTCCACTTCCACGCCACGGACACCGCGCCGGAGGCGGCGGCGGAGTGGCTGGTGGACCTCACCGGCGACGCGATCGCCTGGCGCCGCACACACGAGAAGGCCGCGGTGGCGGTGCGCGGCTCGCTGACCGACCTGCTGCTGGTCGTGTACCGCAGACGACCGGCCCGCGCAGACGGCATCGAGATCCTCGGCGACGGGACGCTGCTCGACTTCTGGCTGGAGCGGGTCGGCTTCGGCTGACCCTGACCGGCGGGCGTGCCACTTGATCAGCCGGGACTCGCGAGGACCGGGCCCTTGGCCTCAGGGACACCCCGGCCACTCTCGGAGATCACGCGTCCTCCCGACGCCCACCGACCCGCCGTACCACGCGCAGCAGGTACTCCCGGCGGTTGAGCGGATCGTGGTCGGTCCGCCGACGGGTCGGGATTGTGCCGGTGACGGGCTGGTACCGGTCGAAGGCGCATTCCAGCACGCCCTCACCGCGTGTCAGTGCCGGTAGTTGTTGCTCCAGCTCGTGCACCCCGGCCGCCGGGATCTCGCCCTCCACCACGTACGACGGACCCCGCATCGCCGGTGCTTGTGGCACGGCACGCAGCCGGGCCAGTACGGGCAGGACCGGTCCGAACGTGTCCGCAGGGACCTCGAGGTGGAAGCGGTGCACCGGCTCGTACACCCTGGTGCCCGCCTCCTGGAGCGCGCTCATCAGAACCAGCGGTGTCAGATTGCGGAAGTCACCGGCCGTGCTCGACATGCTCTTGTCGAAGGTGCCGTGGGCGTGGCTCTGCCGCGGCCAGTATCCGGAGTGCGTCATCGTGACCGTGCAGTCGGTGACCTCCCATCCGTAAATCCCTTGGTACAGCGTCTCTTTCACGGTGTCCTCCACCGCCTTCATGAGCGAGAACGGCATCGACCCGAGCTCGACCTCCAGCCGGAATTCGACGCCGCTGCCGGCCGGCGCCGGATCGACGCGCAGACCGACGGTCGCGAGAAACGGATTGGGATCCTTGTCGATGATCTCGACTGCCGTGCCGGTACCGATCGGCCGTTCCATGCAGATGGTCGTCGTCTCGCGGAAGGTGACGTCGATACCGAAGTCGTCCGCCAGCGTTGCCTGGACGACCTCCTTCTGGACCTCGCCATAGAGCGAGACGGATACCTCTCGCCGCATATCGTCCTGCCGCAGATTGATCAGCGGGTCCTGCTCGGCGAGTTGGGTGAGCGCGAGGTGCAACGCGCCTTTGTCGGCGGGGCGGCAGGGGACGACGACCGTCTCCAGGGTCGGCGGGGCGAAATGCTGCCCCTCCGGGGCCGGAGCCGGGGCCGGGGCCGGGGCCGGGGCCGGGGCCGGGCCCGCGGTCCGGGCCGGGGTTCGCGAGAGGCCGATCGCGTCGCCGATCCGGACAGCGCCGAGACCCCACAGCTTTCCGATCTGCCCTGCGCCGACCGACGCGCGCCGGACGGCCGAGCCGCGGTCGAAAACGCTGATCGCGGTGACCTTCCCCTCGTCGTCCCCGCGGAAGCGCAGCCGGTCCCGCGTGCGCACCGCTCCCGAGAACATGCGGACGTACGCGATCTTCTCGCCGGCCGAACCGCGTTCCACCTTGAAGACTGTGCCCGAAACCGGGCCGTCGGCGTCGCCTTCGGCCGCGGGCAGCAGCTCCCTGATACCGGCGATCAGCGAATCCACGCCCGCGCCTGTGACCGCCGAGCCGAGGAACACCGGATGCACCAGCGCCTGCCGGGTCTGCGACGCCAGCTCCCCGCGGAGTTGTCCGTAACCGACTGCCGTCTCGTCATCGACGTACGCGGCCAGAAACGCATCGCTGTGGTCGGCGAGCAGATCGACCAGCCCGGAAGTGAAGCCGGTGTCGGCGGCGGTGTACGGCGCGTAGTGCGCCTCGCGGGTGCCCAGTCCGCCGGCCGATCCCATCGGGATGACCGCCGGGGTCAGCTTCTCGGAGATGCTCCGCAGTACGCGTCCGTCGTGCGCACCACTGCGGTCGATCTTGTTCACGAAGATGAGCGTGGGAATGCGCAGGCGCCGCAGTGTCCGCATCAGTACGCGGGTCTGCGCCTGTACGCCCTCCACGGCGGAGACGACCAGTACGGCACCGTCGAGCACGCTCAGCACCCGTTCCACCTCGGCGATGAAATCCGGGTGACCGGGTGTGTCGATCAGATTGACCGTGACGTCATCGATGGCGAACGACACGACGGCGGACTTGATCGTAATGCCGCGTTGCCGTTCCAGCGCCAGGGAATCAGTCTGCGTATTGCCGTCATCGACGCGGCCGATCTCGTCGATGACACCGGCGGAGTGGAGCAGTCGCTCGGTCAGGCTCGTCTTACCGGCGTCGACATGCGCCAGAATTCCCAAGTTCAACGTTCGCACGAAGTGTCATGTCCTCTAGGCAGGTGGAAATTACCTTCTGGGTGGACATGAACGCAGTGCGCATTACCGTCTCCTGGGTCGATCGGGCTGTTACCCGGGTAGTGCAGCAGACGGCCACACCGGGGGCAACCGATTTACAAGCGCGCGCTCGGACCGGCCACCGAAGGGAGGCCGGTCCGAGCGCAAATCCTCAGCACAGTCCTGTCAGGGCTCGTCGCACTCCTTCCAGGCCAGCCGGTAGATGGTGTTGATGGCGCCGTCCGTCGAGTCCATGGTCATGAAGCTGGTCGTCTTCTTCGGATCCGATGTCCCCGCGTTGACCCGCACTTCAGTGTTGATGTTGAAGTTGCGCTTCACGCCGCACGCCGCCCAGACCAACTGCCCCCATTCCGTGGAGTCGGTCGCATTCCAGTTGTCGTCGAGGGGGCCCCGGAAGGGGTGATTTCTGGCCGCTGTGTCCGGCGAGCCCTGGAAGTAGTACGACGCCTTCTGCATCGCGGTGGCGCCGGACTGCAGGCTCGCGAAGCCGCGGTAGTCGGCGCTGGCGATCGCGTACGTGAAGCCCTGTGGGACATGCACGACCAGGTTGAGCTGGCAGTTCTTCCGGAAGTCGGTCGGGTTCGCACCCACGCCCACCTTCGCGAGGTACTCGCTGTAGGTCACGGTGAAGGCGGTGTTGTCCTCGGACACGGCGATCGCGGCGGACCCCGGGCGACAGCCCGATCCGTTGACTGTCGCGATGTCGATCGTGATTTTGTCGGGGGGCGTGATGCTAACGGCGGAAGCGTTCTGAGAGGCCAGCAACGAAGCGAGAATTGCCGCTGTCGCGCCACCCGCTAAAAGTGCACGGGACATGATTCTCCCATCGGGGAAATGTGAAGGGGTTCATCCGGAAGTGACCATGGCTAGCCGTGACCATGTCAACCCTTCAAGCATTTCTGGGTGCTTCTCGAAGAGCCGGATCGAGTGGAATGGTAGGTAGCCAGGCGGGGGCTGGCTAGGGCCGTTATCGGCCTCTCGTCGATGCGCCGGAACCAGCCATCAGAGAAAAGCGGCACCGAGGCGCACTTTCGTGCCCCTCGGTGCCGCTTTGTGGAGAATGTCAGTCGTTGGAGCAGGAGTTGCCGATGGCCGGGTTCAGCAGGCCAATCACGCTGATGGTGTTGCCGCAGACGTTGACCGGCACGTGAACCGGAACCTGGACGACGTTGCCCGACACGACACCGGGGGAGTTCTTGGCGGTACCATCGGCGCCCGCGTCCGCCATGGCGGGGGCAGCGCTGCCCATGGCCATGACGATGCCGGCGACAACCACTGCAGCCTTCTTGTGCTTCATCGTTTTGATCCTTTCAGCAGTGGTGCTGTACGCAAGCCCGACCTTCGCGCTGCGCTTCCAGTTCCCTGTTCATGAACACCCCTGCAGGACTAGTAACGATTCGATTCCCGTCAAGAAGCCTCAATATGGCCGCCAACTCGAAAAGTCACTCGTATGCAGCACGGCAGAGTTATCGTACTGCCGGGAAGATTCTTTGCGATAATGATTTTCTTGCTTCTCGGTGTGCCTTTTCTGCCTTATTGGAACTTTTGTTTCCCTGAATAAGTGCCCGCTCGAACGTATGGCGCTCCGGGGTGGGCTGATCAACTCTGTTCGAAGGGTTTGGTTCCGTGCGTTCACTCGAATGCCGCAATTGCGTCGTGTGTGCTCCGTTGTAAATGCCGGCGGAGGACCTTCGAGAGGTCCTCCGCCGGGCGAGGCAGATCGCCGAGCACACCCGGATGCGCCATGCCAACAGGTGGCACGACTGCTCCACGGCGCAATGCGCCGCCGGCTGGAGGTTTGTACCCGGATGGATCCCACGCACGTTCTGCTCCGCCATTCCATCACTCCGGGGCGGCCACCCGGCCCCGGATTCACCCTTTTGCCGAATGAATTCCGCACAGCCGGACAATTCCTGATCGAGGCGCCGCGGGGGCACTCGGCGCACAATCAGGCGATGAAAACAATATGAAAATCACGGCGACCGGTCAGGCGTCCGTACAACACGGAACGGACGCTGCCTGCCCAGGGCTTGTTGAGCGACCCCTGGACTCGTGAGGATCGTTTCTGCTGGCTCACTCACATGGCCCGCATCGGCGCGTTCGTAGGGTAATTGGGCTGAACAGGGGTACCAGCATTGTCGGCCGTGTCATCTCTATGGGGAACCCGTTTCGATCTGTGTGAGCCCTGATTTTGGGCAGAACATCGAGCAGAAGGTGCTATTTCCATGAAGACTGCCAAGAAGGCCGCCCTGGTGCTGGTCACCGCTGGTCTCGCCGCCGGTGCCGCCTCCGGTTCCGCGTTCGCCGACTCCAAGGCGAACGGCTCCGCCAACGAGTCGCCTGGTGTGGCCTCCGGCAACCTGGTCCAGGTTCCGGTGCACGTCCCGGTGAACGTCGCGGGCAACACCGTCAACGTGGTCGGCCTCCTCAACCCGGCCGCCGGCAACGACGCCTCCAACGACTGACCCCCCGCGCTTCGCCACACCAGGGTGGCGCCACCGTTACCGATCGGTGGCGCCACCCTGCTCGCTGTTCTGAGCTGCGCATACAGCGGAAGGGGGTGCGACCGCTGACGGTCGCACCCCCACCTGAACGCGCTGCCGCAGACGGCCCGTTCAGCCGCCCAGCTGGACGCCGCCCAGCATCGGGGTGACCTCACCCGCGCTCTTCAGAGCCTCCTGAGGGGCGTTGCCCTTGACATTGTTCAGGCCGATCGCAGTGTCGGCGACCTTGGCCACCGTGGACTCGTCTCCGCTCGGCAGTGTCTGGCCGAGGGCCTGGGCAAGGCCGGCCTTGAGGGTTGTGGGGGGCATGGGCGTCGTCGCGGCGACCGCGGGAGATGCCGCCCCCATCGCCGCCACGGAGCCGGCAACGATCGCAGCAACCCTTGAGTACTTCATCTCTACGACTCCTGTTCTCCGGCTGCGTTTCTCGCCGCCGTCGACATGGGTAACGACACGCGACCGCAGGAGGCACCCCTGGTTTCTGGCCTTTCGGTACCGGCGAGTCCTACGTGATTTCCAACTAGCTTTCTGACAAAGTGCACTCCTGCTTTGTTACGTTGCACGAACATGCTCCGGAACGGCGCCGCCGGGGCGAACAGTGACGAACCACTGCGCCGGCTCTCCGAGCGGCACGGAAGGCGTACGGGACGGGAACGGCACCGCGTTCTCTTTGTGTCGGCAGATTCTCGCCGCTGAATTTCACGGCGGCGCTGCTCGCCCGAGCCATCTGAAGTCCGCGTACGAAGAGAGCCGCCCGTGCTGCAGAGAAGTTGGAGTGAGAAGAGCCAACTGACGGTTTTTCACCTGGTGCAGCCGGTGGACGGGGGAGTCGCACGCGTTGTCACCGACCTGGTCAGGGCACAGGTCGCCGAAGGCTTCCGAACTGTCGTGGCCTGCCCGCCCGGCGGGACGCTCGCGTCGGACGCCGCGGCGGCCGGAGCCCGGGTGTACACCTGGGCCGCCGCAGGCGCCCCGGGCCTCCAGCTGGTCAGGGAAGTCCTGACCGCAGCCGACCTCATCCGCCGCAGCAGCCCCCATCTCGTGCACGCGCACAGCGCCAAGGCAGGGCTCGCCGCCCGCCTCGCCGTACGCGGACGTGTTCCGACCGTCTTCCAGCCGCACGCCTGGTCCTTCGACGCGGTGGAAGGTCGCGCCGCCGAGCTGGCGCTGAAGTGGGAGCGGTACGCGACCCGTTGGACCACCCGGACCCTGTGCGTCAGCGAGACCGAGCGGAGGGCCGGGGAGCAGGCCGGAATCGCCGCCCGCTGGGCCGTTATCCGTGTGGGCATCGACCTGCGCCACTTCAGCCCCGACGACATGGTGAGCAGCGCATCCGCGCGGGCCGGGCTGCCGCAGCTGAACCACATCCCGGCCACCGCGCCCCTGGTGGTCTGCGTCGGCCGGCTCTGCCGGCAGAAGGGCCAGGACATCCTGCTGAGAGCCTGGCCGCAGGTGAGCGCGGCCGTGCCCGACGCCCGTCTGGTGCTGGTCGGGGACGGGGTCGACCGGGAAGCGCTGATGCGACTCGCCCCGCCGGGCGTGGTGTTCGCCGGGGTGTGCCGGGACACCAGGCCCTGGTTCCGCGCGGCGGACGTCGCCGTGCTCCCCTCCCGCCGGGAAGGCGTGGCGCTCGCCCCGCTGGAGGCGATGGCCTGCGGCCTTCCTGTCGTGCTGTCCGACGTCGGCGGGGCCGGCGAGAGTCTGCCGCCCGGCCACGAAGCCTTCGGACTCGTACCGCCGGAGGACCCGTCGGCCCTCGCGGTGGCGCTCACGACGCTGCTCACCGCGCCGGAACTACGGCGATCGCTGGGCCGCCAGGCCCGGACCCACACGCGGGCGACATACGACGTGCGGAAGACCGCCGCAGCGGTCTCCGGTCTCTACCAGGAACTGCTGCACCACCTACTCCCGCATCAGGAACTGCTGGGCTCGCCCCGACCCAGGACGAGGAAGCGCACCGAGTGATGACCACGGAGAGTGCGCCGACGCCCCACATCGCCCAGGCGACAGGCCGGGCCGCCCCGTTCGGTCCGCGCAGCTTCGGCTCACACCGCATCGGCAGACGCGGCTTCGGCAGACGCGGCTCCGCAGCGGGACTACTCGTCGCCGACGGGCTCGCGCCGGCCTTCACCGTGGCGCTCTGCCCCAACTGCCCCGCGCCGGAGTCGTGTTCGCCCTGTTCGCGGCGGTCCTGTCGGCGCTGCAGACCTGCCGGACGCCGTGTCGCCGCCTGCGCTCGCGACGCCGGAGGACGTCAGCCGAGCACGGACAGCGGCTCGCCACCCGCGCGCAACGGGTGCTCCCCGCCGACGCCTTCGTGGTGTACGCGCCCGCCCCGGACACCACCCCTCGACCGAGAGAGCAAGCCGATGACCGACTCGCCCGAGCAGGAGCCCGCCACCCCCGGATCGCCGTCACAACGAATCGGCGCACTCCTCGCGTGGATCACCCCACTGCCCAACTGGTGGGCGCCGCCCGCCTGCTTCCAGGCGATCCCGCCGACCGAGCCCGTACCCGCCGGCGAGCGGGAGCTGGTGTGATGGCCGGCGAGCGAACGGTCATTTCCGTCAGGCTGTGCCGCGATCCCCGCGACTTCGCCGGACTCCGCCCGGAGTGGGAGGCGCTGCAGCGCCGGTGCGCCACGGCCACGCCCTTCCAGAGCCACGCCTGGCTGCTCTCCTGGTGGCTCTCGTACGGGAGGGGCGGCCGGCTCCGTGTCGTCCTGGTACGCCGTGGCGGGCGTCTCGTCGCGGCCGCGCCCCTGATGCTCGTACATCGTCCGATGCCGCTGCTCGTTCCGATGGGAGGCCAAATCTCCGACTTCGGTGACATTCTCGTCGACGACGAGCACGCGGAGATCGCCATCACGGGACTCGAGCGGGGACTGCACCGCGCAGCACGGCACGCGGTGATCGAACTGCGTGAGGTACGGCCGGGGGCGGCGGCCCAGCGGCTGTACGAGGCGTGGACGGGGGCGCGACGGCGGCTCACGGACTCGGTCTGCCTGGAGCTCCCGGCCGTCCCGGTCGAGGAGCTCGTCAAGCGGCTGCCGACCGTCCGGGCGCAGCGCCTGCAGGCCGAGCTGCGCGAGATCGACGCGCTGAAGATCGAGAGCTACGCGGTGCCCGAGCACGAGGTGCCCGCGGCCGTCGACCATCTGCTGCGGCTGCACGAACTCCAGTGGCGGGGGCGCGGGGTCGCCCAGGAACACCTCAAGCCGCGGTTCGCGGAGCATCTGGCGCGGGCGACGCAGCGCATGGTGCGGGCCGGTGAGGCCGCGCTGACCGAGTTCCGGCTGGACGGCGAGGTGGTGGTGGCCAATGTGGCCCTGCAGTCCGGGTATCTGACGGGCGGCTATCTGCACGGCGCCCACCCGGGGCTGTGGGAGAAGAAGGTGGACGTGGCGACGATGCTGCTGCGACACGACGCGGAGCTCGCGGCACGCACGGGCCGGCAGGTTCTGAGCCTGCTGCGGGGCGACGAGGCGTACAAGAGCCACTGGCGTCCGCGGGCCGTCATCAACCAGCGGCTGCTGCTGGCCCGGTCCGGTCTTGAGCCCGCTCTGCGGCTGCGCGCCGCGCAGGCGGGCCGACGCGAGAGGGCGGCGGGGGGCGTGGACACACGGTTCCGCGACGCGCGCTGGCGGCGTGCCCGCCTGGACGACTGGCGGGCGGCCCGCGCCGCCGATGTCCGGGGCGGAGGTGACGCAGCCCGTCCGTGATCGTTGACCTTGTCAGGCCGGGTGCGGGTCGTGGAGCCAGCCCCTGCGCGGCGGTGGGGGACCGGGGCGGGCGTCGGCTTCGCCCTCCGGTGGCGGCGGATAGTGGGCGAGGCGGGTCCACTCGATGTCAGGCCGGCCCGGCAGGGTGCGGCCGGCCGCGGCCCACTCCTGTTCGAGCTCTTCGTAGATCGGGCTGGCGCCTGCGGGCGGGCTCGTCGGATTCGGGGCTGAGAGCGTCTGGACGCGCTGCCATCGAGCAGGCGCGGTAGTCCTTGCCATAAGCGGCAAACGCGCGCCCGCGGGCGAAGTCACTGCCGGGGTGCGGAGCGGGGGGACAGCAGGAACGGTTTTTCGACCCTTTCGCGCGTGTCGGTGAGGATCGTCCAGGCTGCAGGGTGCAAAGTGGGATGTTTTCGCTCGCGAGGCCGTGATGATACGGAAAACAGCCCGCGGAAGGGGAGCGAAGCGTCCGAGCCGGCCGCGCCGGTGACTCGTCGTCAGTACGCGGGCCGGCGCGCGGGCGCACCGGTGCCGGCCCGCGCCCGGCTGACCGGATTCCGTATCTTGTCGGCCGACGTGAATGCGCCAACAATGCGCATGACAAACCGAAGACTCTTCGGTCACTGAAGTCGCAAGAGGGGACCCCCACATGAACAAGCCTCTCGTCGGCGCGCTCCTCGCCCTGACACTCCTCGGGGCGGGCGCGGCACCCGCGATCGCGGTCACCACCGCGGACGCGGCACCGGCCGCCACCTCCGCTGTTCCCCAAGTCGGCGTCAAAGCAGTCGACTTCGCCGGAACGGTGGCGCTCAGCAACTGTTCCGGATCGGTGGTGCGGATGCCCGCATCGGAGCCCGACGACCCCGCCCTCGTACTCTCCAACGGGCACTGCATAGAGAGCGGCTTCCCGGCCGCCGGTGAGGTCATCGTCGATCAGCCGTCCAGCCGTAGTTTCGGCCTTCTCAACTCCGCGGGCAGCAGAGTCGCCACGCTGCGCGCCAGCAAGATCGCATACGCGACGATGACGGACACCGACATCTCGCTGTACCAACTCACCCGCACCTACGCCCAGATCCAGAGCAGCTACGGCATCACGGCGCTCGAGATCAATGCCGCGCACCCGGTGCAGGGCACCGCCATCAAGGTCGTGTCCGGGTACTGGAAGCGGATCTACAGCTGCAACATCGACGGCTTCGCGTACCGCCTCAAGGAAGGCGAGTGGACCTGGAAGGACTCGGTCCGCTACACCTCCAGCTGCAACACCATCGGTGGTACGTCGGGCTCGCCCGTCGTCGACAACGCCACCGGCAAGGTCGTCGCGGTGAACAACACCGGCAACGAGGACGGCCGGCGCTGCACCGACAACAACCCGTGCGAGGTGGACGAGAACGGGAACGTGACGGTGCGCCCAGGTATCAACTACGGCCAGGAGACGTACGGGATCGTGCCGTGCGTCGGCCTCGACAACAAGATCGACCTGGGGCGGCCGGGCTGCACGCTGCCGAAGCCGTGACGCCCGCGGTGCCGTGACGCCCGCCGTGCCCTGACCCGGAACGGGGTCCCGGCCGGGCCCCGGCGCCGGGGAGCGCCCCTCACCCCGAGTGATCCGTTCATATGTTCGAATATCGAGGTACCCTGGAGGCATGGCCGCACACCTCCAGGGTTCCCTCTTCGACCAGACCGACGAGATCCGTCTCGGTCAGCTGAAGGATGTACGGCGGACCGTGCTCGGGGACGGGGCGTGGATCGATGTCCTGCCGGAATGGCTCGGCGGGGCGGACGCGCTGTTCGAGGAGCTGGCGTCCGGTGTGCCGTGGCGGGCCGAGCGGCGCCAGATGTACGAGCAGGTGGTGGCGGTGCCCCGGCTGCTCGCCCACTACCGGGAGGGCGACGCACTGCCGCACCCCGTCCTGGACGAGGCCCGCGCCGCCCTCTCCGCCCATTACGCCGACGAGCTCGGCGAGCCGTTCGTCACGGCCGGACTCTGCTACTACCGCGACGGCCGGGACAGCGTGGCCTGGCACGGCGACACGGCCGGGCGGGCGTCCCGGGAGGACACCATGGTCGCCATCGTGTCCGTCGGTGCACCGCGCGATCTGGTGCTGCGGCCCAGGGGCGGCGGCCGGCTCCCGGTGCGCAGGCCGCTCGGGCACGGCGACCTCATCGTGATGGGCGGCTCCTGCCAGCGGACCTGGGAGCATGCCGTGCCGAAGACGGCGCGCTCGGTGGGGCCTCGCATCAGCATCCAGTTCAGGACGCAGGGCGTGCGCTAGACGGCAGCCGGGCGGGTCGGTGGTCCGTGCGGCGGACCGAGCGGCCGGCCAGCACGTCCGTACGGCGCCCGTCCTCGATCACGAACCTGCCGTCGATCAGCACATGCGGGATACCGACCGGCAGCGTACGCGGGGACTCGAAGGTCGAGCCCGCCGCGACCGTGTCCGGGTCGAAGAGGACCAGGTCCGCGCGGTATCCCTCGCGGACCAGGCCGCGGTCCGGCAGGCGCAGGCGGGCCGCCGGGCGGGAGGTGAGGTGGGCCACCGTCTCCTCCAGGCTGAGGATGCCCAACTCCCTTGCGTACCGTCCCAGATAGTGCGGGAACGTGCCGTACGCGCGCGGGTGCGGTTTGTCGCCCTGGAGGATGCCGTCGCTGCCGCCCGTGTGGACCCGGTGCCGCATGATCTCCCGGACGTTCTCCTCGTGGCCGACGTGCTGGAGGATCGTCGAGCCGAGCCGGTCGTTGATGAGCAGCCGGCGGGCGGTGATCCACGGGGCCTCGCCGCGCTGGGCCGCCGACTGCGCGATCGTCTTGCCGACGCAGCTCGCGAGCCCCGGGTCGCTCACGCCCGAGATCTCGATGGTGTCCCACTCGATGGGTACGCCGTGGCAGCCGTCCGCGCCGATCTCCTCCATGTGGTGGCGGATCTTCTCGGCGGTGGAGTCGTCGCGCAGGCGCGCCAGGATCGCGTCCGGGCCGCCCTCGCTCGCCCAGCTCGGCAGCATCGCGACGAGTGTGGTGCAGCCGGGGGTGTACGGGTAGGTGTCCAGGCTGATGTCCGCGCCGACGGCCAGTGCGTCGTCCAGCAGCGCGAGCAGATCGGGAGCCCTGCCCTTGTTCACGCCGAAGTTCATGGTGGCGTGCGCGAGATGGAGAGCGCAGCCGGCCTCGCGGGTGAGGGAGACCATCTCCTCGTACGCCTGGAGAGCCCCGGCGCCGTACGAGCGGTGGTGCGGGCAGTAGTAGCCGTCGTAGCGCGCCACCACCCGGCAGAGCTCGGTGAGTTCGGCGTTGCCCGCGTACATGCCCGGCGTGTAGGTGAGGCCGGACGACATGCCGACCGCGCCCTGTTCGAGGCCTTCGGCGACGAGCCCCTTCATCCGGGCGAGCTCGGCGGGGGTCGCGGGGCGGTCGTCCCAGCCCACCGCGTACATCCGGACCGTGCCCTGCGGGATGAGGTACGCGGCGTTGACGGCGATGCCCTGCCGGTCGAGCCGGTCGAGGTACTCACCGACCGTACGCCAGTCGAAGTCGACGGTTGTGTCCCCGGGCGCACCGCCGTTCCAGCCGGTGATCGCCTTGCGGACCTCGGCGAGGGTCGGGTCGTCGACCGGTGCGTACGACAGGCCGTCCTGGCCGAGCACTTCGAGGGTGACGCCCTGCGCGGCCTTGGCCTCGTGCGCGGGGTCGCGGAGCAGCGCGAGATCGCTGTGCGCGTGCATGTCGATGAAGCCGGGGGACAGGGCGAGGCCGTGCGCGTCCAGGACGCGGGTCCCGGACAGGGCGGGGTCGCCCTCACGGCGTACGGCGGCGATGCGGCCGTCGTCCAGGCCGACATCGGCGCGGTACGAGGGTCCGCCGGAGCCGTCGATGACGCGTACGTCGCGGATGACGAGGTCCATGGCCCGGCCCCTCAGAAGAACGTGCGGATGTAGTCGGTGACCGTGCCGTCCGCCTCGACCAGCGGGATCAGCTGCCATTTGTCGAAGCTCGTGCACGGGTGGGACAGGCCCATGCCGACCCAGTCGCCGACCTCGAGCTCGGCCTCCGGAGTCGTGCGGACCCAGCCGTGCTGGTCGGACAGTCCGCTGACCGTGATGCCGTGCGCCGGGCGGATCTCGCCGGTGCGGCCGTCGCGGACGACCTGGGCCTCGGGGAGGTCGAGGTCGTATGCCGCGTCGCGCTTGCCCGCGTTGACGAAGGCCTGGTCGGGGGTGGGGCGGGAGACGACCTGGGCCCAGAGGCGGAAGGCGGGCTGGAGGGCGCCCTCCTGCGGGATGCGGTTGAAGGGGGTGAGGTGGCGGTAGTGGCCGTCGTCGTGCGAGACGTATGCGCCGGAACGCAGCAACTTCAGTACGGGGAGGGAGAGTTCGGGGATCTCGGCGAAGACGTCCGCGACCGCGTCGAACCAGGCGCTGCCGCCCGCGCTGACGACGATCTCCTCGGTGGCGGCGAAGAGGCCGGCCTTGTCGAAGTCGGCGGCGAGTGCGGTGAGGCGGCGCACCCAGGCGCGGACGCGGTCGCCGTCGGCCTGTGGTACCTCGCCCTCGTAACCCGCGACGCCGACGAGGCGGAGGGTTGCGGCGGCGGCCACCGCGTCGGCGACGGCTGCGCAGTCGGCTTCCGTACGTGCTCCGGTCCGGGCACCTTCGCCGGCGCCGAGTTCGACGACGACGTCGAGAGGGCGGGACGCGCCGGCGTCGCCGAGGGCCGCGTCCATCAGCTCGACTCCGCGTACGGAGTCGACGTAACAGATGAAGCGGAAGCCGGGGTCGGTGTCCAGCTCGTGCGCGAGCCAGCGCAGGGCGGCCGGGTCGACGACCTCGTTGGCGAGGAAGATGCGCTGGATCCCGTAGGCGCGGTAGACGCGGGCCTGGTGCGGGACGGCGGCGGTGATGCCCCAGGCGCCGTGCTCCAGCTGGCGGGCGAAGAGCTGCGGCGACATGGAGGTCTTGCCGTGCGGGGCGAAGACGAGGCCGTGGCGCTCGGAGTACGTCTCGAGGAGGGCGAGGTTGTGCTCGACGGACTCGGCGGAGAGGGCGAGTACGGGGGTGGTGAAGCCGCCGGTGAAGAGGTTGCGGCGCTCGGCCGCCAGGGCGCCGACGGTCAGGCCCGCGGCTTCGGCGTCCGGGGGGAGGGCCTTGAAGCGGTGGTCGACCGGTTCGTCGGCGAGCCGGTCGAGTCGTCCGGCGGCGATGTCGCCGGCGTCGGCGGTGTCGGCGTTGTCGGTGGCGTCGGCAGCCATGGGGCCTCCTCGGGAGATTGCCGTACGGTACGTGCATTCTGTGCGTTGCATTCTCTGCAACACCCATTGCGCACTTCGCTTACCGCTGTCTAACATCCGAGCCACGCCGGGTCAATGGAGTCTCCGGCGACCGACCAGCGAGGAGCTCGAGCGACTGTGACCGCGACCGTGCCAGGCCCCGTCGACGTCGTCTGTCTTGGCGAGTCCATGGTCACGTTCCTGCCCACGCGGCAGGGGCGCCTCGCCGATGTGCCGTCGTTCGTACGTGGCATCGGCGGAGCCGAGTCCAACGTGGCGTGCGGTCTGGCGGCGTCCGGGCACAGCGCGAAGTGGGTCGGGCGGGTCGGCGCGGACGGCTTCGGTGAGCACCTGGTTGCGGCGATCGCGTCGTACGGCGTCGATACGTCGGCGGTGCAGCGCGATCCGCAGCGGCCGACGGGGATCTACTTCCGAACGGCGGGCGACCGCGCGGCCGATGCGCATGAGGTCCTCTACTACAGGGCGGGATCCGCGGCGTCGGCGATGTCGCGGTCGACGGTCCGGGACGAGGACGTGTGGTCGGGGCGGATCCTGCATCTGTCCGGGATCACGGCGGCGCTCTCGGCGGACTGCCTCGCCCTGATACGCGGGCTGACGACACGTAGGCCGGGCCGCGCGCTCGTCTCGTTCGACGTGAACTACCGCGTGAACCTGTGGCGCGAAGCCGGGGACCCGCTGGTGCTCCTGGACCTGGCGCGGGGTGCGGACATCGTGTTCGTCGGCGAGGACGAGGCGGAGGCGGCATGGGGCCTGCGCGGCGCGCCGGCGGTCCGCGCGGCGCTGCCGGAGCCGGAGGTGCTGATTGTGAAGCAGGGCGCGCAGGGGGCGACGGCGTACGTACGGGACGCGGAGCCCGTCCCCTCCCCGCCCCTACCCGAACCGGGGGCTGCGACCCCGAACCCTCGCGCCTCAAACGCCGGCGAGGCTGCTTTTCCGGCCCGTCCGGCGCCGGCCCCGCGCAGGGGACCCGCCCCCGACACCGTCACCCACGCACCCGCGCCCCGCGTCGATGTCGTTGCGCACGTCGGCGCCGGCGACGCCTTCGCCGCCGGGTTTCTCTCCGCCACCCTCCGCGGGCTGTCCGCCCACCACCGGCTGCGGCACGGGCATCTCATGGCCGCCGCCACGCTCACCGCCGACGCGGATCTCGCCATGCCGCCCACGCGGGCGTATGCCGACCGGCTGGTCGCACTCGACGCCCGCGGCTGGGAGACACTGCACCTCGGCCCCGGCTGGACCGCAGCCGTGGATGAGGAGGTACCTACGCCATGAGCCAGACCGTCGATCGCGCCCTGAGCATCCTGCCGCTGCTCGCGCAGGGACCCGCCGACCTCGGACAGGTCGCCGACCGGCTCGGCGTGCACAAGTCCACCGCCCTGCGCCTGCTCCGTACGCTTCACGAGCACGGACTCGTCTACCGCCAGCAGGACCAGCGCTACCGCCTCGGCGCCCGTCTCTTCGCGCTCGCCCAGGAAGCCGTCGAGAACCTTGATGTACGGGAGATCGCCCACCCCCATCTCGTACAGCTCAACGAGCAGTGCGGGCACACCGTCCACCTTGCCGTGTACGAGGAGAGCGAGGTCCTCTACATCGACAAGGTCGAGAGCCGCTATCCCGTCCGGATGTACTCCCGGATCGGCAAGCCCGTCGCCATCACCGTCGCAGCGGTGGCGAAACTGCTGCTCGCCGACCTCCCCGAGGCCGAGCGGCGCGCTCTCGCCGAGAAGCTCGACTACCCCATGTACACATCCCGTTCGATCCCGAACCCCGCCGCGTTCCTCAAGGAGCTCGCCGTCGTCCGCGAACAGGGATGGGCCACCGACCTCGGCGGCCACGAGGAGTCCATCAACTGCATCGGCGCCCCCATCCGCGGGGCGGACGGCCGGGTCGTCGCCGCCATGTCGGTCTCCGCGCCGAATGTCGTCGTCACCGCAGAGGAACTCCTCACCCTTCTCCCGCTGTTGCGCCGCACCGCGGACGCCATCAGCCGGGAGTACTCCGGTGCTGTACCTGATTCCAAAGCCGTCCCACCCAAGGAAGCTCCATGAGCGAGAAGATCGCGATCACCCCCGCCACCCACACCGCACCGCCCGCGAAGTTCTCCCACGGCGTCCGAAAGGGCAACATCCTCCAGGTCGCGGGCCAGGTCGGCTTCCTGCCCGCCGTAGCAGGGCAGCCTCCGACGCCCGCGGGTCCGACCCTGCGCGAGCAGACCCTCCAGACCCTCGCCAACGTCAAGGCCGTGCTCGAAGAGGGCGGCGCGAGCTGGGACGACGTGATGATGACCCGCATCTACCTCACGGACGTGGCCCACTTCGCCGAGATGAACGAGATCTACAACGCGTACTTCGAGGAGCAGGGCCTCAAGGAGGCCGCCTCCGCCCGTACGACCGTGTACGTCGGCCTGCCCAAGGGCCTGCTCATCGAGATCGATGCCCTGGCAGTCCTCGGCTGACCTGCGGCTGATCCTGCACCACCCCGCTCTTCACGGCGCGGCGCTCTCCCCCCGAGCGCCGCGCCGTGATCCCCCACACCCAAAATCCCCCGAACAACGAGGTCCCCCGCCATGCTGCTCGCCGCTGACGCACCACCGGAGACCCCACCCCACACGGGCGGTCTGCTTCTGCTCATCGACGGCACCGCCGGTCTGCTGACCGTCGCCGCCCTCGGTATCGCGCTCCTTCTCCTCCTGATCATCAAGGTCAGGCTGCAGCCGTTCGTCGCGCTCCTCGCCGTCTCCATAGCCGTCGGCCTGGCCGCCGGCCTCTCCGTCACCGAACTCTTCGGCACCGTCCAGAAGTCCGCCGCCGTCTCGGTCATCGAGTCCGGCATGGGCGGCATCCTCGGACACGTCGCGATCATCATCGGTCTCGGCACCATGCTCGGCGCGATTCTCGAAGTGTCGGGTGGCGCCGAGGTGTTGAGCTCGCGCCTGCTGAACCTCTTCGGCGAGAAGCGCGCCCCTCTCGCCATGGGCCTCACCGGCCTGATCTTCGGAATCCCGGTCTTCTTCGACGTCGGCATCTTCGTCCTCGCGCCGATCGTGTACGCCGCCGCGAAGCGCTCCGGCAAGTCGATCATTCTCTACGCGATGCCGCTGCTGGCCGGTCTGTCGATGACCCACGCCTTCCTGCCGCCGCACCCCGGCCCGGTCGCCGCCGCCGGCCTGCTCCATGTCTCACTGGGCTGGGTCATCCTGATGGGCATCGTCGTCGGCCTCCCGGCGGTCCTCGCCGCCTGGGGCTACGCCGCCTGGATCGGCAAGCGCCTGTTCGTCGAGGTCCCGCAGGACATGCTGGAGGCCGCGGAGGAAGCCAAGGCCGCCGTGCGCGCCGAGCAGACCGCCGCGGGCCGCACCCCGCAGGAGCGCCCGGTCGGCCTCGGCACGGTCCTGGCCATCATCGGTACGCCGCTGCTCCTGATCCTCGCCGCGACGTTCTCCTCCATAGCACTGGACCCCTCCACGCTGCGCTCGGTCATCGAGTTCTTCGGCCACCCCTTCGTCGCCCTGACGATCGCGCTGCTACTCGCGTACTACCTGCTGGGCCTCCGGCGCGGCTGGTCCCGCAAGTCCCTGGAGTCCGTGTCGACTTCGTCGCTGAAGCCGGTCGGCAACATCCTGCTCGTCGTCGGTGCGGGCGGCGTCTTCGGAGCCGTACTGAAGGCGAGCGGTGTCGCGCAGGCGCTCTCCGACACCTTCAACGGCATCGGGCTGCCGGTCATCGTCCTCGCCTATCTGATCTCGCTGGTGCTGCGCGTGGCGCAGGGCTCGGCGACGGTTGCGATCGTCACCACGGCCGGCATCGTGCTGCCGCTGGTCGAGAACGGCGACCACTCACAGGCCTTCCTGGCGCTGGTCATCATGGCGATCTCGGCCGGTTCGATCTTCGCCTCGCATGTCAACGACGGCGGATTCTGGATCGTCTCGAAGTACTTCGGCATCACCGAGCGCGACACGCTCAAGTCGTGGACGGTGCTGGAGTCGGTGCTGTCGCTCGCGGGCTTCGCGGTGGCGGCGGCGCTGAGTCTGGTCGTCTAGCGGTACGGATGTGAGCAGGGTGCCCCGGGACTTCATCCGTCCCGGGGCACCCTGATGCGCAGACTTTCAGATCCGCGGATCCGTCAGCTCTTGCAGTACTGCTGTTCCTTGCCGATCGAGCGGTACATGCAGTCCGAGTTCTCCAGCAGCTGGAGCACCGCGTCCCGGTTGCGGTTCGTCTCGCGCTCGATCACCTCGTCGGGCGGGTAGAAGCCCCCACCGCCGAAGCCCGTCGGGTACATCTCGAAGGTGTACGCGAAGATCTTCTGGTTGCCCCACAGCCAGTCGTCGATCGAACCGTCCGTGATGTAGAGGTCGCTCGACTGCTCCGGGGTGTAGCCGTTGCTCGCGGCCATCTTCTTGCCCACCGTGGCGAAGGCGTCCCGGTCGTCCTGGGTCAGCCCCGGGGCGGTGTCCGCGTTGGTGTAGCCGAACGGCCAGAGCACCAGCTCGCTGTACGTGTGGAAGTCGATGGCCGTTTTGATCTGCTGCTTGCCGCCGACGACCCGGCTGCGGGCGAAGTCGGCGATCACCTTGACCTCGGGCGCGGACTCGGCCCTCGCGCCGCGGTAGGTCTCGGATCCGGCGGAGCCGGAAGAGCCGCCGCAGCAGCCCCACTTGTAGTTCCAGTTGCGGTTGGTGTCCGTACCGACCGACGAAGAACCGGAGTTGGGCTGCCGGTTCTTGCGCCAGCTGCGGTAGGAGCCGGTGGCGATGTCGTACTCGCCGCCGTCCGGGTTGACGTCCGGGATGATCCAGATCTCGCGGCCGTTCACGGCGTTGGTGATGCGGGAGTCGGTGCCGTAGCCCGCGCCGAGCTCGCGCAGCAGATACAGCGCCATCTCGACGGTGAGGTGCTCGCGCGCGTGCTGGTGGTGGGTGAAGAGCACCTCGGGTTCGTTCTCGTCCGTCGCGACGTTGTCGCTGACCTTGACGGCGATGATGTCCCGGCCCTGGTAGCTCTTGCCGATGACGCGCTTGCTCATGATGCCCGGGTACTTGGCGATCCGCTGATCGATCTCGGCGGTCGCCTCGGCGTAGTTGTGATAGCGCGAGTCGGCCGACGGGAAGTCGAACGGCTCGACAGCCACGCCGCTCCTGGTTCTGGCCGGGGGAGGGGACAGAGCGACGAGCTTGTATCCGAGTGCGCGAAGCCGCTTCGCCTCGGTGGCGGTGGCGCTGACGACGAGGGAGTGCGCGTCGGCCTCGTCGACCGAGACGCCGGTGGCGGCGATGGCGGTACGGGCGGCGACGGTGGACGGGCCCTGGATCTCGTACTGGAGGATCTGCTCCTCCTCGGCGGCGGCCGGGGATGTCGCGTCGGGGGTGGCGGCTTTCGTGGGCGATGCGTTGGCGGTGAACGGTGCGGCTACTGCGAGCGCCAGCAGGGCCGCGAGGGTGGCGGTCTTCCTGCCGCTCAGCTTTCCGTTGCCGCCGCCGCGTGGGCGAAGTCGCATGCTGTCTCCTGGGTGGGGAGTGTGGGGGGTTGCTCAGTTGCGACGCACGTGGTGCGGGTGTGTGCGCACATCTTGAGGGGCTGGCATGACCCGGTCAAGAGTGCGCTTCAGCCATCGGCACGCTACCGCGCCGAGGAGCCGAAACGTCGGACCCCTCCGCGTGATCACCCGTACGCCTCCTTGGTGACCCCAGTCACACTCCGGGACCAGTGGGGAAGGCGGCCACGTTCATGGCAGGCGCTGCCGGTCATCAAGGGGACGAGACCAATAACCAGCCACGTCGGTCCAGTTGGAGGTACATCGGACCGGGGGTTCTTCCGACCCCGGACGCCGTCAGAGCCGTACGGCCCGCACGCCCTCGGTGTCCGGGCCGTACAGCATCCCGTCCCGCACCACCGGGTCGTCCGCCAACGCCCCGTCGCACGGCACCCGCCACTGCGGTTTTCCGGTGGCGATGTCGTACGCCCACCAGGCCGTGTCGTGGCCGACGAGGGCCAGGCGGCCGACCGGGACCGGGAGGGTCCACGACGGTTGTTCGCGGTCCTGGCGCCACAGTTGGCGGCCGGTCAGGGCGGAGTGCGCGAGGACATAGCCGGGGCGGTCGTCGCCGATGCTCCGGCCGTCCTCGCCGTTGTACTGGTCGCCGGACGAGAGCAGCACCGTGCCGGCGTACGGAACCACCTCGTCGCGCGCGTGAGGGGCGGTTGTCGCCGTCCAGGTCCGGCGGCCGTCGGCGGTGGCGTGTGCGTGCAGATGGCCGCGGCCGTCGTGGAGGTAGGCCGTACCGCCGTCCGGGGCCGCGGTGATCGTGCCGTCCAGGGCCGGGACGTTCCAGCGCGGGGTGCCGTCGGCCGCGTCGTACGCGTACAGGCGGGTGTTGCCCTTGGGGCCCGAGACGAGGAGGACGGCGTCGGCTCCGAGCGCGAAGGACGGGGAATACTCGCCGCGGGCTGCCGCGACGTGCCAGCGGACCCGACCCGTGGCGGGGTCGCAGGCGGCCACGCCGTCGGGTGTCTCCTTGAAGAGAACACCGCGCTTCGGGTCGGGCGTGAAGAGCCAGGACGCGTCACTGCGCCACAGGACACGGCCGCTGCCCGTGTCGATCCCGCACACCACGCCCGGCTCCAGCACCTGGCCGTCGTCGTCGGTCCGCGCGCGCAGCTGGACGCAGAGCACACTGCCGAGCACGAACGGCCGGTCGGGCTGGCCTTCCTCGACGAGCGGGCCGGTACGCCACAGGCGCTTGCCGTCGCTCGTGCGGTACGCGTGGACCAGCCCGTCCTGGCTCACGCGGAAGACCGTGCCGCCCGCGACCGTGACCATGTCGGGTTCGGTGCCGGTCGACTCGCCGCCCTTCGCACTCCAGCGGGTGTCACCGGTCCCGGCGTCCAGCGCATGCAGAAGGTCGGGGCCCACCGTGGCGACGTAGACCGTGCCGCCGTCGACCGTGAGCACGCCGTAGACACTGCCGTCGAACGTCCACGCCGTGGCCCGCATCTTCGGCCCGTCCTCCTCCGCCGCGCTGCACGCGCCGACGACGCCGACCGTGGCCACCAGGCCGAGCGAGCCGCGCAGCAGAGTGCGGCGGCCGATGCCGAGGTCGTCCCCCATCTCGTTCACAGGCGCAACGTACAGCAACGCACGGCGACGTACAGCAGCGCCGCCGGGGGAGCGGCGGCGCTGCTGTTCCAGGGAGTCAGGACCGGCGGTTACGGGAGGGCGTGCACATGCGGGCCCACCGCGTTGGACCAGGCGTTGCCCGACTTGGCGTCCCAGTTCGTGGACCAGGTCATCGCGCCGCGCAGCGAGGGGTATGTCTTGGACGGCTTGAAGGAGCCGCAGTTCGTGCCCCTGGCGAGGCAGTCCAGCGCGTTGTTCACAATCGTCGGGGAGACATAGCCGCTGCCCGCGCCACTGGTCGAGGCCGGCAGACCGAGTCCCACCTGGGCCGGTGCGAGCCCGCCTTCCAACTGGATGCAGGCGAGGGCGGTGAGGAAGTCCACCGAGCCCTGCGAATACACCTTGCCGTCGCAACCGAGCATCGAACCACTGTTGTAGTACTGCATATTGACGACGGTCAGGATGTCCTTGATGTTGAGGGCCGTCTTGAAGTACTCGTTCGACGTCGACTGCATGTCGATGGTCTGCGGTGCCATCGTGATGACCAGCCCGGCGCCCGCCTTCGACGACAGCGAACGCAGCGCCTGCGACATGTAGGTCGAGTTGAGGCCGTTCTCCAGGTCGATGTCGACACCGTCGAAGCCGTATGTCTGCATCATCGAGTAGACGGAGTTGGCGAAGTTCGTCGCGGAGGCCGAGTCGTTGATCGTGACGGTGCCGTTCTGACCGCCGATCGAGATGATCACGGACTTGCCGGCCGCCTGCTTGGCCTTGATGTCTGCCTTGAACTGGTCGACGGTGTAACCGCCGAGCCCGGCCGAGTCGAGATTGAAGGTGACACCGCCGGGCGTGCCGGTCGCGTCGGCGAAGGAGACCGCGATGATGTCGTAGTTGGCCGGCACATCGCTGATCTTCTGGACGGTGGCACCGTTGTTGAAGTTCTGCCAGTAGCCGGTCACCGCGTGCTTGGGCACCGATCCGCCGCCTCCGCCACCGCCGGTGGCCGAAGTGGTACCGGTCACCGCCGCGGACTTCGCGGACTCACCGGCCGCGTTGGTCGCGGTCACCTGGAACTGGTACGAGGTGGAAGCGCTCAGCCCGGTCGCGGTCGCCGAAGCGCCGGTGACCGACTGCACCTTGGCGCCGTTCTGGTAGACGTTGTAGCCCGTCGCGTTGGACACGGCGTTCCAGGACAGGGCCACGGAGGACGAGGTCACGGATCCGGCCGCGAGACCGCCCGGGGCGGCGGGCACGGTCGGCGAGGGGTCGCCGCCACCGCCGGCGTCGGGGCCGAAGACGGAGACGTCGTCGGCGTAATAGGCGGCCTGTCCGTACCAGCCGTGCGTGTAGACCGTCACAGAGGTGGTGCTGCTGCCGGTGGTGAAGGTGGTGGACAGCTGCTTCCAGCCGGCGGAGTCCGGCGTCCAGGTGGAGACGTCCGTCGTGCCGGTGCCGCTCGCGCCGAGATAGGTGTATCCGCCCTGCACCCAGGCGCTGAGGGTGTACGTCGAGTTGGGCTTCACCGTGACGGTCTGCGTGCACTTGGCGTTGTCCTGCCCGGCGGGCGTGGCCTTGAGCGCGGAGGCGCCGCCGTGTACGGGGGAGGAGGCGGTGACGCCGCTGCCGCCGGAACAGGTCCAGTTGGTGAGCCCGGACTCGAAGCCGGCGTTCTTGGCGACATTGATGTCGGCGGCCTGCGCGGTCCCCGTGATGCCCATGAGGGTGAGACCGGCCCCGACGGCCAGTGCGAGCACTGGGCCGAGCCATCTTCGGGAGGGGCGTCTCCGAGAGCGTGAGGTGCGGTCCACTTGCTGCCTCCGGTGGGGGAGTTGGGGGTGTGGAGGGGTTACGGAACGGTGGCCACCGCTGGGCGTACAAACTGGTCCAGACCAATCGGGTTGTCAAGACCTCTGGCAGTCCTTGTATGCAAAACAGCGCCGCCGCCACCCCGAAGGTGACGACGGCGCTGCTGCGTGGGTCAGTTGTCGCTCTGCAGCCGGTCGGCGGCGAGCCCGACTGTGCAGCCGACGGCCAGCACGGCAAGCGACAGGAAGACCGCCAGGGCGGTCAGGCTGATCCAGGGAGTCGTGAAGGCGAGGGCATACGCCACGAGCTGGGCGGCGACCGGCACCACGAGGGCGGCAGCGAGGTGCCGCGCCCGCGAGTCCCGGTAAGGCTCGGGGTGGATTCGGGCCGCGGCCCAGACCGCGAGTGCGATGGCCACGGCGTTCGGCAGATGAGTGAGCAGCAGTTCGCCGGTGAAACTCTCCGGCTCGTCGGTGGAGGCGAAGGTGCCGTGGATATAGGTGACATGCAGATACGACGTCACCGCCAGCACGACGATCCCGGCGGCCCAGGACCGCATCAGCGCGAACAGGCCGGCGCTACCGCCCTTCTCCCGGCCGGCGGGTGCGCCCGGATAGCCGTAGCGCGTCATCACTGACCTCCAAAGACGTTGAAGAGAAGAACCGTGGTGAATCCGATCGTCGCCATCCCGCACCCGGCCACCAGCGCTGTGCACTGCAGAACCGGCGACCAACTGCCTCTACTCGCGATGGTCGCGGTCTTCTCGGGGTTCTCCGGGTCGTATGTGACGGTGACGGGAGTCCCGGTCGTCATGTTCCAGCCCGCCAGGTCCTCGAACTCCACCTCGGTGCCATCGGCCGTGCGGAAGGCGAAGAAGTGCTGCTTGGCGTCAGAGCGGTTGTACGGCTCGGTCTCGACCCGTACGCACTCGCCGCCCGCCCGCGCGCCTCGGCGCAGCACCCGGGCCAGCGTCGCCAGCCGGCGGACGTACTTCACCGTCAGGCTGCCGAAGAGGATGGCCAGGAGGCCGAAGACGAGGTACTCACCGCCGGGGACCTGCATACCTAGCGCACCTCGACCGAGTCGATGATCTTCTTCAGGTCGGCGTCGTCGAGCTTGCCCTTCTGGGCGTCGATGCGGACCGCGAAGGTCTTGTCCTTGGAGTCCAGGCCGGTCACGATGACGCCCCGGATCCGGGTGCCCTTGGGCGGCGTATTGCTCTCGCCCGTCGAGCTGAACTCGAAGTCGATGCGCTTGGCCTCGTCGGTGCCGGCGAGCTTGACGTCCCTCTGCCCCTTGAGCGTGGAGCCGAGCTGGATTCCGGCCTCGGCGCCGATGGCGGCCTCCTCAGCGGTGTCCGCGTCGGTGAAGTCCAGCTGCACGGTGATGATGCCGACGGTCTTGCCGTCTTCGGTGAGGGTCGCTGCCGCCGCGTTGAACTTGCTGCGCTCGGCGTCGCTCTGCTCGGTGAAGCCCTGGGGGTGGGAAACGCTGACGCTCGACGTCTTCAGCGACTTCCAGCCCTCGGGCACGGTGCCTGTCGCGGAGTCCTCACTACCGCAGCCGGTGAGGATCGCGCTCGCGAAGATCCCCGCGCCCAGCGCGGCGGCGGCGCGTCTGACAGTGGTGGTCATCATGCGTGCTTCTCCTGTTGCCGGGTTACTTCGCACAGTAGCTGTACGGAACATAGGAACGCTGTTTGTTCCTGGGGGCACCCAGGAACTGTGCCTCGTTGAGCATCTCCTCCTTCTTCTCGGTGCTCACCGAGAAGCCGAGGCTGAGCCCCAGGTTCAGCTCGAATCCGTACTCCGCCGCGTCCGTCTTGCCCGTGTACTTCGTCTTGCTGGACTTGCCCTTGTCGAAGAGGAGCTGACCGAACGGGTCGTCGGCGCCGGGCCGTGCGGTCGGCGCGTGGTCGTCGAACATGTAGGTGAACGGGGCGGCGTTGTCGCCGGCGCCGTCCAGCCACTTCTCCGCGATACCGCGGTCGGCGTCGCCCTTCTCACCGGGGTCGAAGCTGACCGAATTGGTCACGACCTCGATGCCGGTTTCGTTGTCGGTGCCCTTGACCCCGCCGCTGCCACCGCGCTTGTCGCCGTCCTTCTTGCCGTTGTCGCCTCCGACCTTCACCCCGTCCTTGGTCGCGCCCTTCTCGACCGTCTGCGTCATGTCGATCCGGATCAGCTTGCCGGTCTTCTTGTCCTTGGTGACGGTGATGGTGCCGGTCTGGGTGGTGGAAGCTGAGGCTTCGCCGCTGATCGGGCCCGCCTCGTAGCCGACCTTCGTGCCGTATTCGATGGACGAGGAGTACGTGTACGACTTGGTGCCCTTGTACCCGTTGTCGGTCCAGGTCACGTCGGGCGTGAACTTGAAGTTGCCGCCGAGCGTGGCGCTCAGCTTCTTCTCGTCCCCCGCCGAGAGCTTCAGTCCGCCCGAGGCCGAGGCCTCCAGGCCCACCTTGCCGTAGGTGATCTGCCGGTCCCCCCCAAGGCCCTTCTTGACGCGGTCGTACGTCTCCTCCTCGTCCTTGAGCGGACCCTTCCCGAAGAGGTACAGGAGGCTGTCGCCGGCACTGGCCTCGGCGCCGCCGGGCGACTTGCGGCGCATGTCGTACATCTTGAGCTTCTCAATGTCGTCGCGGAACTTCTTGGCCTCGTCCTCGCTCTCGAACACCCAGGTGTCACCGTTGGTCACCTTGATCCCGACGCCCAGCTCGACCTTGTCCGAACCGAACTTTCCGACCTTGGCCCCGGGCTTCCAGTCCTTCTTGGCGGCGATGGAGGCGGCGTCGGTGAACGTCACATAGAGGAGCTCGTCCTTGTCGTCGACCTTGCCGTCCTTGTTGATGTCCGTGTTGGCCTTGAACTTCTGCTCCTGGAACCCGTACTCCTGGCCCCACTCGATGAAGAGGACCTTCGCCTTGGCGCCGGCCTTGTCGGTGATCGAGGAGATCTGGCACAGCGGCGGCTCGTAGTCGGCATCGGTGGCCAGGTCCTCGGATCCCGGCTCCCCGCTGTCACAGTTGCTGCCACCCATCAGCCGGCAGATCTGAGCACTGATCCTGCCGGTGAGCTGCCCTCCGATGCCGGTCGCTCCCAGTGCCGCGATGATCGCGGTGACGACGACGATCGACCCCAGATACTCGGTTGCGGTCGCGCCCCGGTCATTCCGCCGGGAAACCGGTGGTATGCCACCCCCCTGAAACATGCGACGCCCCTCTGCCCTGGGTTTGTCCCGTGCCTTCTCCGGCACGAAGCTGCACGATCGGCCACCGGCCGCGAGCAGCATAGGGAGAGACGGTGCGCCCCGGCGTGGGCCCCGGGACCCAATTCCGGTCCCAGACGGCTGTGCCCAAAAGGCCGTCAGCGGGCCCAGGGCGCAGGCCTCAGCCGGTGACCTCGGCGCGTACGTCCGGCCCGCGGTCGACGCGCGCGGCCACTAGCAACCGGTGCTGTACGCGCCGCCGCCGCAGATCTCCGTCGCGATCATGTTGTACGAGATGAACAGGCCGAGCGCCACAAACCCTCCGACGATGATCACGCCCCCGATCTGCCCGAAAAGCGGCGACCATGCCCCGCCTCGCCCGATCACGGTCGCGGTGCGGACGGGGTCGCGCCGCTGGTAGCGGACGGTCACCTGCTGGCCCTCCGCCATCACCATCACGGACTCCTCGAACTCCACGCGCGCACCGTCGGCGTCCGTGAACTCGAAGACATGGGTCCACTCGCCGGGATCGTTCCGCGTTCCGCTTCGGTACCGCCGGATGCAGCGCCCCTGAGCGCGCTCGCCCATGAAGAGCGAGCCCAGTTGGCGGACGAGCTGGCGGGTCAGCAGAAACCACAGCCAGCCGATTCCGGCGGTGACGACGAGGACGACGATCGCGGTGAGCATGCCTCCACGGTAAGCCGACCCGTGATCCGATCCCTAAGCCGATCTTGGGCCCTGGTTGGGTCCCGGGGCCCATGACCTGTGTATTTGTGCCCGGTTAACGTGTCCGCGGCACCACTGGCACGAGAGGCAAGGCACGCGGACGATGAGTGGGACAGGCAACAACTGGTCGAATACAGTGCACAATCCCGCATACAGATCGCCCCGAACATCCGGAACATCCAGTGGTTCGCAACCAAGTCCCTTCTTCGGCCTCATGCGGTCCTGGGCCGCCGGGATCGTCGCTCTGTACGGTTCCGGTTATCTGCTCGGCCAGATGGTCTTCGACTTGCTCGCCGACCCGCAGCGGCTGGAGAGCTTCGGCTGGCGCCTCGGTCTCATCTATGTGCCGAACATGCTCTCCACCACACTCGCCGTACTGGCGGCGGCCTGGCTGATACGTGAGCCCTTCCGCGACCGGGCACCGCTCTATCTGACGGCGGCACTTGTCGTCCCCGTCGCCGCCCTCATCCGGATGCTCGTGGTCGCCTGGGGCATGATCCGGCCGGAGGGCATCGCCATGGCCGTGGCGGCCGTGATCTTCGGCGCTCCGCTCGGTCTGGTACTCGACCGGATACGGGAAGACCGCGGCGACGACAACCCGGCGCCCGCTTACCCCGGCGCCGGCAATTTCCGGTGGGCGGACCGCGGTGCGACCGCCACCGAGTACATGGGCACGATCGTCGTCGTTACCGCCGTCATCGGCGCCGTGCTGGCGACGAGCGTCGGCCAGCAGCTCACCGACGGGATCAAGGCGGCCCTCTGCAGGCTCACCGGCGGCTCCTGCACGCTCGATGCGAAGGCGGGGAAGAACGCCAAGCCCACGACGGACGCCGCGTTCGCCCCGAAGATGTGCAACACCGAGAACACCTCGGCCACGGCCGGCCAGGAGGTGAAGATCGCCTGGTTCAAGCTCGGCAATGAGTACGGCTTCCAGCAGCAGAAGTTCAAGGTCGCGGAGAAGGACAAGAACGGCAATACCGTCTACAAGGACCGCATCCGGCTGACCTTCAACGAGGCGGGCAAGGCGGGCGTGGCGTGGGAGCCCAAGTTCGGCGCCAAGGTCGGAAAGCTCAGCGAGGACGGCAAGTCGACGGTCGAGGTCGGCGGCGGCGTCAAGATCGACTCCGGTGACACCTTCCAGTTCGACACCCAGAAGGAAGCCGACGAGTTCCGTGACAAGTTCGAACAGCTGGAGAGCGCGAAGGCCGGCTATCAGTACGGCAGGGACTTTCAGTCCGTGCGCAGCGCGGACCGTTATATGAAGCTCAGAAAGGAAATCAACGAAAAGGTCAAGGGCGAGCGTATTTCGACGCTGACGGTCGGCGTCGAGGCGGCCGGTGAAGTGAAGCTGAGCGGCGACGCGACGGACGAGATATCCGCTGAGATCGGCGCGAAAGTGAAGGGGTCATCGACGGCCTCGATCATCGACGACTCCATCAACGACGTCACGTCGAAGTCCTTCGCCTTCAAGGTCGAGGGATCGGGCAGCGCCAAGGGCCAGGCGGGCGGCACCAGCGCCTCCGCCGAGTACGGGCAGAGCAGCAATGTCGCGCTGACGGTGACCCGCAACAAGGACAAGAACAAGTCCCTGAAGCGGATCATCGTCACTCGTACCGTGGAAACCAGCGGCAAGGGCGGCGGGAAGCAGAAGGTCGACGACGAGGACAAGGTCGCCGACAAGGACAAGCGCGGCAAAGACAACAAGAACGCGGGCAAGGCGAAGCACGGCGCGTCCGAATCGGCCGGTTCGAAGAACACCCAGACCGAGGTCGTCACCAACATGATCGAACTCGACACCCCGGAGAAGCAGCGCATCGCGCAGCAGTGGCTCGACGGCTCGGGTCAGTACAAGGCTCCCGTCACCAATCTGTTCACCGATATCGCCCCGGCCAAGGCTCCCGGCGAGAGCGACCCGTTCGGACAGATGATGTTCGACTACGGCTCGTCGACGAAGACCCTCTACGACGGCGTCACCAACTCCGCCGAACTCGGTGCCGAATTGAACCTCGGAGCGGCCTCATTCGGTTACACCCTGAGTCTTGAGGGCAAGCACGAGAAACTCAAGAAGAAGGACGCCACATTCCTGGGGGCCCCGCGAAACGGAAAGCGCAGCGACGTCCCCATGTCACTGTGTTCGAAATAACAGCACGGAACAGCGCCCCCCGAAAGAGAATGAAGCTCATGCGCATGACCCTTGTCCACCGAACCACTGCCACCGCTGCCGCCATCGCCGCCTCCGCCCTGTTGCTGACCGCCTGTGGCGGCGAGAAGCAGGCCTCTCCGGCCGGCTGGAAGACGCTGCACACCAAGAAGGTCGACGTCGGCTACCCCGACGGCTACAAGGAGCTCCCTGCGGGTGAGCGCAGTAAGAACACCGACGCCGAGGCGGTCCTGACCGAGGACGGCACATCGACGGTGCGTATCTCGGTCGCGCTCGACTTCGCCCAGACGTCACGCCTGGACATGGCCGTACTGGTCGCGGAGGGCGTGTACGAGGTCGGCGGCACCCCCAAGGGCGAGAAGGATGTCAAGATCCCGGGCGCGAAGGAGGCGAGGCAGGTCGCCCACGAATTCGCCTCCAGCGGCGAGGACGGCACCCCCGCCAAGGGCACCCCGATGACAGCGGTCGACGTGGTCGGCATGGACGGATCCGACCGCCCCTGGGACGTACGCGTCATCGCGCCGAAGGGAAAGCTTTCCCCGGACGAGCTGAAGAAGATCGTGAACACCATCAAGGTCGTCACCGGCTGACCCGACCTGACCTGACTCGTCTGAACACAGCAGCGCCGCCGGCCTCCCCGCGGCGCTGCTGTTCTGGATCGGCGTTCCGGTGATCCATTTCACTTGACCATTCCGTGACGACTGCCCGCCTGCCTGTGTATGGGGGAGCGCCAAGCGGGGCAGAACTGTGAATTCGCTTCATTCGCACGTAAGTTAGCCAGGGAGGGCTGGGACGCTCCCTCCCGTGGTGGTCGAGTATTCGACTTCTTGACCGTCATGGAGTGGTCCGCACCACAGGATCTTCACGGCCCACTTGTCCGGGTTCGGCCACAAAGGGAGCTTGCTGGGCGTTCTGTAGGGCAGGAAGTGTGTTCTCTGGCACCGTAAGAGGTGGATAAAGTGCTGTTGCAGTCGACAGGGCAGTGATTGATCTGCGGACTGCGAGACCGCGGCAGCCGGAGTGAACGGGGAGCTCGACGTGCCGACAGCGATAGCGGTGACCAGCGCTGACCTGGTGCTGCCGCCAAGCGACCAACAGACGCCCACCGCGGCCCTGTTGCAGTCGCCCGACGCGCAGCCGCTGGAATCCGCGCTCATGGACATGCGTGTCCTGCTGGAACAGCACGGATACGTCATCGCGGTCTATCCGTCCTCGGTCCCGAACGCCCTCCAGCAGCGTCTGCACACCATCCGCTCCGTCATGGAGAGCGACCGCATCGCGCTCCTCAAGCTGGACCTGCCACCGCTCGGCGTCGCCGTGCTGGTCCGTCAACTGCGCCAGCTCTCCATCTGCGACTTCAGCCCGGGAGTGATCGCATCCGCCGCGAGGCTGCTGTCCCACTACATCTACGCGGGCGCTCTGCTCAATTCGGTCACCAAGCTCGACCGGGTCCCGGTCAGCCTCAAGTCGCACGCCAAGTCCTGGGTGCCGGGCTCCCAGTTCGGTGTGCTGGCCAACCCGAACCCGCAGCTGATCAAGATCGGAGCGGGCTCGCTGGCCGGACCGGAGTTCGGGACCCAACTCCTGGTGGCGAGGGGTCAGTTGCAGTCCGACTGGCCGACCGCCACCCTTGCGTCTGCCTGGCAGGTGCACGGCGTACAGGAGGCCGCGCTGCCCTCCGACTCCCCTCGCTGGTGGGGGACCGGCAAGCTCATCGAGTTCGCCGCGCACATCCCGGACATCTCCGTGCTCTACCAGCTGGTGTCGTCCGTGCTGAGGGAGGAGTGCCACTGGTGCGGAATGGAACTCATCGGTGACCGCTGCGGCTTCTGCTCCGCCCCACTGCCTGCTCGCGAGAACCAAACTCACGCGCCAGGTGTCCTGAACCAAGGGGCGCCCCTGCATGGGCGGGCGTAGCCGTCTGCCGGATCCACCACGGCCGCGAGAACCGCTCAACTCGCAACACCAGCACGGACCGGTCGTCGCAGCACCACGCGCACGCCCGAGTCGTCCCCTGCCCGATTCGTCTACGTCCCTAACGAGGTTGTCCGTTCCATGAATTCACGCCAGCGCCGCGGCGTCATACTCCTGCTCCTGTCGGTCCTCTGCGCGTTCATTGCGTTCGCCGGCGTGCTCTCGGTGATCAGCGATGTGAACTCGAAGGTGGGGCCCGAGGCGTCGGCGTACCGGCTGAAGTCCGATGTCGCACCGTATACGCAACTGAGCTCCGGGCAGTTCGAGAAGATCTCGATGCCGAAGCGCTGGCTGTCGGACAACGCGGTGACCGATCTCTCCGAGGTGAACGGGAAGATCGCGGTCACCCAGCTCCGCAAGGGCTCTCTGCTGCAGACCGACATGATCGTGAAGCGCCCTGCCCTCCAGCCCGGTCAGCAGGAGATCGCCATCATGATCGACGCTGCGACCGGAGTGGCGGGCAAGATCACCCCGGGTGCCACGGTGAACATCTTTGCCACCTTCGCAGGGGAGAAGGAGGGCTCTCCGGCCATGTCGAAGATCATCGTGGCCAACGCCCACGTCATCGACGTCGGCAGGCTGACGGCTCTTGAGCCGAAGGACAACGACAGGAGCCAGGCCTCCGAGGCAGTACCGATCACCTTCGCGTTGACCACCAAGGACGCACAGCGCGTGGCGTACGCGGAGTCGTTCGCCGACCATGTGCGCCTGGCCCTCATCGCGCCGGGCAGCGACACCACGCTCCGTCCGGGCGAGCGCGACTACACCCTTAACGGGGACAAGTGAGGTTTGGATGACCACCAGAATCCTCCCGGTCGTCAGCGACGCAGACGCCGCCCGGTCCATCACGACGCTGCTCAGCCAGCTCCCCGACGCGGAACCCGCCGCGCCGGTGGGTGACTCGACTTCGCTGCTCGACACTCTCGCCCGCCTGGCGGGGGAATCGCTCGACGAGCTGCCCGAGGTTGTACTGGTGCATGAGCGGATCGGGCCGGTGCCGGCGCTGGAGCTGATCCGGGAGGTCGCCCTCCGCTTTCCTGCGGTCGGCGTCATTCTGATTACCGCGGACGCGAGCCCCGGCCTCTTCGCTGCCGCCATGGACTCGGGTGCGCGGGGCCTGGTCTCACTGCCGCTGAGTTACGAAGAGCTGACCAACCGGGTTCAGGCGGCGGCCCAGTGGTCCGTCGGCGTACGCCGGCACCTCGGCAGCGGCGGAGACGTCTTCACCGGTCCGGGCGGTACGGTCGTCACGGTCACCGGTGCCAAGGGCGGTGTCGGCGTGACTGTCACGGCGGTCCAACTCGCCCTGGCCGCACATGCTTCGGGAAAGACTGTCGCCCTGGTCGACATGGACCTCCAGGCTGGCGATGTCGCCTCCTACCTGGATGTGCAGTTCCGCCGCTCGATCGTCGACCTGGCGGCGATCTCGGACATCTCCCCCCGCGTCCTGTCGGACGCGGTGTTCAGCCACTCAACCGGCATCGCCCTGCTCCTCGCCCCCGGCGAGGGCGAGCGCGGCGAGGAGGTCAGCGACCGGGCCGCGCGGCAGATCATCAGCGCCCTGCGCTCGCGCTACGAGGCCGTGATCGTCGACTGCGGCACCCAGATGCACGGCGCCAACGCCGCGGCCATCGAGATGGCGGACATCGCTCTCCTGGTCACTACCCCCGATGTGGTGGCGGTGCGGGGCGCGAAGCGTGTCGTACGGATGTGGGACCGGCTCCAGATCCGCAAGGCCGAGGAGACGGTGACACTGGTCAACCGCGCCAACCGCAATACAGAGATCCAGCCGCCGCTGATTCAGAGGATCACCGGTACGCGGGTGGCCGCCACGGCGATACCCGCGAACTTCAAGGAGCTCCAGGGCGCGGTCGACGCCGGGCGGATGCATGAACTCGACGCCAAGAGCGTGGTCAAGCAGGCGCTGTGGGGTCTGGCGGGCGAGTTGGGTCTTGTGAAGATCCCCGAGAGCGCTGACAAGAGCGGTAAGTTCCGCAACGACCGAGGCTCGATTGGCAACCGCCGCAGGCGCGGTGGGGACGCCCGGGGCCATGGCGAGACCGAGGGGGCTGGCTGAGCGATGGTGACCATGGGGGTACGGGGCCGGGTCCGGAGATGGCCCGGGCGGTGTGAACGCGATCGTGATCGGGGTCAGACCGCGATCGAGTTCGTGGGCGTGACGCCGCTGATCATCCTGTTGCTGATCGCGCTGTGGCAGTGCGCGTTGATCGGCTACACGTTCAGCCTGGCGGGCAACGCGGCGGACGTGGCCGCGCGGGCGGGGGCGGGAGCCGACCGCTGGGAGACGACGCAGGGGGAGGCGTGCCGGAAGGCGGCCAAGGAAGACCTGCCGGACGCCTGGGCCAAGGATGCGGACATCCACTGCAACGACCCCGAGGAGAGGGGCATGTACCCGGTCAAGGTCACGCTGCATGTGCCCGTCCTGGTGCCGGGCGTCCTTGACTTCCCCTTCGAGGTCGACGGCGAAGCGGCTTCGGTGAAGGAGAGCTGAGCGATGGCCAAGGGCACAGACACACGACGCACCCGCCGCGACCGCGGTCAGGTCGCCATCGAGTACCTGGGCTTCATCCCGTTGCTGCTCATCGTCGGTCTGTTCGCGATCCAGTTGGGCGTGGCGGCGTACACCGCCAACCAGGCCGGCACGGCCGCCCGCGCCGCGGCTCGTATGGCAAGCCACGACCGTCCCGAGCTCACTCCGAAGCAGGCGGGCGAGAAGGCCATGAGCGACTGGCTCGCCGATGAATCGAAGTTCGAACCGAGGTGGGGTGGCGATGAGGTGACCTACACCGTCAAGGTCAAGGTCCCCTCGGTCGTCCCGGGCATCGACGACTGGGGCTGGGCCGAGCGCAGCTCCACCATGCCCATCGACTGAGCCGGATCGCCTCCGGCCGCCCCAACCACCCAGCACAACCAAGGAGTTACGCAATGAGTCTGCGGGCACGCATCACCGCCCCCGAGGAGAACGGCGGGGGGCGGGAGGACGGCCATATGGTCGCCACCTATCGCGCCAAGCTCCTCGAGGAGATCGACCTCGCGGAGATGTCCTCGCTGGCGGCCGCCGACCGGCGAGCCCGTCTTGAGCGCGTGCTCGGACACATCATCAGCCGTGAGGGCCCGGTCCTCTCCACCGTCGAGCGCTCGCAGCTGATCCGCCGGGTTGTCGACGAGGCCCTCGGACTCGGCATCCTTGAGCCGCTCCTCGAAGACGCGTCCATCACTGAAATCATGGTGAACGGACCGGACCAGATCTTCGTCGAGCGCAGCGGCAAGGTCGAACAGCTCCCCATGCGCTTCGGCTCCCACGAGCAGCTGATGCAGACGATCGAGCGCATCGTCTCGACGGTCAACCGCCGTGTGGACGAGTCGAATCCGATGGTCGACGCCCGCCTCCCCAGCGGCGAGCGTGTCAACGTGATCATCCCGCCGCTCTCGCTGAGCGGTGCCACGCTCACCATTCGACGGTTCCCTCGGGCCTTCACCCTCCAGGAAATGATCAGCTTCGGCTCGATCGACCAGCAGATGCTGATTCTGCTTTCCGGCCTCGTCCAGGCCAAGCTCAACATCATCGTCTCCGGAGCCACCGGTACCGGTAAGACGACGCTCCTCAACGCGCTCTCCGGCCTGATTCCGAACGACGAGCGCATCGTCACCATCGAGGACTCCGCCGAGCTCCAGCTTCAGCAGTCGCACGTCATCCGTCTTGAGTCCCGTCCGGCGAACGTCGAGGGCAAGGGCCAGATCACCATCCGCGACCTGGTCCGCAACTCACTGCGTATGCGACCCGACCGCATCGTCGTCGGTGAGGTCCGTGGCGGCGAGTCCCTCGACATGCTCCAGGCGATGTCAACCGGTCACGACGGCTCGCTGGCCACCGTCCACGCCAACAACGCCGAGGACGCGCTGATGCGTCTGCAGACGCTCGCATCGATGTCCGAGATCAAGATCCCGTTCGAGGCGCTGCACGACCAGATCAACAGCGCCGTCGATGTCATCGTCCAGCTGACCCGGCACGCGGACGGTTCTCGCCGGGTCACCGAGATCGCGTACCTGGACTCGCACGGCCGGGACTTGTACCGCATCGTTTCCGTCGCCCGCTTCAATGCCCAGCCGATGGCCGCTGACGGGCGGATCTACGGCCAGTTCCAGTATCTTCCGCTGCCGCGCCGGCTCGCCGAGCGCCTCTACATGGCCAGCCAGCCCATCCCGCAGGCCTTTGGGGTCGCAGCATCCGACGACCAGCTCGCCACCCGAGAGGCCAAGTAGGTACCGCACGATGGAGAATTCCGCTCTGCTCACGATCGGCGTCACGCTGCTGTGCTGCGTGCTCGGCATCATGGGCCTGCATTCGTTCTGGTCCGGGAAGGCCGAGCGCGAAGCCCTGATCGACCGGCTCTCGGCCACCGGCCAGATACCGATAGTGGGCCGGCACCGCCGCTTCCGAGGCGTCGACCGCCGACTGCGCAAGACCTCACTGGGCCGCAAGATCGAGCTGAAGCTCGCCGCCACGGGCCTTGAGATCACCCCGGGCGAGTTCTTCGTCTACTCGGTCGCGGCCCTGGTCACTCTCTGGTTGATCGCCTCGTCCATCCTCGCCTCGTTCTTCGGCCCGATTGCCGCACTCGTCGGGCTCTGGGGCACCAACGCCTTCCTCAACTGGCAGCGCACCAAGCGCACCGAGCGCTTCATCAACCAGCTGCCCGAACTTTCCCGCATCCTCGCCAACGCCACCCAGGCCGGCCTCGCCCTGCGTACCGCCATCGCCATGGCGGCCGACGAGCTGGAGGCCCCGGCGGGCGAGGAGCTGAGCCGGGTCGCGCGCCGACTCGCGGTCGGTGAGTCCCTGGACGACGCATTGGGCGAGCTGACGGAGCGGCTGCCCTCCCGCGAGCTGGTCGTCCTGGTCACCACCCTGGTCCTCTCCAACCGGGCGGGCGGTACGGTCGTCAGCTCGCTGCGCAACCTCACCGAGACCCTTGAGGAGCGCAAGGAGACCCGGCGAGAGGTCAAGACCCAGCTGTCCCAGGTGACGGTCACGGCGTACGCGGTCCCGGGCTTCGGCTTCGGCGCGATGCTGCTGATGAACGCGGTGATGCCCGGCGCGCTGGACCGTATGACCAGCGCCCTGATCGGCCAGGCCGCGGTCATCGTCTCGCTCGTTCTTTACGCGATCGGATTCATTGTGATCCGCCGCCTGTCCCGTATCGACGTCTGAGGGGAGGAGCGGACATGGACTTGCTGCTTGCTGCCGTGATCGGCCTCGCGGTGTACGGAGCCATCCACGGAATCCGTATGTACCGGGCCGACACCAAGCTTCCCGGCGACCTCGCCGTCGCCCTGGAGGTCGGCTCCAGCCGTACGAGTGCGGTGGGCTCCGGCATCGACCGGATGGGTATGCGCTGGGCGCCCACGGTGCTCAGGATGATGGGCCCCAAGGCGGTCAACAAGAAGCGCCGCCAGATCGACATGGCCGGAAACCCGGGCGGTCTCACCATCGACCGCTACGCCGCCCGCCGCGCTGTGTACGGCGCGCTGGGCTGCTTCGGAGCCCTTTCGACGCTCATGCGCGGCCAGATCTTCATGTCGATCCTGCTGATCGCCTTCGGACTGTTCTGGGTCGAGGTCGGCATCTGGTCGGCGGTACGGGCCCGCAAGGAGCACATCGAGCGGACGCTTCCCGACTTCCTCGACGTCCTGGCGGTCGTCGTCTCCGCCGGCCTCGGCTTCCGCCAGGCGCTGGACCGTGTCGCGGAGAAGTACGAGGGCCCCTGGGCCGACGAACTCCGTATCACCCTGCGCCAGATGGACATGGGCGTCAGCCGCCGCCAGGCCTTCGACGAACTGCGCAAGCGCAACGACTCGGAACAGGTGGCGATGTTCGTCACCGCTCTCCAGCAGGGCGAGGAACTGGGTGCGCCGATCGTCGACACGCTCATCGCCATCGCCGAGGACATGCGGCGTACGGACGCTCAGAACGCCCGCCGCAAGGCGGCCAAGGCGGTTCCGAAGGCGACCTTCGCGGTGACGTCGTTCCTGCTGCCCGGGACCCTGGTCATGCTGACGGTCGGTTTCGTTTACGGCGCGAACGTCAACTTCGGCTTCCTGGGCGGTTGATGACAGAGATGACGAGGCAGAAGAACACGGGGGAGGTGAACGGCTGATGGTGTTTCAACTCAGTGGAACGCAGGGCGTGCTGACCGGCGAGGTGGGCTCCGCCACCACCACACCCGAGTCGCGTCCCGCGTTCGCCCTTCAGGTCAACGCGCTCCAGGCGATGTGCCGCCAGGTCTTCGGCTTCCGGCTCGCGATGATCGCCGTCGCGACACCGTTCGCCATTGACCGGACCGCCCCCGGGCTCGCCACCTGGCTGATCGGTGCGGCCGTCCTGGTCACCTTCATGGGCTCGTACGTCCTCTTCCGGGACTGGGAGCGCTTCGGCCCGCTCCTCCTGCGCCACCCCTGGCTGCTCGCCGTCGACGCCTTCTTTGGTGCCCTGCTGCTGATCACGGGCACTCCGGAGTCAACGCTCGCCTACGTCACCGTCTGCACCCCGCTGTTGGCCGGACTCGTCTACGGCTGGCGCGGGGCGGCGGTCTTCGCCGCTCTCCAGACGTTGATCATCTTCGTGGTGTACGGCACGGATTCGAAGGTGCAGGCCAACGACGCCACCTCCCTGCTGCTCCCCGGCTTCTGCGTCATCGCGGGCGCGGTCGGTGTCACCCTGCGCAACCTGCTGCTCCGTTTCGGCACGGCCAGCCAGGCCTTGACCGAGACCCGCGCCCGCCTTGCGGTCAGCGAAGCCGTGGAGGGCGAGCGGACCAGGCTCGCCCGGGAGATGCACGACTCGGTCGCCAAGACCCTGCACGGCCTGGCGCTGGCAGCCGAGGGGCTCGCGGGCTCGGCCGACCGTATGGATCCGCTCACCGTCAAGCACCAGGCCGAACTCGTCGCTCGGTCCGCCCGGCGGGCGGCGGCCGAGTCGCGGGAGCTGCTCTCCGATCTGCGCCGCGAGTCCGGCCTCGACGGCGGAATCGACGTCATGAGTGAACTGGCCGCCAGAGCCGATGACTTCACCCGTCGCCACGGGCTGACCGCCACCTTTCGGTTGCTCGGTGAGACGCCGGTGCCGCAGGTGCCGCAGGCCGTCGCCCGGCAGCTGCTCACCATTGCCTCCGAGGCGATGGAGAACGCCCACCGGCACGCCCAGCCCACGTATCTCGATGTCTCGGCCGGTGTGGTGGGCGATGTCCTGCGCATGAGTGTGTACGACGACGGGCGCGGCCTGCCCGCGGGGACATCGCTCGACGATCTCAAGCGCGCAGGCCACTTCGGACTCGTCGGCATGGTCGAGCGCGCTGCGTCGATCGGCGCGCGGATACGCATCGGCAAGGGCCGCGCGGCGAGGGGCACCGAGGTGCGCCTCGACCTGCCGTTCGCCGCACTGCTCGCCGCCGCACCGGAACCTCAAGGCACTTCACCCGTACCGCTGTTGAACTGACCGTCCCCCCATCGTCCCCCCAACACCCTGAGAGGAGGCCGCAGAATGCCGGACGACATCTCCCGTACGTCGGGACAGAACTGGGCGCAGCAGACCCATGTCTCACAGCACACGTCCTCACACGCCACCCCGCTCAACTCGGAGCACAGCTCCTCCGGGTTCCCCGCCTCTCCGCAGCGGACAGCGGCATCCGGAGCGATGCCCGCGTTTCCCCCCGCCCCTGACATCCCGGTCCCGACGGCCCTGAGAGTCGTCGTCGCGGACGACAACCCG
Organism: Streptomyces sp. NPDC002730; assembly: GCF_042888805.1. Taxonomy (NCBI): domain Bacteria; kingdom Bacillati; phylum Actinomycetota; class Actinomycetes; order Kitasatosporales; family Streptomycetaceae; genus Streptomyces; species Streptomyces sp. NPDC002730. Next base: position 633,938 of record NZ_JBIAQG010000001.1, read on the forward strand.
GTGGTCCGAGCAGGCCTGGGCGCACTGCTTTCCGGCCGCGAGGACATCGAGGTCGTGGCGGAGGCTGCCGACGGCCGCCAGGCGTATGAAGCCACCGTGCAGCACAGGCCGGATGTGGTGCTGCTCGATGTGCGGATGCCCGGCGTGGACGGCATATCGGCGCTGCCGCATCTGGTGCGGGTCGCGCCGGTGCTGATGCTGACGTACAGCCGCGAGAACGAGATCGTGCACGAAGCGCTGAGGCTGGGCGCGGGCGGCTATCTGGTGCACGGCGAGTTCACCGCCGACCAACTGGTGAAGGCCGTACGAGACGTCAAGAGCGGCCGGGCCCACTTCACAGCCACGGCGGCGAACGCGCTGCTTGAGCACATGAGGCAGGGCCCTGCCCCCGCAGGCGGCGGGCCGCTTCCTGAGGGCCTCGGCACCGCTCTGACGGCGGGGGTCCCGCACGCGGGGCCCACCCATGACGGCCATCCGCCGACGGGGGTGCGGGGACACGGTGCGTATGCACACCGCCCTGTCCCGGCGAGTCCCCCACCTGCGCCACAACCTGCCCGACCGTCACATAGGCTTTCGCAACTGCAACCAGTTGTGGCAGAGTCTTCTCCGGCAGGAGGGCCGGGTCGGCCCCCGAACAGGGAAGAATTCGGACTGAGTTCGCGGGAGGTGGAGGTCATGGAGCTGATTGCGTCCGGTATGAATAACCAGCAGATCGCCGCCACCTGCTTCATCAGCGAGAAGACAGTCAAGAACCACATCAACCGGATCTTCGCCAAACTGCACAGCGCTACCCGCAGTGAGGCGATCGTCCGATGGCTCGGCACGGCGTCGGCCACGGACCGGGCGTGAGGGGGACAGGCGGTCATGGCTGAGCGGGGGATCGAGCACGGTGCGGGGCTGGGCCTCGGGGCCCAGGCCGGGACCGGGAGGGCCCAACGTTCTCTTTGGGCCTTGGATTGGGCCCTGGGACCCTCTGGTGGATGGGGTGCTCCGGCGTACGTTTCTCGTGTCGCAAGCGGCACCGGCAAGGAGGAAGCCGGTAACGCAGGCAGCACCACAGAGACTTACGCGTCGGCCGGCTGTCGGTCGGCCGAACCTGGAGGGGAACACCATGTCGAACAACACCATGCTGAAGGCCGCCGTCAACACCCAGATCCGCGTCAACGGTTGGGCGAACACCGCCGTCACCAAGATCCAGAAGCGCTACGAGACCAAGGACCGGGGCCAGACGGCTTTCGAGTACCTGGGCATCATCCTGGTGGTCGTCGCGATCATCGGTGGCATGGTGGCCTCGGGCATCGGTGGAGCGATCACGACCCGCATCAAGGGTCTGGTGAACTCGATCACGGCCAAGTGATCAAGTACTGCCGCAGCGATCGAGGGCAGGCCTTCCCCATCTACATCATGATGGTGGCGGGCCTGCTCTTTCTCGCGTTCGCTTTCTTTGCGGTCGGTAAGGCATCGGCCACTCGTAACGGAGCTCAGGGCGCCGCGGATGCGGCCGCGCTCGCCGCAGCCCAGGAAGCCCGTGACCAGATGGGGCCGGCATTCCTCGCGGCGCTTCTGCTGCCCGGGGGGCTGGACGACTTCTTCGAGGACAACCGTATCGGCGGGGGCGGGTCTTGCGACCAGGCCCAGCGCTTTGCCGCGGAGAACCGTTCTGACGTCGTTCCGTACGGCTGTGACTGGCACAGCACCAACTCGCGGGGCGAGGTCACTGTCGAGGTCAAGACCCGTTACACAGTGGGCGATTCGGTGATCCCCGATACGGAGACCAGGCACGCCACGGCCACGGCGACTGCTGTGGTCGAGTTCCGGTGTAGCCCGAAGCCCGAGGACAAGCCCGGTGACGGCAATGGCCGTGACGAGGACAAGGACGACAAGAAGGACGACAAAGCCGGCCCGATCAAGTTCGACTGTGACGGCCGAAACGACCTTGAAATCGATCCTGCCGATCCGGATCCGTGGGCCGAGTTGGGCAAGACCCTCTTCGCCGTGCACTTGATCGACGACTGACAGCGAACGACGAGTAAAGGAAGCAAAATCCATGAGCATTCGGCGTACTGCGAAGACCCGAAGGGTAGTGGCAGCAGTCTCGATGACGGCCGCTTTGGCCCTTGCTATTACTGGTTGCGGTGGTGATGACGGCGACAAGTCGAAGAACACTGAATCGTCATCGTCCAAGCCTGCCGGTGACGGAGGCTCGAAGGAAGACACTGCGGCCGGGGGCAAGGTAGACCCGAATGTGAAGCTCGCTGAGCTCAATGGGCGAGATGGCTTCGTGCTGACCATCAACGCGGTCCAGCGCGACTCTGGTGGTTTTGTCACGGTGAGTGGGTCGATCAAGAACACGAGTAAGGACTCGCTCAACGCGTCAGGGATGGAAGGCAGCGAGAGCCTGGTGGTGGCGAATAACCCCAACTCGGTTGCGGGGGCCACCTTGGTGGACAAGAAAGGTAAGAAGCGTTACTACGTGCTGCGGGACACGGATGGTCGCTGCCTGTGCACCACTGGCATGTTGCCGATTGCCGCTGGGGGGAGTACCCCGGTCTTCATGCAGTTCCCGGCCCCGCCGGAGTCGACGAACGAAGTCAGCTTCACACTGCCGTCGTTCGCCACTGCTGACCTGAAGATCTCTCGATGATGGCCAACATGACCCACACTCGTACCCGGTCGAGGTCGCCGCGTAGCGCAGGAACGGCCATTGCGGTGGCCACGCTCCTAGCAGTTACCGGGGTTCTTGGTGCCGGAACCGCGTTTGCAGAAGATGGCCCGAGTGTGCCTCCCGGCACCGAAGCGTCCGCCAAGCCTCCGGTCGAGGTGGACACAAAGGATCCCGACCTCAAAATGGCGGATGGTGGCACTCTTGCCCGGGCCAGGGTGCTCGACATCGTTCAGGTTGTCGAGGACGAAGGCGGCGAAGAGCGCCGCGAGGACACCAACGCGGACATCAAGTTCGCGCTCCAGGCCGAGGTTCTCTTCGGCAAGGACAGCGCGAAGCTCAGTAGCGCGGCCAACGGCCGCATCGCTGCCATCGCTGCGGAGATCAAGAAGCAGAACGCCACGAAGGTGCGCGTCTTCGGCTTCACCGACAACCTCGGTTCGTCCGAGCACGGTGATGTGCTGTCCAAGCAGCGTGCCCAGGCAGTAAACAGCGTGCTGTCCAAGGAACTTGGATCCGGCGTAACCTTTGAAATCCGCGGCTACGGCGAGCAGTTCCCGATCGCCGACAACAGCACGGAAGAGGGCCGCAAGAAGAACCGGCGCGTGGAGGTCTCCTTCCCGCGGACGGAGGGCTCCGACAGCTGACACTCACGCAAATGGGCCCGGCCCGCGACCTGATCGCGATGCCGGGCCCTTCGTGCGTGTGGCGCTGGTTCAGAGCAGGTGGTCCGCCTTGCCGGCCTTGATTTCGCGGATCAGGTTCCGTAGAGCTTCGTGGCTGTCGGTGAGGTGACGATCCTCCTCGCCGAGGACGGCGATATACCCGTTGCCGTCCTGGTCGGTTCCGAGTCGGAAGCAATTTGCGCCCTCTCCGCAGTAGGGCTCTTCCCAGAGGATGTCAGGCACGTTGCGTACTCCTAGAGGTCGGCGGCGATGGCGCGGATGAAGTCGCGTGACTCGGTGGGGGCGAGTGCGACGGCTTGCATCGCATTGAGCTGGGCGCGGTACTTGTGGAGCTGCATTTCGGAGTCGATGAACTCCGGACCGTGGGTGCTGTCGAGTTCCACGGTGTCGAGTCGGGGGACGCCGTTCTCGGCATAGATGACCGACTGGCCGGCTCCCGGAAAGCCACCTGCCTTGAATGGGATGACGCGCACCGTTACGTCATCGCGTTCGGAGACATCCAGGATGTACTCCAACTGCTGCTTGGCGACGGCCGGTCCACCGAACTCCATGCGCAGCGCGGCTTCGTAGAGGATCAGGTCGAGTTCAGGAGCGTCCGGCTTGTCGAGCACCTGTCTGCGGTCGAGGCGATGGGCTACTCGCACGTCGACGTCTGCTTTGGGCAGTCGTGGGATGACGTGCTCGAAGACGGCCCGAGCATGTTCCTCAGTGTGTAGGAGCCCAGGCAGGTGCACTGTGAGGGCGATTCGAAGTCGTCGTGCATGCCATTCCATCTCAGCGATGTCCAGGAAACTGGCCGGGAGTTGACCCCGATACACCTCCCACCAACCCTTCCCCCGGTCTGCGGCCATGGTGGCCAACGCGTCCACCAGAGCGTTGTCTGCGGATCCGTAGTTGCTGGCCAGCGTGCGCACGCGGTCGGCGCTGATGCCGGACCGGCCGGACTCCATGTTCGGGACGTTGGTGCGGGGGACACCAAGCAGTCCGGCAGCGAACTCCGTGGTCATGCCCGCAGCGATCCGCATCTTGCGCAGCTCCGCACCAAGCCGCCGTTGGCGCTCCGTGGGTGTGCTCCTTGGCGGCATGTGCCCCTCCTATACGGCCTGGCAGTGGGCTCAGTCTGCCCTCGGTGCGAGTGGTCGGTCCACCTATGGCGTGATGACTTCCGCCAAAGAGTAGTACACGTACTCCATGATGCACTACGGTCGGTAACGCACCGCTCACGTAGATGAGTTGGAAGTGCATCGCGCGGTCCTGCCCGCAGCCTCCTTCCCTGGGAGGGGCAGCCCCGCGTCAGGGAGACAGGCCACTGCTCATCACGCGTACCACCATGCGTGAGCCACCCGTGCGCACCCATGCGAAACAGAGAACCCCAACACCCCACCCCATCAAGGGAGTCGACGATGCCTCCATTCCTGCGCTCTGCGCTCTGTCCTGTCGCCGCGACCGACCGCCCCACCGTTCCCGGCGGGTTACCGCCCGCCCCCGGTCTCGCGCTGAGTCTCACCGTTCCCGGTGAGCCGTGCAGCGCCGCCATCGTCCGCACCGCCATGGCCTCCGCGCTGCACGTCCATGGCCTCGACCGGTACACCCCGCCCGCCACCCTCGCCGTGACCGAACTGATGGCCACGGCAACGAAGTTGACCCCCAGTCGGGATCTCTACCTTTCCCTCCGGCACCGTGACGATGTACTCCGTCTGGTCGTCTGGGATCAGCACCCGCAGCACACCGACCCCGACGCCGTAACCCTGTGCGACGAGCGACGTCGGCGGGCGCTGTGGCTGCTGACAGCCGTGGTCGACGACTGGGGTGGCGAGTGGGGCGTCTGTGACGCGCTCCCGCCCCACCACGGCACCAAGTCCTGGGTAGTCCTGCCCCGCTGAAGCCCACAGGGCCGGCTGCCTGTACTGCGGCGTCGCCGTCCCCTTACAGCGGGCGGATCGGAGGCTGGCGCGGGCTGCCTCGGGATGCGGCGCCGACTTTGGTGACATCGAGTACACCCTGGCTTGAGCGGGTGCCGGCAAATGTGCAGCCCGGCAATCGCGGGGATGCTCGACCCTCCCGAGACCGGCATCAGCGCCATCGCGACCTCAGCGGCGCGCATCGAAGACGGGTTTGGGTCCGAGCTTGGGTCCTGGGGCCCACGGCGCGCTTATCCGCTCCCCGTACGATTGATCACCGGGGTGGGGCGCCGCGCGCCACCATGAACGGCCGTTTCCGTTCCGGGGGTTGAGGTCAGGCATGTCTTTCTCTGGTGGCGTTCCATGGTCCGGCAATTCATGGCAGGTCCATGACGCTCCCCGCCGGTCCATGCCGCAGCCGCTCATGGTGGCCCGCTGGCTTGTTTACGTGCTGTTCGGGGCGACCCTGCTGGGCGGCATCGGCCTGTTCCTCACCGCAGCCTCCCTGGACGCGGTGAACGGCACGCTGCTGGGGCTGCTGGCGTACGCGGCCGCGCCGGGGGCCGTCGGCTGGGTGCTGGCGCGGCGGGCCTGGACCGGCGGGGTCCGGGTGTGGTGGGGCCTGATCGCCGTGCAGGCGTGGCTGATCCTCGGCGGCCTGTCCAACATCCGTGACGGTTCGGTTCAGGGTTTCACTCAGCTCTTTCTGCCCGTCCTGATTCTGGTGTTCCTGTGCCGCGAGGAGAGCCGGGAGTGGTTTCGGCTCGCGGAGCAGGAGCGGGCCGGGCGTCCCCCCTTCTCACTACCCCACATGATCAAGTGGCGGCGGGACCGCGGGCAGACGGCGGTGGAGTATGCCGGTCTGATTGTTGTCGTCGTGGCGATAGTTCTGGCAGTCGCCCTGAGCGGAGCCGGCGGTCAGATCGCCGATGGCATGAAGTCTGCCATCTGCTCGCTCACCGGCACGTCTTGCCCCGCCGACGGAGCCACCGGGGACCAGACGGTTGAGGCGGGCGGCGATGCCGAGGGTCAGCCCGGTTCGACGCCGGATGACGACACCGCCACCGGCGGTACGACTGGTGGCGGCACGGGAGGCGGCACGGGAGGCGGCACGGGAGGCGGCACGGGAGGCGGCACGGGAGGCGGCACGGGAGGCGGCACGGGAGGCGGCACGGGAGGCGGCAACGACAATGGCGCCTCCGGCGGGGGAGAGGACATCGGCTCCACCGACGAGGCCGGCGATCCTACTGACCCCTATGAGCCCATCGCGGCCGATGAGGACGGGAGGGACGACGACAAGGGCAAGGACGGTGAGGAGAAGGAGGAATGCTCCGGCTTCTTCGGGTGCACCCTCGATCAGCTCGGGCAGGTCGGCGAAGGCTTGGTCGTCGACGGAGTCTGGGGCGATGTCACTGACCTGTGGAACACCGTCATCCACCCGATCGACACCGTCTCCGGCATCGGCGACTACGGGAAGTCGCTCGGGGACAAGTGGAGCAAGGACTCCAAGGACGCCGGTGACAAATGGGCTGATGGTGACTACTTCGACGCGCTGACCGACTGGGGCGGCGCCTCAGTCAACACGGGCGTCAAGGTCCTGGACGACATGTTCGTCGGCGAGGAGGTGCGCGAAACCTGGAACCGGGGCGAGGAGACCCAGGCCACCACCACCGTCATCTGGAACGTCGGCTCGCTCTTCATCCCCGGCTACGACGTGGCCAAGGTCGCCGGAAAGGCCAGCAAACTCGGCAAGCTGGGCAAGCTCGCCCAAGCCATCGCCGACGTGGCCGACAAGGCCAAGGGCGCCGCGGGCCGGGCCCGTAAGGCAGCGGGGCTCGGCGACGCCAAGGGTGCCCGTAAGGCAGCCGAAGAAGCGCAGGAGCACGCCGACGACGCGGCCAAGAAGGCGGAGGAACACGGCAGTTGCACCATCGCGCTGGGCGCCTTCAGGCGCGTGCCGTACGAGGGCGGAGGTGCGGACCGTAACCCCAGCGGCGTGCCTGGCTCCGGCACCGGAATCCTGGCAGCAGGACCCGCCGACTCTCCCCTGATCGTCCTCGCGGCAGGCAACGGCAAGTGTGAGGGAGAGGAGGCGGACAACGCTCGCGACGCCCAGAAGGATGCTGACGACGCCGACCGGGCCGCTGACGGAGCCGAACTCTCCACCGCGGCCGACCGGGCCAAGCAGACCATCCGGGACGCCAGCGACAAGCAGAAGACGCCCAAGTCCGAGCGTTACAGCCTCAACGAGGGCGCGATCGACAAGCTGGCCGCGAAGGCCAAGGACAACCCCGACCTCAGCCGAGGCGAATTCGGCAAGGGCGAGCTGGCGTCCGCTCTGGATGACCTCACCGACATGCTCAACGACAAGCGCATCGACACCCAGAGCCGCGGCTCCCTGGGCGGGACTGTCCTCAAGGCCACCGACCGCCACCAGCTGGCTGAAGCCATGGCTGAGGTCCGCGCGGCCAAGCGCGCCGCCGACCTGGAGGCTGCCGAGGGCACCAAGGTGTACGCGAGTGTCGGTGCGAAGAAGGGCCGCAAGTCGGTGGACTTCGGAGACGGCAAGCCGATCGACGTCAGCACCATCGACGACGTCGACGTCGCCTACAAGGGCAAGGACGGCAAGACCCACGTCGTGGAGGTCAAGAACACAGGCAATGCGACCACCCAGGCGTCCCTCCCCGCTCAGGCCAAGCGGCTCGCCGATTGGGCCAAGGAGGGCGGGGTGACACCGCCGCGAGCGGCCCGCTACCAGATCGAGACCCCGAAGGACTGGGACAAGATCTTCAACGGTTTCCAGAAGGACAGGAAAACCGGCACGACCCCACCAGGCACCCCGGCTCAGACCATCGCAGACAACGGTCTCGGCGCCCGGATCGCTGGTCAGGACGTCACCCCCAAGCAGTTGAAGGACATGGACGCTGCGTGGAACTCCAAGACCGACGCGGAGAAGCAGGCCGCTCGTGACTCCGGCAAGATGAAGGATCCCAAGAGCGCGATGGAATACCTGGGAGTCTCGTGATGAGGACGGAAGACGACGGGGAGGAGCCCTTGCTTCCCGAGGCCGTGCGCGCCCTGCCGTACTCCTGGGACTATGGCTTCATCTGGCCCCCGGATGCGGAGGAGAGCGAAGAAAACCTCGCCTACGCGCGAGCCGTCCTCGAGGCCTGCCTTCCTCCGGCTCCCCTCGCCGCGCCCGAGCCTCCCCCTGAAGTGTTTCTGAAGTTCCTGGGGGAAGACGCGTCCTGGCCCGAATGGACCGAGATCAGGAGCGTGCTGCGAGAGTGCATGCCCTACGCCCGCTGCGTGACGCGTGAACGCATGGCCGACGCTGAGGCGGAGTGCGCGCGCAGAGGCTTCGACACCACGGACTTCACCGAGCGGTGGACCGTCCGAATCTCTGCCTGGATCGCCGAACAGGTCCTGTACTGGTGCGGGCTCATGGTCGATGACACCGCCGCGATCACTCCATGGGCCATGGAGCTCGCCGAGCGGTACGCGCAGCGAGGCATGGCCGCCGAGCAGGCCGTGTGGGCACTCCGCAACACCGCCGAAGTCCCGCAGAGCCGCGAGGCCCTGGCCCGGCTGGCCGCAGACGAGGCGCTGCCACCCGAGATCCGCGAACTGGCGACCGACGGATTGCCGTAACGGCAGGACTGCAATTCGAGGAATGCCGGTACCTGGGCGCGCCGTGGGTGCCGCCGCCGGGGCCGGGGCGGAACAGGAATTCGTCGAGCGGTGGGTGGGCCGGATCGCCACCTGGATCGTGCAGGAAGCCGAGAGGCGGCTGGACCTCGGCTGCGCGGAGGAACCGGCCGTTCTCAACAGGCCCAGGGCTGCCGCTCACGCAGGTGGCCCGGCCCGCGACTTGATCGCGGGGCCGGGCCCTTCGCGTGTGCGGTTGCCGTTCAGAGCAGGTGGTCGGCCTTGCCGGCCTTGATGTCGCGCATCAGGTTCTGCAGGGCCTCGCGGCTGTCATTGAGGATGGCGTGCCCCGCGCCGGGGAATGCTCCGGCCTCAACAGGTAGGACGCGCAGCTCGATGTTGTCGTGCTCCGACGTGACGCACAGGTGCGTGAGAACCCCACTGGCGGTCCAACTCACGTGCAAGATCAGCCAGATGCCCCTCCGCCGCCTCCACCGCGTCGTTCCACTCCTCGCCACCGTCCTCGGCCGGTGTGCTCTCCCGCACGATGGCTGGATGAACCGCCGGATACGAGCCCACATGTCCGGTGGTGGGGGGAGAGAGGGGCGGGCCGGGAGGGAACCGGCCCGCCTGCCCGATCTAGCTGCATGCCTCGATGGGCTTGAAGGACCGGGCCCCGTTCTTGCCCGTCGGGGCTCCGAGGTACTCGGCCTTCTCGAGCTCCGCGCTCTCCGTGTCGTGTTTCGTCGTGTACCCGAGCGAGAGGCCGGCCTTCAACTCGAAGCCGCCTTCCTTGCTGTTGGCATCCACCGTGTGGGTCGTCTTGGTGCTGATGGCGGCGTCGTGGAGGAGACGGGCGTACGGGTCCTTGCTCGCGGTGAGTGGCGTTCCCGGCTTGTCGGGCGACTCCGCGGGAGGCGTATCGGTCATCATTCCCGTCAGGGTCCGGCCGTCCACGTTCGGCTTGCCCTCGGAGCTGCCGACGATGTTGTTGTTGCCTTCGCCGATGGCTTTTTCCACCATGTCACGCTGCTCGCGCTGCCAGGGTTCGATCTCTGTCTCCGGGGGGAAGGCGAGGGTCGTGGTGGTGGTCTCCACGTCCTTGAGACCGTTTTTGTTCCCGCCCTTGGCGGTGCCCTTGGCGCCCTTCCGGTGCTTGCCCTTGCCCGAGCCGCGCTTGCCCTTGCCCTTGCCTTCCTTTTCCCCTTCGACGTTGGTGGCGGCGCTGCCCTCCTTGGTGACGGTCTTGACGACGTCGATCCGGGCCAGCTTCCCCTTGTTCGGGCCTTCGGAGTAACGCGTGACGGTGATGGCGCCGTTGAACCCGGCGCCGGCCTCCCCCTTGAACTTGGCAGGAACCTCCTTCGCACCCCACGAGGTCTTCCCCTTGGCGCTGACCTCGAAGTCGCGGGTGGTGGAGATGACCGGTGGGCGCAGCCAGTTGTTTATCACGGTGCGCTTCATTCCGCTCGCGTCGACGGCTCCCGAGATCCCATAGGCGCTGTTCTTGGTCTCGCCTTCGAGCCCGAGCTCTACTTTTCCCTTGACCTTTGTCTCTTCCGTGCTGATGTGGTTGTCTTTGTATTCCTTGCTGAAGTTCTTCCGCTCGTCCTTGTCGAGATCGATACCGACGACCCGCAGGAGCCCCTTGCCGACTTCCTTCGGGGGGGAGTCCTGAAGGTCCTTGACCTTCTTCTGGAACTCATCGGCCTTCTTCGGGTCGGAGAAGACCCAGGTGTCACCGTCCTTCACCTCCACCCCGGCGCCGAGTTCGAGGACCTTCGCCTTGTTATTCCCGAACTTCGCCTTGCCTCCGGTTTCAAGGCCGGCCTCACCGCCCTCCTGGACAGTGACCATGATCCGCTTTCCGGTGCCCTTCGAGCCGTCCGGGAGCTTGTCCGAAGTGTCCGTGAACTCTTCCCGCTTCATGGTGAACTTGCTGCCCAGTTTGACGACGGCGACCTTGACCTCCTGCCCTGAGTCGCTCTGCTCGTTCTTTGTGTTGCACAGGACGGGCCGGTAACTCTTGTCCCTGTCCTCGGCCTCATCGCCCTGGGCCATGGTGCGGATGTCGCAGTTCGATCCGCCGGTCAACCTGCATATCTGGGCGCTAATGCGCCCAGCGATGTCGCCGCCTACACCGGCGGCCGCCACGCCCCCGATGAGCGCGGCGACCACGATGACGACACCTACGTAGTCAATGGCGCCTTGCCCGGCATCGGTTGACAGCCTGCGCGAATTTGATATCGACCCTTCGAAGGGTTCCATTTCCCCCGCCCCCTCCCCCGCGGGCTTCCGCAGGGTGCTGATGTTCCGCAAGAATGGATGAACGCCTCGCGTGGATTACGAGGCTGTCGCCCGCAACTCCAAGAACAATGGACAGGAGTTGTCGAGGACGAAGTGTCATGGGTGTGCCCGGATCGGTTCATGGGCCCGCGACGCACGAAACGCCACGGTCCGGAAATCCGGCCGTGGCGCCGGTCCTACTCGGAATCGACGACCTGGACGCTCTTGGCGACCTTCTCCAGCTCGTCGGAGCTCAGAGCGGATGCGGCGGCGTTGATCCGTACGAGAAAGGTCTCGCCGCTCTTGTCCGTGCCCACCACGTCGATTCCGTTGACCAGCTCACCCTTGGGCGGGGTCGTCGGCTCTCCCGTGGCCTTGAAGGAGTAGTCGACCCGCTGGCCGTCATCAGTGCCGCCGACGGTGAAGTCCTTGAACCCCTTGATCTCCGCCCGCAGTTCGTGGTCGCCGAGGGCGGAAGCCGCCGCCTTCTTGGCGTCACGGGTGTCGTCGTACTTGAGCACGACCGAGATCTTCCCGAGCTGGCGTCCGTTCTGCTCCAGCACGGCCGCCCCGTCGGCGGCCTCGGGCCGCTCCGACTCGGACTGGACCTTCCACTCCGTGGGGAAGTCCACGGTGATGTGGGGTGTCTTCAGCCGCTCGTAGCCCTCCGGGGTCGCCTCGTCCGCCGCTCCGCCCCCGCAGCCGGCCAGCAGCAGCATCGCGACCGCCGCGCCGCCCATCGCCATGGCGCTCCGTCGGGGTCCGCGTTCTCGCATCCGCGCCGCTTTGTCTATCGGTCCGCGGTGCTCCATGCGTGTGGTTCCTTCCGTACGGCGTGCTCAGCGAGGGGGAGTTGCGCCCCGTGGGGCAGTTGGTGTTCGAGAATCGTACAGAGCAACGTTCGCTGACGCATGGGCCCACGGGCCCAATTCGCAACCCTGTACGGGGACTTGCCGCTCCGCCTGACGGAGACCTCACGCCTGCACCGCGTCGACCCCCGCGTCCGTGAGCACATACAACCTGTTGCCGGCGACCAGGGGGACTCGACTCGCACCCGGTTCGCCCTTCACGCGCCAGCGTGCCGCTCCCGTACGGGCGTCATAGGCCCACAACTCCGAGGTGTGGGCCACCAGTACGGACTGATCACCCGCCAGAGCCGGTGTGGAGGTACAGCTGTTGGATGGCGTGCGCCACAGCTGCTTCCCGTCGGAGGCGGCCCTTGCGGTGACGTAGCCGCCGGGCGTCTTCTCTCCGTCGGTGAAGGGGTTGTGGAAGCCGGTGTCGACGGAGTGCGCGCCTCGGTAACCGTCACTGGTAGCCAGAAAGACGGCGGATCCGCCCGACGCCGCCTCGGGAGCCACCGGTGAATCGACTGTGGCGCGCCAGCGCCTGTCGCCCGTCGCGGCGTCGTAGGAGTACACGGCCCCGGTCCCGCCCTCGCAGGCATAGACCGTACGCCCGTCGGCGGAGAGGGTGATCCGCGCGCCGACGCCCTCCGCCGACTCCTTCGGCGGCGCGGGTGACTTCCAGCGCCGCTCCCCGGTGGAAAGGTCGTACGCGGCCAGTTCGTTCAGCTTCCCCGCCCCGGTCGCGTACAGCAGCTTCGTCCCCAGCGCCACGCTGTCCTGCTTCGGCAACGACCAGCGCTCGTCCCCCGAATCCGCGTCGAGTGCGACGAGCCGTTCGCCGTCCCGTGTCTCCGCGATCAGCTGTCCGCGGGAGCGGTCCCCGAGCAGCAGCTGGTTCCCCTCGGCCCGCCACTTGACGCGCCCCGTGTCCGTAGCCAGCCCGCACAGCACGCCCTCGACCAGGGTGCGGGTGGAACCGGCCTCGTCCGCCACCTTCTCCGTCTCCATCAGCACGCACACCGTGGAGCCGATCACCACGGGCGCCGCCGGAGAACCGCCACCCAGCGGCGCACTCGCCCAGCGCCGGCTGCCGTCGTCGTCCGCGAAGGCGTTGACGTGTCCGTCCCTGGCCGCGACATAGACGGTCCCTCCGGCGACCGTGACAGGACCGAGCACCGCCTCCCCCTGCTTGCCGCCGGTCACTTCGGCCACCCACCGCTCGCGTCCGCTCCCGGCGTTCACCGCGTGCACGGACAGCGGGCCGTTGGAGGTGACGTAGAGAGAGGTGCCCGAAATGCTCAGCCAAGTCACCCCGGTGGCGGCCCCGACGATCGCGTACGTCCAGGTCGCCTGTCGCTCGGGCGGCGCCGGAATGCCCTCGTCCTCCCCGCCGAAGACCTTCCACGCAGCAAAGGCCCCGGCACCTACGACCCCGGCCCCGAGCACTGCCCGGCGTCCGACGTGCCCTCCCTGTCGCCTGCTGTGACCTTGTGCGTTCACTGCTTCACCTTTCGAGTCCAGCGGCTTCCGGGCCTCCTCGCGCAGCTCCTCGCGCTCCCCTTCGCACCCGGGTGGAGAGCCGGATCGAACACGATCGACTGCGATAGCGTGTGCGATCCCGAGGAGTCAGAGAGAGGTGCACGATGTACGGCACGCGCAGCAACCAGGCCTCGCCGCCAGCACATCACATGCAGGGATGGGGGTTCCAGGAGCGTCCCAAGTGGTTCTTCCCACTGATCCGTTCCTGGGCCGTCGGCTTCGTGGCGCTGACCCTGCTGAGCATCGTGGTGACCTACGCGGAACAGGGCGTCTTCGACTCCCGCCTCCACGCCTTCGGCTGGCGGGTCGCCCTCGTCTACGTCCCCAACGTGCTGACGACGACCGCCTGCGTCCTGGCCGCCGCCCGCGTCCACCGCGACCCGCACCGCGACTCCCTGCCCCGCCATCTGACGGCGACCCTGGCGGTCCCGGTCTTCGCCCTGGTCATATCGCTGGTCAACGGTTGGGGCGCGCTCGACGCGGAGGTCGGCTCGATGATGGTCGCTGCGGTGCTGCTGGGTGGCACGCTGGCGCTCACCCTGGACCGGGTGCTGGAGAGCCGCCGCTGAGCTCCTGGCGTACCGGCGGGGGCCAGAGGTGGCGGTGCCGCCCGGGATCCTGGCGCAGGCGCGCTAGTGCTGCCTGCTGCGGTGCGCAGGCTGTCCGGGCCCTGGTGGGACACGACAGACCTGCGATCCGGCTGCTCGCCAACCACGAAGCCCGTCCAGCCGATGAGGTCCGCCTCGCCCTACGGATTGGCCGCCTCCAGCGCCGCGGCGAACTGACCACTCCCCCGTGCCCGTGCTCGCCGCGTGGGAAGCGGGAGAGTAACTGGAGCCGTAGCAGTGACGGCGGGCCAGATGGTGAGAATGGGGCGGCAGCGTCGACCAGGAGGAGCGGGATCATGTCGAGAACCCGAGGCGGTATGACAGTCGGTGCGGCGGCGCTCGGTGTGTTGATGCTGGTCGCGGGGGTGGCCCAGGCGGCCCCGGCGTCGGACGGGGCCCGGGGCGTGGCCGCGTATCGGCTGGCGGACGGCGCGAAGCCGGTCAAGGGAGCGGCGTCGTCTGCGGACGGGCCGGTGCTGGCTGAGCCGGGGACGTATACCGACACGATCTCCCAGGGCGAGAAGAAGTTCTACAAGGTGACGCTGGACGGGAAGTCCAACGCCTATGTCTCTGCCGTCCTCGCCCCGCCCCCTAGAAGTGCGACAGGTGTCCTGGACGGCATCCGCGTCTCGCTCGCGTCCACGGACGGCACGAGTTGCAGTCCTGACGCGGACATCACGTTCCAGAGCAATTCCACCCGCCCGGTCGCCGGGTATGTCACGCGCCGAATCGAGCCCAGCCGCGACTGCCAGAAGGCGGGGGACTATCTCTACGCGGTGGAGTGGACGGGGTCGGGGAGCACCGGTGCACGGAACTGGCCCATCGAGCTGAAGTACATGGCGGAGCCCGGCCTCAAGCCTGATGCCCCCGCGCAGGGTCCCGCGACGTCGTGGAGTTCCGAGACGCCGTCGCCGTCGTCCGCGGGCGAGCCGAAGACCGTGGCCGGCGGCAGCGGATTCAACGACGCGGCGGCGGTGTACAAGGGCGCCTGGCGGGATGAACTCGAGCCTGGAGGCAGCCGGTTCTACAAGGTGCCGGTGGCCTGGGGGCAGCAACTGTTTGTCGGCGCCCAGTTCGCCAACTCCAAGAAGGGGTTCGTCGCCATCAACGGCCTGCGGGTGTCGCTCTACAACACCGCGCGCGGCGTGGTCGACGACAAGACCGACAACTACATTGGCGACCCAGCGGCGATCGAGCTCGGGACGGCCCCGGCGGCGTACGCGAACCGGAACGGGAACGGCTCAGATGCGGTGCGGGCGATGCGTTTTCAGGGCTGGTACTACGTGCAGGTCACCCTTGAGCGCGAGGTCCCGAATCCCGTCCCCGTAACCCTGAACCTGGGGATCGAGGGGAAGGCGCAGCCGGGTCCGGCGTACGACGGCGACGCGGACAAGGCCGGGTTCGGGCTCGGTGACACGGGGGAGGAGAGCGGGGTTGTCCCGATGCGGGTCCTCGGGATCACGGGGATCGGGATGGGAACGGTGCTGGTTCTGGGCCTGGGTGTGTGGACAGTCGTAGGACGCCGAAGGCTGGGAACTCGGAGCTGACGCTCACGCAGAGGGCGACTCGGTGTCGCCAGTGTTCCATGTCGTACGCATGGGCGGCACAGTCGGCACGTTCTACAGCGCCACCTCGCGGACGCGTAGACCTCGCAGATCCCCTCGGTGCTGCCGACGAGGCAGGCTTCCAGGCTCAACCGGAGATATTCAGCTGTACGCCAGGACGCAGCCCCCACCGTTCCATCGCCCCGGCCTCCGCCTCCACCGCGTGGCGCGAACGGAAGGGGAGTGCCGAGGCGGCCCGACTTCATCGTGCGTACGGTGATGACCTTCAACCCCTTGTCCAGATAAGCCACATCGATCGAGAAGCGCATCCGGAACGTGTGCACACTGCCGCACGGGGTGAGCATGAGGGCGCCGTCGATCCCGTCGCGCCCGAGCAGGCCGCGCGTACGGGCCCGGTAGGACGTCGCGATCAGCACCGGGACCGATGAATGGCCGCAAGTCGGTGGACTTCGGAGACGGCAAGCCGGCCGATGTCAGCACCATTGACGACGTCGGTGCCGCCTACAAACGCCGATAGGTCGCCGTCTCCGTCGGTCACGGTGACGGCGACACTCCGCTCGTCATGACGGCCGTCGTTAGCGACCGGTCGATCCAGAGGTGACTGATTCCGGATCGCCTGACGGGCATCAATTAGCGTGTAACCAGCGGTAATTCGTTGCCAGCCGGGACGTCGATTTAGGCCCACGCGTGGGCCCGGGGACCCATGCCGAAATTCGTGCCCATTAACTAACGTCGTGCGTATGCCTCTTCGACCACGCTGGCCCGCTCGTAGCTCCGCGCTTCAGCGTCATCCGCGTACGCAGGCACGGTTGTTAGGACTCCGCAAGTCCGGGCAGTCGGGTCAGACCGCGTTGGAGTATCTGGGTCTGGTGCTGGTGGTCGTGGCGATCGTCGGTGCGTTGGTCGGGACCGGGATCGGTGCGGAGCTGACCGAGCGGATCGGTGCGCAGGTGTGCCGGATCGGTGGCGGCGGTGAGTGCGGCGATTCCGGTGGCGGAGAGACGGAAGCCGATGGTGCCGACAAGTCGGACGGCAGTGGTGATGCCGAGCCGGCGTCGGCGGAGAAGACGCAGGCGGAGAAGGACTACGACAAGGCTGTCAAGGAACTTCAGGACGCCGAGGGCGAGTACGAGAAAGAGAAGAAGCGGGCGATCGAGGCCGCGAAGAAGCTCGGGGCGATTCTCGCCGAGGAGTTGGGGATCACCGATGCCGTGAAGTGCTTCACGGAGGGGGATCCGAGTTCGTGCACGGAGACGGCGATCAACGTGGTGACGTCGTTGATCGGGTCGCTTCCGGCGAAGATCCTCAAGAAGTACGGCTGGCCCACTGAGTGGAAGAAGGGCAAGAAGGTCGTCGAGAGCATCGTCAAGCACGGCGGGGACGTCGTGGGCGGTGCGAAGGGGATGTGGAAGGCCAAGAAGAAGGTCGACAAGCTCAAGGGCAAGGTCGAGGACCTCAAGAAGAAGCTTCCCAAGCGCGAGAAGAAGCCCAAGGACAAGGACGGCAAGGACGGCGACAAGCCGGCCGACTGCCCGGTCAAGCACAGCTTCCTGCCGGGTACCCCGGTGCTGCTCGCGGACGGTTCGCGGCGTGCCATCGAGGATGTGCGGGTCGGCGATCAGGTATTGGCGACCGATCCGGAGCATGGCCTGACCCAGGTCCGTCGGGTCACGGACACGATCACGACCGAGGACGACAAGGACTTCACGCGGCTCACCGTGCGGGTGGCCGGCCGTACGGCGACGCTGACGGCGACGGACACACACCCGTTCTGGCTGGTCGACGAGGGTCGTTGGGCCGACGCGGGTGAGATCGGCGCTGGCGACGAGCTACGCCTGCCGGACGGCGGAAGCGCCGCTGTTACCGGCGTCAGCCCCTACGAGCAGAGGCAGCGCACCCACGACCTGACCGTCGACACGGTCCACACCTACTACGTCGGGGTAGGCAGCCAGAACGTACTGGTCCACAACAACGACTGCGGAAAGCCGAAGAAGCGCACGCCCGCAGAGCTCAAGGCTCTCGCCGAGGAACGAGCTCAGGACGCAGGCGACTACCAGGATGTGTTCCTTCGCGAAGTGCGCGAGAAGGCGAAGGCCGACGGGAAGAGCCCCGAGGAGATTGAGAAGGCCGTTGAGTGGGCCAACAAGAAGAACACGGCCGCGGTAATCCGCGCACGCTTCCCCGTTCCTGGGCAGCCGGGCAAGTGGGTCGAGCGGAACGTGGTAGCCAGCAGCGGTCCGGGGCTCTCCCCGGCACAGCTCACCGAGGCCAAGAAGCGCGGTGACATGGTGGTGAGACTCAACTCGGACGGGGCCACGCACGCGGAGCAGAACGCCATGCTCCGTGTCAACGAACTCGGGGGCAAGCCCATCGCGGGTGGAGCTTCCAGGGAAGTCTGCCCCGATGTCTGCGCTCCTCTGATCAAGGAATCGGATGGCGTGGTCAGCGGTAATGTCACGGGGCGTGGGTCACGTAAGTATCGGACCTTCTGGTGGCCGTAAGCCGACAGCAAGAGCTGGTCGATGGCGGATTGGTTGGAGTGAATCCCGGCGTGAAGATCTTGGAGAGTGTGCGAGGCATTGCTTTCATGGCCTCGTTCGACCAGGCCAGAGCGTTCGCTGCCGCTTGTGCCGAGCACGCGAGCGGGATCCTCTTCTGGACTCTGTCGAGGTCCGGGCGTGAGGAGGACCTAGAGGTCTACCTTCGGGCGCTGGAGACACTGTGGGAGACCGGACCGGTCGACCTGGGCGAGGCGACGGAGCTGCACCAAAGGCTGATGGATCTCCCTGAATTCGAGTCGGCACACGAACCTGGAGGGCTCAAGCTTGCCGCTCGCAGCGGGGCCAGGGCGCTGGCCGCGGGCGTGGCGATGCTCATTGACGAAAGCCCGGAAGGTGCCATTGAACCTTCTTCCTTCGCGCGGAGATTCGCCCTTGAACTGGGGCGTCGATGCGACGCCGATCTCCTGGCACGGGAGGACGAGGCGCAGAACCATGACGTGGAGACGGTCTTTGCCTGGAGCGGCGAACTGCCCGGGCCCCTGGTGTCCCTGCGTATGGCGGCGGCCGAGCTCGGACGTGTCTATCTGGACACGGCGGTGGCCGCGTTTCGCGAAGGAGAAGGTGAGGAGGGTCGTGGAGCGATGGAGCTCCGGGTCACGGCAGTCCCCGACCGAGAGGACATCATCGCGGCGTATGCGGACGCCACACGCCACTACGGTGTCGTGGGACGGGTCGTCGCGGGTGCTGACGCCGGGCGCTATATCCGGGTCGACAAGCTGGTGGATCTCGCCGAGACGGACGAGGAGCGAGAGGAAGCCGTGGGCGTCATGATCCGCGTCGCCGATGATCCTGAAATGGAGATCAACTGCATCGGCGAGTGGGTGGAGGACTGGGCCGGCGTCGAGGAGTCCTTCGAACGGGATGAGCGTCAGGTGGACTGGCCGTCATAAGCGTGTGGCGGGACCGGGAAGTCACTGGCTCGCCGTTGCCGCAGGTCGATCGGCCCGGAGTCAACTGCGAAGAGCAGGTTCATGCGCGGCCGAGGTATCGGTTGCGCCGAGAGAAGGTTTGGGACATGCGCGTGGATTCGGTGCGTACGCATCGGGGTGTGGCGTTGGCGACGGTCGCTTTGACGCTGGCGCTGGTCGGGGGGTGTGGTGGTTCCTCGTCCGTCACGGCGGACGGGTCGGGCGAGTCGCAGAAGCCGAAGGACAAGCCGACTGCGGCTACGGCGTCGACCCCGGCACCTGCCTCGTCGACTCCGGGTGCGGCGAAGGTGACGGGGAAGACGCTGTCCAAGGTGGAGTTGGAGGGTTTCGTGCTGGCCAAGGGGGATGTGGCCGGTTTTGCGGTGGCGCCGATGGAGGGTGCGCCGCCCATGGGGGAGACGGCGGACAAGGCCGAGTGCCTGCCGCTGACCGCGCTGCTGGGCGGCAAGCCCGAGCCGGCCCCGTCGGCTGCGGTGTACCGCCAGATCGTTGGCGGGAAGGGTGAGCAGACGGTGGTCACCGAGTTCCTCACGGCGCACCGGGGGCAGGAGGCGGGCCAGGTGCTGGCCCGCCTGAACAAGGCGGTCGCGGACTGTGCCGACGGGTTCACGGCTCATGGCGGGGAGAGCCCGTCGACATACTCCGGGGTGAAGAAGCTGCCGAGCCCGCAGGCCGGGGACGAGGCACTCGCGTACCAACTGAGTGGTGCGTACAAGGGCGAGGAGGTGCCGCTGGTTTTCCAGGTGGTGCGTACGGGGACGACGGTGGCCACCTTCTACACTGCGAATCTCGTGGACGCGAAGACCCCCGAGATCCCGGCAGCGATTAGCACCGCCCAGGCCGCCAAACTCAAGTAGCCACAGATGCGGTCCGGGGCCGCCCGGCGTGCATCGCTACCGGACGGCGTGAAACGGCGTGAAGATGTTGGAGAGCGTGGGAAACCCCGCCTATACGGCATCGTTTGCCCAGGCCAGGGCGTTTCGGCCGCTTGCGTCGAGCGTGCGTGCGGAGTCGTGCTCTGGGCCGTGGCGCACTCCGGGCGTACGGCGGATCTGGAGGTCTGCCGCCAGGCCCTGGAGCTGCTGTGGGAGAGCGGCCCGCCCGACCTGTCCAGGGCTTCGGAGCTGCACGACCGGCTGGGGGACGTGATGGACGAGATGCCGGAGGACGCTACGGGGGTTGAGTCCCTTGTCGAGAGCGGTGTCGGGGTCCTGCACACCGGGGTGGGTCTCCTGCTGTGGGGTGACCCGATGGGTGCTACACAAGTCTCTTCTGCCGTACGGGACTTCGTCCTCGAAGTGGACCCGCACGGCGATGCCGGGCTCCTGGCGCGGGAGGACGAGGCGCAGAACCGGGATGTGGCCGATGTCCTCACCAGGAATGACGATGTCGTTGAGGGGCTCCCCTTGCTGTGTGCCGCCGCGGCGGAACTCGGGCGCACCTATCTCGCCGCCGCCGTGGCTGCGCAGGGCGACTCCGTGGAGCTCCGTGTCACTGCGGTTCTCGACCGGGGGGATGTCTCCGAGGCGAATGCGCGAACACGGTTCGGGGTCGTGGGGCGATTTGTCGCGGGTGATGAGGCGGGACGCTATGTCCGGGCCGACCTGATGGCGGATCTCGCCACGACGCCCGAGGAGCGGGTGGCAGCCGACGGTGTCATGATCCGTATCGCCGACGATCCGGACATGACGACCGACTGCATCGGTGAGTGGTTGGAGGACTGGGCCGCCGTGGAGGAGACCATCGAGCAGCGGGGCTGGCAGATTGACTGGGCGTAAACTGCAACGCCCTGACCGCGCAATGACCTGACCATGCACCGGCCGACGCCGGACGCGGCGGCGGCACTGGCCGGAGTCTCAGTGTCCCGGGCGAGTCCCGCAGCGTCGGCATCGTCCGTACCGCGATCGCGTGTGCGCTGCATGTCTGCCGTCTCGACCGGTACGCACTGCCGCCGCCCTTGCGGTGACTGAACTGATTCCCACCGCAACGAAGTTGATTCCGGACCGGGATCTCTACCTCTCCCTCCGGCACCGTGAAGGTGTGTTCCGCCTGGTCGCCGGTGCGTGGGCTTCCCGCGTCCTGGTGCGAGCCGGCATCAGCGCACGGCGGCCGTCGGCTGACCGAAGTACACACCCGAGTGCCGCTCCCGCCCGCCCCGCGAACCACGGGCTCTTCCTCGGGGCATGCGCGCGCCACCGTAACGGCCGGTGCTGTGTGGGTCCGGAGTTGGGCCCTGGGGCCCACGACGCCGCGTAACGCCAGGTCGTAGGGTGAGTGGTCATTTCGCTTACTCGCAGGGCCGGTTGGGGGAAGCGCATGTCTGCGTTCGGGGGCGTACCCACTTACGGAGGCGCCGTTCCGGCGCCAGGTGCGGGGCGGCGGGAGTTGCCGCGCCTTCGCGGCCCTGTGCGAGCTGGGCTACTTCGACGACCTGGCGGTCTGGCGGGTCGGCGACCGCCGGGTCGCGGTCGGCGCCGGGCAGATGGACGCGGAGGAGCCGGTGGTGCTCTTCGCGGCGGTGACGGGCTCGGACGAGGGCTTCCCCGGCCGGGGTCACTGATCCGTACCTGCCGCGTGCTTGCTGCATCTTTGCTCATGCTCTGCAATGACCGCGGCTGATGGTGGCACGCCGCCCGGTCAGCACGCCCTGGGGATGCTGGAGCGTAACGGTGGCCGTAGCAGTGACGGCGGGCCCGGAGGGTGAGAATGGGGCGGCAGCGTCGACCAGAAGGAGCGGGATGATGTCGCGAACCGGAGGCGGTACGGCAGTCGGTGCGGCGCTCTGTGCGTTGATGCTGGTACCGGGCCCGGCCCAGGCGGCCCCGGCGTCGGACGGCCCCCGGGGCGTGGCCGCGTATCGGCTGGCGGACGGCGCGAAGCCGGTCAAGGGAGCGGCGTCGTCTGCGGACGGGCCGGTGCTGGCGGAGCCGGGGACGTATACCGACACGATCTCCAAGGGCGAGAAGAAGTTCTACAAGGTGACGCTGGACGTGAAATCCAACGCCTATCTCTCGGCCGTCCTCGCCCCGCCGCCGGGGAGTGTGACGGATGTCCTGGACGGTATCCGAATCTCACTCGCAACCATGGACGGAACGAGCTGCAGTGTCGATGACAGCATCACGTTCCGGGCCGTTTCCACCCGCCCGGTCGCCGGGTATGTCTCGCGCACTATTGAGTCCGACCGGGACTGCAAGCAAGCGGGAGATTATCTCTTCGCGGTGGAGTGGACAGGTTCGGGGAGCATCCGAGCGCAGCACTGGCCCATCGAGCTGAAGTACATGGCGGAGCCCGGCCTCAAGGCCGATGCCCCCGCTCCGACCGCCCCCACATACTGGAGCTCGCAGGCGCCCTCGCCGTCCTCCACGAGCGAGCCGAAGACCGTGGTCGGCGGCACAGGATTCAACGATGCGGCAAGGGTGGACAACGGCGCGTGGCGCGACGAACTCCGCCCCGGCGACAGCCGTTTCTACAGGGTGCCGCTGTCCTGGGGGCAGCAACTCTTCGTCGGCGCACAGTTCGCCAACTCCGCGAAGAGCGGGTTCGTCAGCATCAATGGCCTGCGGGTGGCGCTCTACAACCCCGCGCGCGGTCCGGTCGAGGACGAGACCGCCAACTACATTGGCGACGCCGCGGCGATCGAGCTCGGGACCGCCCCAGCCGTGTACGCGAACCGCAAGGGCGACGGCTCGGCAGCGGTGCAGGCGATGTGCTTCCAGGGCTGGTACTACGTACAGGTCAGCCTTGACCCGAAGGTTCCGAACTCAGTTCCCGTCATCCTGAACCTGGGAATCGAGGGGAAGGCGCAGGCGGGCCCGGCGTACGACGGTGATGCGGATGCGGCCGGATTCGGGCTCGGCGACCAGGGGGAGGGGAATCGTAGTCTCATGATGCGGGGCATCGGCATCACAGGGATCGGCGTGGGGACCGTCCTGGTGCTTGGCTTGGGGGCGTGGGCCGTCGTGGGACGGCGGAGGATGGCCGAGCACTCTTAGCCCGCTGCTGTGTACGCCGCTACACCTCGATACGGACCTGGGCGCCCGGCCGCACACCCCACTCCTCCATCGCCCCGGCTTCCGACTCCAGCACATGGCGGGAACGTGGCCGGGGCAGGCCGAGGCGGCCAGGCTTCATCGTCCGTACCGCGATGACGTTGAACTTCTTGTCCAGGTAAGCCACATCGATCGTGAAGCGCATCCGGAAGGTGTGCACGCTGCCGCACGGAGTGAGCATTAGCGAGCCGTCGATCCCGTCCCGGCCCAGCAGCCCGCGTGTACGGGCGCGGTAAGAGGCCGCGACCTGGACTGGAATCGCGTGCTCGTCCCGTCCCACAACTGTCAGTTTGCCGCTGCCGTTTCGCCATTTCCCCATGGCGTAGACCGTAGCGTCTGCTGTGTGGCTCTGGGCCCTGGGATCTCGCGCGGTGGGCCCCAGGGCCCATGACCCGGCATCCGGTGTCGCTTAGGGTCGGAATTGTGTACGCCACCCTGATCGCCGTCGCTGCCCTGTGGGGCGCAGCCACCGGACTGCTCGTGCCGCGCGCCGCATACCGGCTCTCCGTCGTGCCGGAGGAGGCGTGGCGTGAGACCTGCCCCGGCGGGCATCCGATTGCCGGGCCTGCCAGCGGCTGGCTGGGGCGCGCACGGTGCGCGATGTGTGCCGTTGCCGTTCCTGCCAGTACGGCTCCGGCCCTCGCCTCTGCTGCGGCTTCGGAAGGCACCCACGACGAGGCGCCCGCGCCGCCCCCGCCGGAATACGGCCGTCTGACGGTCCTGGTTCCCGCTGTCACCGCTCTCTCCTGCGCGGCCCTCGCCGCCGCCACCGGCCCCCGCCCCGAACTGGCCGTTTGGCTGCTGCTCGCGCCCTTCGCCGTACTTCTCGCCCAAGTCGACCTCAACGTCCACCGCCTGCCCGACCAGCTGACTCTCCCGCTCGCCGCCGCGGCCGCCGTGCTTCTCGGGCTCGCCGCGCTGCTCCCCGCCGACGCCGGCTCCTGGCCAACCGCGTTGCTCGGCGGACTCGTCCTCGGCGCCGCCTACTTCGTGCTCTTCCTGATCCACCCGAACGGCATGGGTTTCGGCGATGTCAAACTCGCCCTCTCGCTCGGCGTCGCCCTCGGCTGGTACGGCTGGACGGTCCTCTTCACCGGAGCCTTCGCCGGTTTTCTGCTGGGTTCGCTGTACGGGGTCGCACTGATGGCCCTCGGGCGCGCGAACCGTAAGACCGCGATCCCGTTCGGGCCGTTCATGATCGTGGGCGCGCTTGCCGGGCTGCTGCTCGGCGGCCTCGCGGCGGGCTGAGAGGACCCAACGCCTCGGAGCGCACATTCGTCGGCGCACATTCGTCGGCGCACATACGTACAAGACACGACCCGTTCCGCCCGCAAGAATCGTTCGCATGGATTCCATTGACGCGAAGCCGGTCAACCTCAGCGAAGCCCTCGCCACTTTCGACGATGTCTACAGCCCCCGCATCGTGGCCCGGATGAACGACTACGACGTACGGATCGCCCACACCGCCGGAGAGCACATCTGGCACGTCCATGAGGACACCGACGAGTTCTTCCTTGTCCTGGACGGCCGTTTCGACATCGCGCTGCGCGCCGCCGACGGGACCGAGTCCACCGTCGAGCTCCACAAGGGCGACACCTTCGTCGTACCGAAGGGCATCGAGCACAAGCCCTCGTCGCCCGGCGGCTCGATCCTCATGTTCGAGCCTTCCGGTACGAAGTCGACGGGCGACCGGCACGACGGCGAGATCCCCGACCACGTCGACAGCACCACCGGGCACGCCTTGTCATGACAGCGCGTACGTTCGACGAGCTCGTTGCCGAGGCGGAAGCCGTCTCCGCCGACGGCTGGGACTCCTGAGCGGATGCGGTCGGAGGGGCCCTTCATCGCCACGACGACGCGCTTCCTCATCGAGGCGGTCAAGCCGTCCGGCGTCAGGATGCCCATCTAGCATCGGGGCGTATGCGGACATTCCCTGACAATGCGGTGATTCGGCGAGGCGTACTGCGGTCCCTCATCCCCGCTCCCGCGCCAAAACCCCGACCGCGCTCCACTGCCCGTTTCCCCGCCGCCCTCCTCCCCTGGAGCTGGGCGGCGGCGCTCTTTCTGCTCTACGCCACCGTCGCCGTACGCCGTCATATGCTGCTCCGCACCACCGGCTACGACCTCGGTATCTTCGAGCAGGCCGTACGCGCCTACTCCCAACTGCGGCCGCCGATCGTCCCCCTGCGCGGCGACCACTTCAATCTGCTCGGCGACCATTTCCATCCCGCGCTCGCCGTCCTCGCCCCGCTCTACCGCCTCTGGCCGTCGGCCTTCTGTCTGCTCCTCGCCCAGTCGGCGCTGCTCGCCCTCGCTGTCGTACCGCCGGCCCGCTGGGCGCTGCGGGAGCTCGGGCGCCGCTCGGCGCATGTCGTCGCCGTCGGCTACGGGCTGAGCTGGGGCATCGCATCAGCCGCCGCCTTCGACTTCCATGAGGTCGTCCTCGCCGTACCGCTGCTCTCCTTCGCCCTGGAGGCCCTCGGCCGCCGCCGCTGGGGTCCCGCCGTCGCCTGGGCGGCTCCGCTCGTCCTGATCAAGGAGGACCTGGGCTTCACGCTCGCCACTCTCGGCTGTTACGTCGCCTGGAAGGGCCCGCGCCGTCTCGGTGTCGTCACCGCCGCGGCCGGTCTGCTCGCCTCGGCCGTCGAGATCAAGCTCCTGCTGCCCGCATTCAATCCGGCGGGCCAATATGCGCACGGCGGCAATCTCACCGAGGGCGCCCACAGCTCGCTGCTGTCCACCATCGCCTTCGTCCCGCTCGACGCGCTGCGCCCGGACATCAAGGCCATGACAGTGATCCTGGTCTTCGCCCCGTCCGCGCTGCTTGCGCTGCGCTCACCACTCGCGATCCTCGCCGTGCCCACCCTGACCTGGCGGATGCTGTCGCGGATCGGCTTCCACTGGGGCACGTCCTTCCACTACAGCGCTGTCCTGATGCCCATTGTCTTCGTCGGCCTCATCGACACGCTGCGGCAGTGGCGCGGCGCGGACCATCCGCTCGCCGCCCGCCATGTCCGCGCCTCGCTGATCACCGTGCTCGCTGTGACCCTCGTCATGCTGCCGTCGTTCCCCCTCGCCCAGCTGGCCCAGCGGGCCACGTGGCGCTCGACACCCCATATCGAGGCAGCCCGCTCGCTGCTCGCAAGGATCCCGGACGGGGCGACCGTCGCCGCTTCCAACCGCCTTGTTCCGCAGCTCACTTCACGCTGCGAGGTCGTTCTCTTCCCGACGTTCCCGGTCGACGCGCGGCTGTACGAGTACGACAGGACGCGGTTGCCCCGCCCCACCGCCGAGTGGATCATTCATGACAGCAGGGCGCCGGAGGCCTGGCCGTACCCTTCGGGGCACTGGCCCTACCCGCCCGAGCAGCAGGCGGCCGAACTCGACGCCGCGCAGCACAAGTACGGCTATGAGCGCATCGCCCAGCGCGACGGCGTCACTCTGCTACGACTCAGGCGTGCGGCCCGACCGTGACCTTCCCGACCGTCAACTCCGCCTGTCCTTGTAGTACTTCACCGACCCGCTCCACCTGCTGCTCCAGCTCGCGGTGGCGGAGGGTGCCCAGTGCGTCGCCGATCGGCTCCACCGTGACCGCGATCCGCCGCCCGGACCGCCGCTGGTGCCACACCCCGGCGACGGTCCCGTCGACGAGCACCACCGGGAAGTTCCCGGCCTGCCCGCCCGCCAGCGCCCGCTCGTACGCCGGGCCGGGGAAGAGCAGCTCGCGCGGTTGCGAGGCGATGGCGTACGCGTCGAAGTACGGCAGCAGCCGCACACCCCGCGGCGGCTCTTCCGGGAACTCGGTGTCGCCGGCCGCCACCCACGCCCGGCCGCCCTCGAACGCCACCTCCTCGATCCTCCCCTCGCCCGCCGACGCGGCGAACACCTCTGCGGCCCAGCCCTTGGGCGCGGCCAGCCACTTGGCGAAGTGCGCCGGGGTGGCGGGCCCGTACGCGTACAGATAGCGGTGTATGAGCTCCGCCGACGCGGCGGGACCGTCCATCGGAGTGACGCCGGGGCTGGTGTAGGTGGCCTTGCGTCCGCGGTTGGGCGCGAAACGGAGCGCACCGCGGTGCGCGGCCGTGTGCATCGCCTGTCGCCAGCGTGGCCACTTGCCCTGGAAGGCTTCCATCACCGGGTCCGCGGCCCAGGACCCGGTGCGCTCGACGATCGCCTCGGTCAGCTCGTCGATCGTCAGCTCCGCGCCGATGAGAGCGTCGCCGACGGCCGCGACGACCTGCTCGGTCTGCTCAGCCGTCATCCGTACGGCGGCGGGCATCGGGCTCGCGCCGGCCGGGATCGCGGACAGTGCGCCGGTCCACAGCGGCAGATCGGCCGCCGCCAGCAGATGGACGGTGCCGCGTGGCCCGTATGTCTTCACCAGGCTGCCGTCCGTCCACAGCGCCTCGCGCACGTCGGCACGCGTCGCACTGCCCTCCAGGCGCAGCGCGACGGACAGTTCGGCGGCGGACAGCACCTGCGCGTGCGCGCCGAGCATCGCGGCGGCGATCTCGGCGGGGGAGGTCTTGGCCGGGGCGGTCAGCCCCTGTCGTGCGAGCCGGCGGGCGTTGGCCTGGGTCCATGTCACGCGTCGCGTCGTCATACGGATGACTCTAGGGTTTATATAGGACAGTTTCTGTCCGCATTCGGCCAAATCCCTGAGACGGTCCCTGAGTCAGTCCACGGGCCAGAGGTCAGCTCCCCCACAGTGACGAACTCCCATGGGGCGGATTCTCGCCAATATGTCGAGGGAGCCCGCAGCCTGACGGGCCCTTGGGCCGGCGCGCCGTCAATGTCACGCCTGTGACCGGGGGTCCCTCGTGGGAGGGACGGCCCCCGAGTGTGCGCGTCGGTCCGGAACCAGCCACTTTCCCGGCCCGCGCGACGGCCTCCCCGTCGTACGCCGGATTCGGAGCGTAGTTACGGCATGGCGTGGCGCTCGGCAGACTTGCAAAGGGTTATGGTGGAAACCCCCCCTCGGGCCGGTCCGTATCCCCCCCCACGGACCGGCCCGTTTTATTTCTCCGGCTGTTTCTCCGAGGGTCGGCTCAGCTCCGCCCGGCCCAGATGTTGGTGCCCTCGGTGTCCACCGCGAAGGTGTCGATCTCCTTCAACTCCTCGTCGCTCAGGGTCGGTCCGGCCAGCGTCGCGACGTTTTCCTCGAGCTGCTTCACACTGGAGGCGCCGATCAGTGCGGAGGTCATCCGCTCGTCCCGCAGCACCCAGGCGATCGCCAGTTGGGCGAGGGACTGACCGCGCCTGACAGCGATGTCGTTCAGCCCGTTCAGCCGCCGTACGACCTCGGCGGAGAGCAGATTCGGGTCCAGCGACTTGCCCTGCGTGGCCCGCGAGCCCTCCGGGATGCCCTTGAGGTATTTGCCGGTGAGCAGCCCCTGTGCGAGCGGCACGAAGGAGATGCAGCCCATGCCGGCGCTCTCCAGCGTGTCGAGCAGTCCGTCGGCCTCGATCCAGCGGTTGATCATCGAGTACGAGGGCTGGTGGATGAGAGCCGGTACACCCATCTCCTTCAGCAGCTGGGCCGCCTCCGCGGTCTGCTCCGCGTTGTACGACGACACACCCACGTACAGGGCCTTGCCCTGCTGCACGGCGGAGGCCAGCGCGCCCATGGTCTCCTCGAGCGGGGTGCCCGGGTCGAAGCGGTGGGAGTAGAAGATGTCGACGTAGTCCAGACCCATCCGGTTCAGGGACGCGTCGAGCGAGGACAGCAGGTACTTCCGCGAACCCCACTCGCCGTAGGGCCCCGGGTGCATCAGATAGCCCGCCTTGGTCGAAATGACCATTTCGTCCCGATACGGGGTGAAATCCTGCGCAAAGATCTTGCCGAAGTTGAGCTCGGCCGACCCGGGCGGCGGCCCGTAGTTGTTCGCCAGGTCGAAGTGCGTCACACCCAGGTCGAAGGCGCGCCGCAGGATCGCGCGCTGTGAGTCGAGGGTGCGGTCGTCGCCGAAGTTGTGCCAGAGGCCGAGAGAGAGCGCGGGAAGCTTCAGCCCGGAGTGGCCGGTACGCCGGTACTCCATCGACTCGTAGCGGTCCGCGGCTGCTCGGTAGGAGGAGGAATCAGTCACGCATCCCTCCTTATCACGGACTTGTGACAGGCCGGGTTGGGCCGCTGTGGCCAGCGCGCAGTAGTGTGGCGCCCTCGGGGACTGCCGCATGGAGGGGTTGGAAAAGTGAACCTGCGCGACCTGGTGTACGGGCTCTACGCGCGCCGGGTGGAAGGCCGCCTCGACCACGCCCAGGTGCCCAAGCACATCGGAGTCATCCTCGACGGCAACCGTCGCTGGGCCAAGGCATCCGGTGGCACGGCCGAGCAGGGGCACAAGGCGGGCGCCAGCAAGATCCAGGAGCTGCTGGGCTGGTGTGCCGAGACCGATGTCGAGGTCGTCACCCTCTGGCTGCTGTCCACGGACAACCTGGACCGCCCCGAGAACGAGCTGATCCCGCTCCTCGGCATCATCGAGAACGCGGTCCGCGACCTCGCGGCGGACGGCCGCTGGCGCGTGCACCACGTCGGCACGCTGGATCTGCTGCCCGCCCGCACCCAGTCCGTACTGAAGGAAGCCGAGCAGGCCACGGACGGCATCGACGGGATACTCGTGAACGTCGCCGTGGGATACGGCGGCCGTCAGGAGATCGCCGACGCCGTCCGCTCCCTCCTTCTGGAGCACGCCGACAAGGGCACGAGCTTCGAGGAGCTCGCCGAGATCGTCGATGTCGAGCACATCTCGGAGCACCTCTATACACGCGGCCAGCCCGACCCCGACCTGGTCATCCGTACCAGCGGCGAGCAGCGGCTGTCCGGATTCATGCTCTGGCAGAGCGCCCACTCGGAGTACTACTTCTGTGAAGTCTTCTGGCCGGCCTTCCGCAAGGTCGACTTCCTGCGTGCGCTGCGCGACTACGCCGCGCGCCACCGCCGCTACGGCAGCTGAGGCCCCTTCGGGTCCCCTGTAGCGCGGATCACCCTCTGTTCATCCACGCGTCGTCATATGCCATGGCATGGCTGCGCATGTTCGAGGGAATACCCCTTCCAGGTCGACGTCCGATCCACGAACGTCGTATCTCAGTGAGCGGCCGAGACCGCTCGCCCGGGAGGCCCTTTGCACACGAAGGACCGCACTTCTGGTGCGGACACCGCGGAGGGCCGGAGTTCGGCCCGCGCATCGTGGCCGAGCCCGGCCCGTCCCCTGCCTTCGGCGGGGGAGACCCCATGGCCCGCGACGCCGTCGCACTGCCGACCTCATTCGAGGGGGTACGTCCTTCCGTGGTGAACAGCACAAAGCGCCGCATGCCCGACAGGCGCACCTATGTTCTCGACACCAGCGTCCTGCTGGCCGATCCGAACGCCCTGACCCGTTTCGACGAGCACGAAGTCGTGCTCCCGATCGTGGTGATCACGGAGCTGGAGGCAAAGAGGCACCATCCGGAGCTCGGTTACTTCGCCCGCCAGGCGCTGCGCCTTCTGGACGATTTCCGTATCCGGTACGGCCGCCTCGACGCCCCCATCCCGATGGGCGACCTCGGCGGCACGCTCCGTGTCGAGCTCAACCACTCCGATCCCGGCGTCCTTCCGGCCGGCTTCCGATTGGGGGACAACGACTCACGGATTCTGGCGGTAGCGCGCAATCTGCAGGCCGAGGGGTACGACGTCACGGTCGTGTCCAAGGATCTGCCTCTCCGTATCAAGGCCTCGTCCGTCGGTTTGCTGGCGGAGGAGTACCGGGCGGAGCTGGCCATCACCGACTCCGGCTGGACCGGAATGGCCGAACTGCCCCTTTCCGCCGAACAGGTGGATCTGCTGTACGGCGAGGAGACGCTGTACGTCCCCGAAGCGGCGGAACTGCCCGTCCACACCGGCCTCGTTCTGCAGTCCGAGCGCGGCAAGGCGCTGGGCCGGATCTCGGCCGAGGGCAATGTGAAGCTGGTGCGCGGCGACCGGGAGGCCTTCGGTATCCACGGCCGTAGCGCCGAGCAGCGCATCGCTCTCGATCTGCTCCTCGACCCGGACGTCGGCATCGTCTCGCTGGGCGGCCGGGCCGGCACCGGCAAGTCGGCGCTCGCGCTCTGCGCGGGCCTCGAGGCGGTCCTGGAGCGCCGGCAGCACCAGAAGGTGATGGTCTTCAGGCCGCTGTACGCGGTCGGCGGGCAGGAGCTCGGTTATCTGCCGGGCACCGAGGCCGAGAAGATGAGCCCCTGGGCCCAGGCGGTCTTCGACACACTCTCGGCCGTGGCGGGCCGTGAAGTGATCGAGGAGGTGCTCGGACGCGGCATGCTCGAGGTCCTGCCGCTCACCCATATCCGAGGCCGCTCGCTGCACGACGCGTTCGTCATCGTCGACGAGGCCCAGTCCCTGGAGCGGAACGTCCTGTTGACCGTTCTGTCCCGTATCGGGGCTAATTCCCGGGTCGTCCTGACTCATGACGTGGCGCAGCGGGACAATCTGCGCGTCGGCCGGTACGACGGAGTCGTTGCCGTGGTCGAGAAGTTGAAGGGGCATCCGCTCTTCGCGCATGTCACCCTCACTCGCTCCGAGCGTTCGCAGATCGCCGCGCTGGTGACCGAAATGCTGGAGGAAGGCCAGATCTAATACGGAATAAGGCAGTTGGCGCCGCCCGGCAGAGCGCAAGAGCGTAGCCGGGCGGCGCCGTGCTGTCCGCCGGTTTCCGTAAAACACCTGGCTCAAACGGGGTGTGAGCTTTCACACGCAACGAAGAATTGCCTTGCGGTGTCGGCTTCCGGCAGAGTCTTGCTTCCGTCAGGCCCCGCATACGGCACATCCGCACCTCCAGAGGTGCACAGCACCACACAACTCAAGACTTGCCGTCGTATGCCGCCCGCGAGCATCATGCGGCACTCCCGTCAAGGGGGTTGCCCACCGGGCCCGCGCCTCCCGTGACCCAAGCAGTAGGGAGGCCAGCGTCAGGGGCACGATTGCGCTCGCGAGGTCACCCATGCGGGCGTTGCTGGAAGGAAACCGTGTGAGCCGGATCTCGGTCCGGGGGTTCGCAGTGGCATCAGCTACTGCGGTCACCACCGTTGGCGCCGTCGTGGGCGTTGCCTCGGGCAACACCCTGCCCTCGAACGACAACCTTGAGGCGTCCGCCGCCGACACGACGCTCCTCGCAGACATCCCCATGGGCCAGCAGGCTCAGGTTCAGGTCTCGTCCCTGACGCAGCAGGCCGACGCGCAGGCCGCTGCCGCAGACGCGGCCGCGAAGAAGTCCGCCGAGGAAGCGGCCCGTATCTCGGCAGCCAAGACCGCCGAGGCGAAGAAGGAAGCCGCTGAGGAGAAGGCCGAGCGCGATCGCGAGGCCAAGGAAGCACGCGCCAACCGTGACTCGGTGCGGGACGCTTCCACCTTCTCCGCGAAGAGCTCCTACTCCGTCGCCGAGGTCCAGGCGATCGCACGGCAGATGATCCCTGCCGACCAGTTTCAGTGCTTCAGCAACATCGTGGACCACGAGTCCAGCTGGAACTACCAGGCGCAGAACGCCTCCTCCGGTGCCTACGGTCTGGTCCAGGCGCTGCCCGGCTCGAAGATGTCGTCGGCCGGCGCCGACTGGCAGACCAACCCGGCGACCCAGATCAAGTGGGGCCTGAACTACATGAACAGCCGCTACGACAGCCCCTGTGGCGCGTGGTCGTTCTGGCAGGCCAACCACTGGTACTAGGATCTGCCGGCGCTCAACTTTTCGGAGCCCCCCACCGTCCTACGGTGGGGGGCTCCGTGCGTGTACGGTCGGTCGGAAAGGGCTCCCGGGGGGGAGTGGTGGGGGGAAGAGGGAAGATCATGTCGAGACTGCCAGGATGGCTCGCCGGCCTGGGCGCCGGGCTGACCCGGATAAGCGAGCGCCTGGACGAGCAACGCAGCGAGGACGCGGACGACGATGTGCCGGTCGTCCTTGGGCCCGCTCCGGACAGCGTCCCGCCGCCGCCCGCCTACGCCCCCGCCGTCGCGGCCAGGCCCGACCCGGTCGCCGCGATTCCCTGGGGCATGCGCGTCGCGGCCGAGGCCGGCTGGCGGCTGCTCGTACTGGCAGGCACGCTCTGGGTGTTGATGCGCATCATCAGCGCGGTACAGCTGGTGGTCCTCGCCTTCGTGGCCGCGCTGCTCGTCACCGCGATGCTCCAGCCCACCGTGGCCCGGCTGAAGAAGCTGGGCCTGCCGCGCGGGCTCGCCACCGCAGTCACCGCGATCGCGGGCTTCATCATCATGGGCCTGGTCGGCTGGTTCGTGGTCTGGCAGGTGATGGACAACCTCGACAACCTCTCCGACCGGGTCAGGGACGGAATCGAGGAACTCAAGCGCTGGCTGCTCGACAGCCCGTTCCATGTCACCGAGCAGCAGATCAACGACGTCGCCAAGAACCTCAGCGACACCATCGGCACCAACACCCAGGAGATCACCTCCGCGGGCCTGCAGGGTGTGACGGTGATGGTCGAGATACTCACCGGCATCCTGCTGGCGATGTTCTCGACGCTTTTCCTGCTGTACGACGGCAAGCGCATCTGGCACTGGGTGCTCAAACTGGTCCCGGCGCAGGCGCGCGAGGGAGTCGCCGGAGCAGGGCCGCGCGCCTGGCGCACGTTGACCGCGTATGTGCGCGGCACGGTGATCGTGGCGCTGATCGACGCGATCTTCATCGGCCTCGGCATCTACTTCCTCGATGTCCCGATGGCCGTACCGCTGGCCGTCTTCATCTTCCTGTTCGCCTTCATCCCCCTCGTCGGCGCGGTCATCTCCGGCGCGCTCGCGGTGGTCGTCGCACTGGTCACCCAGGGCGTGTTCACCGCGCTGATGGTGCTGATCGTCGTCCTCGCCGTACAGCAGATCGAGGGCCATGTGCTGCAGCCCTTCATCCTGGGCCGCGCGGTCCGTGTGCACCCGCTCGCCGTCGTCCTCGCGGTCGCGGCCGGTGGACTGACCGCCGGGATCGGCGGCGCCGTGGTGGCGGTGCCGCTGGTGGCGGTGACCAACACGGTGGTCGGCTATCTGCGCGCGTACGGCAGGGAGCAGGCTCTGCGGGACTCACCGCCCCCGCCGCACGGCGCTGCGGCGGTCGAGGCCGCGCCGACGCCGACCCCCGGGCTGACCCCGGCGCCGGCGTCCGCCGGGGCCGGGGAGGCACAGGAGTGATATCCGAGCCGGAACTGGTCGGGGAGGACGAGCCGTTCGGCGAGGCCGAGCTTGCCGGGCCGCGGACGGGTGAGGCGGACGCGGCCGGGACCGAGACGGTGGCGGCCGGCGACGGTGTCTCCGCCCGTCGGCCACGCCCGGCCTGGGTATGGGCGGTCGGAGGTGTACTGGCCGCGTCAGCGGTGTGGGCGGGCGGCCTGTACGTGTACGAGAGGCAGGACCCGGACGTCGGCGGGTACCGGGCGAGCCGCGACCTCTGCTCCGAAACCGGGCTGAAGGCGCTGTCCACCGTGCTTGGCAAGGTGCAGTCCCGGATGCCGTCGGCGCGCGAGCACACGACCCTCGACCTGGCGTCCTGCTGGGCCACTGTGGAGTCGACCACGACGTCGCCGAAGGACGGGGGCCTCGAGGACTCGCCTCCGAGCGTCTACTTCACCTACACGCTGCACAAGAGGACCGACCCGGGGCCGGAGTTCAAGGCGGCTACTGCCGCGCAGATGCTCTTCGGGGACACCGAGGTCACCATGGAACAGGTCGACGGGATCGGCGAGCGCGCCTACTTCGTCCTGGAGGACGGCAGCGACGAAGCGCCGACCCTCCATGTGCTGGACGGCCAGGCCGTGCTGACGCTCTCCGTCTCGCCCGGCGGGCCGAACGGTCCGGGCGGTAAGACCGCTCCGGCCGATCTCTCGGGCATCAGGCCCTTCATGATCGAGGACATGCGGACGCTGATGGCCAAGCTGCAGAGCTGAACTCTTGCGGACGACTCGATGAAAGTCGTTCGGTCTTGGCGGAAATCGAGCGGATGCTGGCTAGCGTCCGCTCTTATGAAACACATACGCACAGCGGCCGGGCTCTGTCTCGCGCTGCTGTTCCTTGTGCTGGGCATCGGAGCCCAGCCCGCTATGGCGCATGTCTCCCGCGAGCACGCCGAACTCGTCGTCGCCACCGGTGACAACGTCACCAGTGGCCGTCTCATCGTGCACCGCGACGTGGTGTCCCCCGAGAGGGCCGGCACCTGGGCATCCTCGATGCTGTCGGCACGCTGCCCGGTCACCGGCTCGGGCGTGCCCGGCGACGACGGCGGGGTGCCCGGCGGTGTCGTCATCGAACTGGCGTGGAGCTGCCACATCGACGCGCTGGACATGAGCCCGCTCCTCGACAGGGGCGGACTGACCCAGGTCGTCGTGGAGTTCGACGGCACAGCGGTCGACGCCTCCGCGGCAACCCCGCTCGTCGACGCCAAGGGCGCGCACGCGCTCCCGACGTTCCCCTGGCTCACCGTCGTACTCGTGGCTGCGGTCGGTGTCATGTTCGTACTCGCCGCCCGGCGGCTGCCGACCCTCGTCCGCGGGCTGCGCACAAGCCGTCGGTTCCGGCTCGCGACCGCGGGAGCCGTCGCCCTGTCCTGCCTCGCGCCCCAGGCGGCCTTCGCCGACGACACGTCACCGGCCACCGCCACCGTCGAGGGCACCGTCTTCAAGGACCGCAACGGCAACGGCGAGCGGGACAAGGGCGAGCGCGCCATGCCCGGTGTCGACGTCACGGACGGCGCCGCGTGGGCCACGACCCGCGCGGACGGCTCGTACACCCTGGCCATCGACCCGACGCGGCGCGAGACCGACCTCGTCAGCATCGTCTCGCCCGACGGGTACACCCCGGCCCTGCGCAAGGACTACATCCCGCAGTTCTTCCACAAGGTCCCCGAGACCGGCGGTACCGGCATCGACTTCGCGCTCGTACCGGACCGCAACGCCTCGGACCCCACCGAGAAGTGGGTCATGAACTCCGACCCCGAGGTCGGCAACCGCACCGACGCCGAGGCCCGCACGGCACTGCCCCAGTGGACCGGCCAGGTGCAGGCGATGTCCGAGGTCGACGGCGCGACGATGCAGATCGCGACCGGAGACCTGACCGTCACGGACTACGCGGAAGAGCCGCGCCGGCAGGGCGCGTACGACCTCTTCAGCAAGGGCCTGGAGCAGGGGCGGCTCGGCCACCCCTTCTACCCCGTGATGGGCAACCACGACTTCGGCGGCACGGCCACCTCCAAGGGCTACGCAGGCAGCCTGGAGTACTACCGCCGCAACCTCGCCCCCGAGTGGTACAGCTTCGACCGCAACGGCCGCCACATCGTCGTACTCGAGGACAACTACGACGCGAGCGGGCTGAAGCCGCAGCTGGAGTGGCTGCGCAGGGACCTGGCCCAGCACGCGGTCGGCAAGCAGGTGCTCGTCTTCGCGCACCGCTCGCTGTTCACCCAGTGGGGATCCGGCGCGGGCATGCAGCCGACCGTCGACGAGCTGGCGAAGTACGACGTACGGATGGTCGCCGCCGGTCACAACCAGCAGGCCGAGTTCCGGCGCGGTGCCTTCAAGCGCTCCGTCGAGATCAACAACCAGGGCACGTACGGTATCGACGGTGCCCACCCCGACTACAAGGTCCTCGACTTCAGCGGCATCACCGACGATCTGCGCACAAGCCGCAACGAGGACACGGGCCATGTGACCGGCATCCACCGGCAGTTCGACATCGACGACGATTCCGCGCTGGTCAGCCCCGCGCAGGGCAGCACGCACGGCGCAAAGGCCCCAATACCCGTAGAGGTGTACGCGGAGGACGACGGCCGTACGCCCGCGAGGGCCACGCTGACCGTACGGGACAGCCGCGGCCATGTCGTGAAGCGAGCGAGCGTGCGCTTCGGCGAGGGAGCGGCCAGGCCCGGTATCGAGAACTGCTACACCCCGCCCGGCGGCACGGCCGAACCCTGCCCGGACGCACGCGGTGCGTGGACCCGGGCGAGCGGCAAGCTGCGCGGGCTGCGGCCCGGCAGCTACACCGCCGAGACGACCGTGTACGACACCCGGGGCACGGCGTTCCCCGCGCTTCCCGCGGCGAAGTCCACCTTCGAGGTCGTACGCGACGCCGAGCTGTCGAAGCCGAGCACCGGGCAGGACTGGCTGCGGCAGGGTGGCGACGAGGCCGGGCGGTCCGCGAGCGGCGACAACCCGGGCGACACGCTCGACCTCAAGTGGACTCAGCACACAGGTGAGCAGTTCAACCTGAACGGCTCCGTGATCGCGGACGGCAAGCTGATCGTCTCGTCCCGCGCCTTCGACTCTCCGTACAGCATGATGCTCGCCTACGACATCACCTCCGGCCGCGAGATCTGGCGCACCTACCTGGACGGCGACGCCGAGTCGGCGCCGACGCTCCACGACGGACGGGTCTATCTGACGACCGGCGTCGGACGGATCTACGCGCTGGACGCCGAGGACGGGCACGTCGCCTGGGAGTCGATCGACCGTGAGGAGCAGCACGGCGACACCGTGCGCCGTTACGGTCGCGCGGGCGGACCGGTCAGCGTCTTCCCGCTCGCCGGCGGGGACCGTACGGTCGCCGTCCACCAGGACTGGAACACGGTGCGCTGCCGTGACGCCAAGACGGGCGAGAAGCTGCCCGGCGGCTTCGGGGCCGCGGCCTCCTGGGGCCAGTCCCACAGCACGGTGGTGCGCGAGCCCGGCTCCAACACCGCCTATCTGCACTCTTCGTCGAGCAACACGGTCATCGCGATGGACCTCGCGAGCTGCAAGCAACTGTGGGTGAAGGACACCGGGGGCGACATCGACAGCCACTCGTCGCCCGTGCTGACGCAGCCCGCATCGGGCCCGGCGAAGCTGGTGACGGTCACGGCGTCCGGCGTCCGCGGGCACGACCCGAAGACGGGCGCGGTGACCTGGGAGTCCAAGGTGGGCGGCGGCAGCACCTGCGAGCCGGGGCGGGCCCCGCTCACCAGCCCGGCCGTGTGGGGCGACATTGCTTATGTCGCGGGCCGCGACGGTGTCGTACGCGCCTATGACACGAGCGCGGGCGACCCGTCGAAGCCGGTGTGGGAGACCAAGGCCGGTCATCTGGCGGGCGAGAGCCCGATGGACGACAAGTGGCGCGTCGCCATGGGCTGCTCGGCGGGCGCCGGTTCGCCGACGATGCATCCGCTGGTCACCAAGTCCCTTGTGTATGTGGGGACATGGGACGGGCGGCTGCTCGTCCTGGACCGGGCGAGCGGTACGCAGCTCGTCGCGTACAACCTTGGCGCGGGAGTGGCTTCGGCGCTCTCCGTCAGCGGTGACTGGGTCGTCGCCCTCACGGACGACGGCACCGTCCACGCACTCGCCGCGCGCCGGGACTGAGAGGAAGCGCCACCGTGCGATCACTGCGCACCTGGGTGCTGCTCGTCCTGGCCGCCGTCCCCGCGCTGCTGTTCGGCAGCGCGGGGACGGCCCAGGCGCACCCCTTCGGCACGCCGCCCGTCGTCAAGGTCGAGGCGAAGGGCTCGGCCGTGGAAGCGGCCTGGTCCGCGCAGAAGGACGATGTCGCCGTTCTGAAGAAGGAGTCCGGCGGCGATGTGGCGGGCTATCTGCGCTCGCACATCGTCGTACGCCAGGACGGCAGCCCCTGCCGAGTCGGGGCGGCGGACGGCATGAAGGTCCGCTTCGTCTGCCCGCGGCCGGTGGACCGGATCGCCCTGACGGTCACCGCGATGACGGATATCAACCCCGCCTATCGCACGCTCTCCGTGACGGACGTGGGCGGCGGGGGACTGCACACGGCGAAGGAGCCCACGCGGGAGCTCTCCTTCACATCGACGGCCGGGGGAAACTCGTCCTCGCAGGGCGGGGGTTGGACTGCCGACCTGACGTCGCTCCTGGACCATGGACCGGCCCTCCCGCCGGCGCTGCTCATCTCGGCGGCCGTGGGCGCGCTCCATGCCTGTGCGCCCGGGCACGGCAAGTCGCTGGCCGCCGGGTATCTCGTGGGCGGCCGGGGCAGACCCCGCGACGCGGTATGGCTCGGTGGCATCGTCGCCGTGATGCACACGCTCTCGGTCGTGGTCCTGGCCGTCGGCTGGTGGCTGGCGGCGAAGAGCACGCCGGACATGTCGGCGCTGACGGGGTGGCTGCAGCTCGTCGCGGCGCTGGTGGTGGCGGCGGTGGGCGTGAGCCTGCTGAGGAAGCATCTGCGCCACCGTAAGCACCATCACACGCATGACCACGGGTGGCACAGCCATGACCACGAGCGTGGACACAGCCATGACCACGGGCGCGGGCACAGCCATCACATCCCGGACGCACACTCGCTGCTCACCCGGCGAGGTCTCGTCCTCCTCGGCGCATCGGGAGGTCTGTTGCCCTCGCCCTCGGCCTTCCTCGTACTGCTGACCGGGCTGCTCACCGGCAAGGTCGGCATCGCCCTGTCGATGGTGGCCGCCTTCGGCGCCGGTATGGCCCTGACGCTCACCGGCGTCGGCCTGATCGTGCTGCGCGGCCGTGACGTGCTGCTGGACCGCGTCTCCCGCTCCCCGGCGCTGCGCACCTGGACCCGGAGGGTTCCGCTCTTCGCGGCCTCGGCGGTGGTGGCCGGAGGCGCAGTGGCCTCGGCGCTGGCGGCGGGCCAACTCCTTGCACCGTAAAGCCCGTCCACGACAAGGCGCCCCGTCCGGCTCGCAGCCGGGCGGGGCGCCCTTGTCACAGCGCGGGACTCAGTCCGCGAGCACAGCTTCCGCGTCCAGCGTCGTACCCACGGCCTGGATCACCGCGGCGATCTTGAAGGCCTCCTGGATCGTCTCGCGGTCCACGCCGGCCTTGCGGAGCACCTGCTCGTGCGAGTCGAGGCACTGGCCGCAGCCGTTGATGGCGGAGACGGCGAGCGACCACAGCTCGAAGTCGACCTTCTCCACGCCCGGGTTGCCGATCACGTTCATCCGCAGACCGGCGCGCAGCGTCCCGTACTCCGGGTCCGACAGCAGATGCCGGGTCCGGTAGAAGACGTTGTTCATCGCCATGACCGCGGCGGCGGACTTGGCGGCGGTGTACGCCTCCGGGGAGAGGTTGGCCTTGGCCTCGGGCTCCAGCTCGCGCAGCACCTTCGGCGAGCGCGAGGCGATCGCGCAGGCCAGGACGGTGCCCCAGAGCTGCTGCTGCGGCAGCTCGCTGTTGCCGATCACCGAACCGAGGTTCAGCTTCAGGTCCTTGGCGTAGTCAGGTACCGAAGCCTTGAGTTCATCGAGAGACATATCGGATCACTCGCCCGACAGCAGCGCGACCGGGTCGAGGGTGTTCTCGCCCTTGGTCCAGTTGCACGGGCACAGCTCGTCGGTCTGCAGGGCGTCGAGCACCCGCAGGACCTCCTTGGGGTTACGGCCGACGGAGCCGGCGGTCACCATGGTGAACTGGATCTCGTTGTTCGGGTCGACGATGAAGACGGCGCGCTGCGCGAAGCCGTCCTCGCCCTCGATGCCGAGGTCGCGCATCAGCTCGTGCTTGGAGTCGGCCAGCATCGGGAAGGGCAGGTCACGCAGGTCCGCGTGGTCCTTGCGCCAGGCGTGGTGGACGAACTCGGAGTCGCCGGAGAAGCCGAGTATCTGGGCGTCACGGTCGGCGAACTCGTCGTTCAGCTTGCCGAAGGCCGCGATCTCGGTGGGGCAGACGAAGGTGAAGTCCTTGGGCCACGCGAAAAGGACCTTCCACTTGCCCTCGTAGGACTTGTGGTTGATCTCCTCGAACTCCTTGCCGGCCTCCAGTGAGACGCAGGCAGTCAGTTCGAACGTGGGGAACTGGTCACCAACAGTGAGCACGCGCTCTCCTTGCAGAAAGGAATTCCCTTTTGAGGTCTTCCGGGGGGTTGGACGGATCTTGATACTGGCACAGAGTGCATTGATCGCGGAAATAGCTAGACTCGGTCATCGCGATCGGAGGTGCCTATCAGTGTCCACCAGTAATGTCGGCAATGCCGTTAATAGGGGAAGTTCCAGGGGTAAGCAGCCCAGCCTGGCGCAGCTGCGCGCGTTCGCCGCCGTGGCCGAGCATCTGCACTTTCGGGACGCCGCGGCCGCAATCGGGATGAGTCAGCCCGCGCTGTCCGGTGCCGTATCGGCACTGGAGGAGGCACTCGGTGTCCAGCTCCTGGAGCGTACGACTCGCAAGGTGCTGCTCTCGTCGGCCGGAGAGCGGCTCGCGGTGCGGGCCAAGGCTGTGCTGGACGCGGTCGGTGAGCTGCTGGAGGAGGCCGAGGCGGTACGCGCCCCGTTCACCGGGGTGCTCCGGCTCGGCGTGATCCCGACCGTCGCCCCGTATCTGCTGCCGACCGTGCTGCGCCTGGTGCATGAGAACTACCCGGACCTCGACCTCCAGGTCCACGAGGAGCAGACGTCCTCGCTGCTGGAGGGGCTCGCGGCAGGGCGGCTCGATCTGCTGCTGCTCGCCGTGCCGCTCGGGGTCCCGGGCGTGAGCGAGCTGCCGCTGTTCGACGAGGACTTTGTGCTGGTCACGCCCGAGGACCACTGGCTGGGTGGCCGCCAGGACATTCCGCGCGAGGCCCTGCGCGAACTGCATCTGCTGCTGCTCGACGAGGGCCACTGCCTGCGCGACCAGGCGCTCGACATCTGCCGGGAGGCCGGCCGTACCGACGGCGCTCCGGTGTCGACGACGGCCGCGGGCCTGTCCACGCTGGTGCAGCTGGTCGCCGGCGGGCTCGGAGTGACGCTGCTGCCGCGTACGGCGGTCGAGGTG
Source organism: Streptomyces sp. NPDC002730 (assembly GCF_042888805.1). Taxonomy (NCBI): domain Bacteria; kingdom Bacillati; phylum Actinomycetota; class Actinomycetes; order Kitasatosporales; family Streptomycetaceae; genus Streptomyces; species Streptomyces sp. NPDC002730. The sequence continues at coordinate 675,946 of NZ_JBIAQG010000001.1, forward strand.
GAGACGGGCCGGGCGGGCAGGCTGCAGACGGCGTACTTCGCCGAACCCGCCCCCGCACGCACTATCGCCCTGGCGATGCGCGCGGGCGCGGCACGCCAGGGCGAATTCGAGGAGTTCGCACAGGCCCTGCGGGACGCGATGCGCTCGCTGCCGGTGCGGGTGCTCGGCTGACCGCTCCGTACTGCCCCGGACTGCGTCGTACTCCCTTGTGCTACTCCGTACGCAGCCCGTCCGGGCGCATCATGCGCCACAGCGGCGGCAGGCTGAGCACCGTCACCAGCAGAATCAGCGCGGCCCCGACCCCGGTGATCGGCAGGAAGGCCCACCAGTCGGCGACCTGCTTGTCGACCAGCTTCAGCAGGACAAGACCGAGCCCGATGCCACCCGCGACCGCGAGGGCGAGACCCAGCACGATCGGCACGGCCGTCTGCCACAGCACCGACCAGCTCAGAGTGGCGCGCCGGGTGCCGAAGGCGACCAGCACCGACAGCAGCCGCTTGCGGTCGCGGAGCTGTTCCAGCGTGGAGACGAGCATGGACGCGGCGATCAGCAGCATCGTCGCGGTCGCGCCGACGAAGAGACCGGTGCGCACGCTGGAGAACTGGCTGTCACGCTCGAAGTTCTGCAGCGTGGAAACGCTGGTCAGCGGGTCGATGGCGGCCGCGCTGTTACGGGCGTACTCGGCCGCCTCGGGCACGTCCGGGTCGAGCCGGATCATCGCCTTGGCCATCGGGCTCACCAGCTTCGACACATCGATGGTGGACGGCGTCGCCATGACGCCGAAGGAGACCTGACCCACCGGGTCGGTACGCGAGTCCACCGTCCTGGCGGACGCGGGGATACGCCACAGCACCGGCTTGGTCGTCTTCGCCTCTCCTCCCGGGCCGAACTGCTCCGAGTTGAGGTTGACCTGGGCGCCGGGCCGGGCAGTCTTGGCGAGAAATTCGTCCGGCGGTCCCTGATTGCCGTGCGTACGGGCGATGAAGACATCGCCGTCCTTGCAGGAGGGCAGCTTCGCCAGCTCCCGCAGCGACGGGCAGTCGGCGACAGTGATCTGGGTGGTGGGGATGTAGCCCTCGCCCGCGGGTATCGGTCCCGGCCGGTCGACGGACGCCTGGATCATCCCGATCACGTCGGCGACGCCCTTGGTCGCCGAGTACTTCTCGATCATCTTGCGCGCCACGGAGCCGTCCGTGGCCTTCGCGCTCGTCTCGAGCTGGGCGCGGGCCGCGTCCATGCCCGTCGGCTTCATGAAGTCGCTCTGCACGGAGCTGAAGAGCATCTGCAGCGCGATGGCGCCGGCCGCCGCGACGACGATGCCGCTCACCGCACGGGCCGCCGTTCCGCTGCTCAACTGGAGCCGTCGTACCGCCAGTTGCCAGGGCACGGGCCCGCCGCGCAGCCGGCCGACCACTGCCTCGACCAGCCACGGCAGCAGCGCGGTGACCCCGGTCAGCACCAGCAGCGCGCCGCCGGCGATCTGATAGGTGGCGATCTCGGTGTCCCCCAGGCCGACCCGCCCCGACTGGGGCAGCAGCAGGGCGAGACCGGCGGCCGGCATCAGCAGCCGCCACCACAGTCGGCGCCGCCGCGGAGTGGTGTTCCGTACGACGCCGAGCGGCTCGATCGTCACACCACGCAGCGTGAAGAGGGTGACTCCGATCGCGGAGGCCGGTACGGCGACGGCGATCAGCGCGGTCAGCACCGGGCTCGGCACGATGTCGGAGGGGAAGGCGTTGACGTTCCAGATGGTCACCGAACCGATGAACTGCCGTATCAGCGCGAGGAATCCGGCGCCCGCGACCAGCCCGAGCAGCGCGCCGCACAGTGACTCACCGGCCGCGATCCGCCGTGTCATCGCCTGATCGGATCCGACCAGCCGGAGCGCGGCGAGCCGCCGGTCGCGCTGCTCGCCACCGAACCGCACGGCGGTGGCGATGAACACGGCCACCGGCAGGAGCAGGGCCACACAGGCCATCACGATGATGAGCAGGAGCACCGCGCTCATCGGGTCGCCCTTGCCCTGGTTGCCGCCGTAGCTGTCCGCGCGCCAGTCGGCCGCCGCCGGGGGGAGGGTGGAACTGCCCGCGTAGTAGAAGAACTCACCGGGGCCGATCAGGCCGCGGTCCCCGATGGTGGCGGTGACCCGGTACGGCAGCCGGTCCTTCAGCAGCGCCCCCTCGGGGGAGCTGAGCAGGTCGGCGAGGGCGGGGGAGACGGCCATCTCGCCGGGGCCAGGCAGCTTCGCCAGGCCGGGCGGCGCCGGGGCGTCGCCGCCGTCGGGCCGGAACACGGCGCCGTTGACGGTGTCGCCCCGGTAGAGCGTGCTGGTCTGGGCGAAGAGGAACGAGCGCTCGGAACGCTTCACCTCGTCGTTGAAGGTGACCGCGCGGTCCGCCTCGCGGGTGTCGCGGCTCTCGATGAGATGCGGCACGGACGCGGCGACCAGCAGCAGGGAGACGCCCAGGCCGACACCGATGGCGGTGAGGATCGTACGGGTCCAGCCGCGTCGGCCGCCGGTGACGGCGAACCGGGCGCCCAGGGTGAGATCCCGTATCCAGGTGCCACTGCCGCTCATGCCACGCCCGCCATGTCGCGCACCTTGCCGTCGCGGACGATGACCTCGCGGTCGGAGTACGCGGCCACCCGGGCCTCGTGCGTCACCAGGACGACCGCGGCGTTGGTGTCCCGGGCAGCGTCGGTGAGCAGCTCCATCACCCGCTCGCCGTTGAGTGAGTCGAGGGCGCCGGTCGGCTCGTCGGCGAAGAGCACCCGCGGCGAGGTGACCAGCGCGCGGGCGACCGCGACCCGCTGGCCCTGGCCGCCGGAGACCTCGCCGGGTCGCTTGTTGCCGATCTCGGCGACTTCGAGGCGCTCCATCCACTCCAGTGCGGTGCGCTCGGCCTCCTTGCGCCGGGTGCCGTTCAGCCGAAGTGGCAGCGCGACATTCTCGGTGCAGGTCAGCTCGGGAACGAGCTGGCCGAACTGGAAGACGAAGCCGTAGTCGCTGCGGCGCAGCGCGCTCCGTCCGGCGTCCGACATCGCGGTGAGGTCGCGCCCGCTGTAGCTGATCGTCCCGGAGTCGGGCCGGACGATCCCGGCGAGGCAGTGGAGCAGGGTCGACTTGCCGGAGCCGGAGGGCCCCATGACGGCGACGACCTCGCCGGCGTGGATGGAGAAGGACGCGCCGTCGAGGGCGGGGGTGGGGCCGTACGCCTTGTGCAGGTCGGCGGCGACGAGGAGGGAGCCTGCGGGGGTCATCCGCGCACCTCCTTGGCGAGCTGGTCGAGCCGGGCGCCGGTCAGTTCCAGCCAGCGCAGATCGGCTTCGAGGTGGAAGAGGGCGTGGTCGCAGATGAGCTGGTCGGCGAGGTCACCGCGGCGCTTGCGGTCGGTGAGGATACGCATCAGCCGCAGATGCTCGGCCCGCTGCCCATCGAGGAGATCGGCGGCGCTGCGGCCGGTGAGCAGCGCGAGGACGACCTTGGTGTAGAGGGTCGACTGGAGGTACGGCTCCGGCTTCTCGGGCTGCGCGAGCCACTGGGTGACATCGGTGATCCCGGCGTCGGTGATGGCGTAGCGCTTGCGTTCGGGACCGCCGCCGGCCTCAATGCCGTCGACCTCGACGAGGCCGTTCTTGAGGAGGCGGGACATGGTCGAGTAGACCTGCCCGTAGTGGAGGGGCCGGTCGTGGCCGAACTTCTCGTCGAAGGCGCGCTTGAGGTCGTAGCCGTGGCGCGGGCCGGACTCGAGGAGTCCGAGGAGTGTGTGACCGATGGACATGCGCGGCACTCTACACGGCGTGTATACCTGCTGTGTATACCTGATGCGGGGGGTCTGCGGGCTCCGCCCCGGACCCCGCGCCTCAATCGCCGGCGGGGCTGAATTTCAGCCCGTCCGGCGATTGAGGACCCGAGCGAAGGTCGTACGGGGGCTGGGCCCCAGGGACTACTCCCCCTCGTCCCCCGGCGCGGCCCTCGGCGGGCGCCCCCGCCGGGGGATCGGGCCGGCGCTGCCCGGCAAGCGGCCCGCGTCCGACAAGGCGCGACGGAGGATGAACTCGATCTGCGCGTTCGCGCTGCGCAGCTCGTCCGACGCCCACCGCGCCACCGCCTCGTACACCGCGGGATCCAGCCGCAGCAGCACCTGCTTCCGCTCGGGCGGCGTCACTGGTAGAGCGACCCTGTGTTGAGGACAGGTTGCGGCGCGCGGTCGCCGCACAGCACCACCATCAGGTTCGACACCATGGCCGCCTTGCGCTCCGTGTCGAGCTCGACGATGTCCTGTTCCGTGATCCTGGCCAGCGCCGCCTCGACCATGCCGACCGCGCCGTCCACGATCTGCCGCCGCGCCGCCACCACCGCGCCCGCCTGCTGGCGCTGCAGCATCGCGGACGCGATCTCCGGGGCGTACGCGAGATGCGTGAAGCGGGACTCGATGATGTGCACGCCGGCCGCCTCCACGCGCGCGTGCAGCTCGACCGCCAGCTTCTCGGTGATCTCCTCCGCGTTGCCGCGCAGCGACAGGCCGTCCTCGTCGTGCGCGTCGTAGGGGTACTCGATCGCGATGTGCCGCACCGCCGCCTCGGTCTGGGTGGAGACGAACTCCAGGAAGTCGTCCACCTCGAACATCGCCTGCGCCGTGTCCTCGACCTTCCACACGACCACCGCGGCGAGCTCGATCGGGTTGCCGTACGCGTCGTTCACCTTCAGAACCGCGGTCTCGTGGTTCCGTACCCGCGTCGAGATCTTGACCCGCGAGGTGAACGGGTTGACCCAGCGCAGACCGTCCGTACGGATCGTGCCCCGGTAGCGCCCGAAGAGCTGGACCACCCGCGCCTCGCCCGGTGCGACCGTGTTCAGCCCGCACATCGCGACGAACGCGGCGATCCCGACCACGACGCCGAGCAGGATCAGCGCCACCTTCGCGCCGGTCGCGCCGACCGACGCTCCGGCGACGACGAGCACGACCCCGGCGGCTATTCCGAGCAGCCCCAGTAGCAGGGCGGCGCCCCCGCCGATGCTGTGCGCCGGAAATTCACGAACCTGTGGCGCCGGCATCTCGGGCAGGTCTTCCGCGGTTGGTGTGCTGGTGGCAGGCATGATGGCTCCCCGTTTCCGGGGTCGGCGACAGCCGCCGACCCTCTAGCAAAGTGATATCACTTTAGCGGGCATCGCAACCCTGTGCACCTCTCATGAGTCGGTTCCATGAGACGGGGTGCTGATTCTCACGTCCGGAAAGACCGGATCGATGGCTCTTTGTCTGTGTGAGCGGTGTTAGCTTTCTGAGCTGATTCCGGCCCGATGCCGGGCCCATTGCGGCGAGCACGACCAGCGAAAACAGTGACTACGAGCGGAGCAGCGAAGCGATGGGCCGAGCGGAAGCGCGACAAGCCCGGCAGCGCGGGGCGCGCCGGGCGAAGAAAGCCAAGCCCACTGGCATACGGCGCTTCTTCACCTGGAGGAAGCTGCTCGGCACCTTCTTCGGCCTCTGCCTGCTGGCGATGGGCGCCTTCTTCGTGATCTATCTGCTCGTTCCCGTGCCCGAGGCCAACGCCCAGGCCGAGATGCAGAGCAACGTCTACAAGTACAGCGACGGCAAGATCCTCGCCCGCACCGGCAAGATCAACCGCGAGATCGTCGGGCTCGAGAAGATCCCCAAGGAAGTCCAGGACACCTTCGTCGCCGCGGAGAACAAGACCTTCTTCAAGGACTCCGGAGTCGACTTCAAGGGCACCGCCCGCGGCCTGATGAACACCCTCACGGGCGAGGGCAAGCAGGGTGGCTCGACCATCACCCAGCAGTACGTCAAGAACTACTACCTGAACCAGGACCAGACGGTCACCCGCAAGCTCAAAGAGCTCGTGATCTCGCTCAAGGTGGACCAGAAGAAGGAAAAGTCCGAGATCCTCGCCGGGTACATCAACACCAGCTACTACGGCCGCAACGCGTACGGAATCCAGGCCGCGGCCCAGGCGTACTACGGCGTCGACGCGTCCAAGCTGAACGTCGCCCAGGGCGCGTATCTCGCCGCTCTGCTCCAGGCCCCGAGCCAGTACGACTGGGCGGTCGCCTCGGAGACCGGCAAGAAGCTGGTCCGCGCGCGCTGGAACTACGTACTCGACAACATGGTCGAGGAGGAGTGGCTGGACTCCGGCGAGCGCACCGGCCTGAAGTTCCCCGTGCCCAAGAAGCCGAAGGCCGCCCCCGGCATGGAGGGCCAGACCGGCTACCTCGTCGACGCGGCCAACGCCGAGCTGGAGCGCCACCACATCAGCGAGGAAGAGATCAAGGCCGGCGGCTGGACGATCACGCTCAACATCGACGAGAAGCGCCAGAAGGCACTGGTCGAGGCGGTCAACAAGCAGCTCGAGGACAAGCTCGAGCGCAAGAAGGACAAGGGCGACGCGACCGTCCAGGCAGGTGCGACCTCCGTCGACCCGAAGACCGGCCATGTCGTGGCCCTGTACGGCGGCCAAGGCGCCACCGAGCACTGGCTGTCCAACGCCACCCGCCGCGACTACCAGCCCGCCTCGACCTTCAAGCCCGTCGTCCTCGCCTCGGCCATCGAGAACGGGGCCGAGACCCAGGACGGCGCGAAGATCGGCCTCAACACCAAGTACGACGGCACCAGCAAGCGGCCGGTGAAGGGCAGCGACACCCCCTTCGCGCCCGAGAACGAGGACGACAAGGACTACGGCCCGGTCAGCGTTCAGCGGGCGACGAACAGCTCGATCAACTCCGTCTTCGCGCAGATGATCGTGGATGTCACCCCGGAGAAGGCGAAGAAGACCGCGCTCGCCATGGGCATGAAGGACAGCAAGGACTTTCCGGAGCGGCCCGCGATGTCGCTCGGCACGATGGGCGCCTCCACCTGGGACATGGCCGGGGTGTACGCGACCCTCGACAACCACGGCAAGAAGGTCACGCCGACGATCGTGAAGTCCGCCGAGCGCCAGTCCCGCAAGGCCGATCTCACGGACCCCCCGCCGATCGGTGACCAGGCGATCAGCCGCGAGGCGGCGGACACCACGACGGCGGCCATGACGGGCGTCGTGAAGTCCGGCTCGGGCACGAACGCGGCCGGCGACTATGAGGCAGCGGGCAAGACCGGTACCTCGGAGAACAACCGCTCGGCCTGGTTCGTGGGCTACACCCCCGAACTCGCCACCGCTGTCGCGCTCTACGGCGAGGACCCCAAGGGCAATCAGGTCACGCTGACCAACACCGTCAACGAGGGCCGCGCCAACGGTGGTGGCGTCCCGGCGAAGATCTGGAAGCAGTACACGACGGGGGCCCTCGACGACGAGGCCGCCGCCGCCGAGTTCGACCTGGAGATCGAAGAGGGCGCGACGGCGGACCCGGACCCGACGCCGACGGAGACCCCGTCCGAGACGCCCTCGCAGACCCCGTCCAAGACGCCGACGGACGATCCGACGAGGACACCGACCAGGACGCCCACCAAGACGCCGACGGAGGATCCGACGCAGACGCCGAGCATTACGCCATCGGGTCCGCCGAGCTTCACCCCGCCGACCGACCCGGGCGGTGACCCCGGCGGGACAGAGGGTGCCGACGGCAGAGTCAAGCCCTGACGGCACCATCAAGCCCGGCAACGTCAAGCCCTGACGGCAACCTCAGGCGCTGACCGCAATCTCAGGCCCTGACGCATCTCGGGCGACAGGTACGACAGTGCCCGCGGCACCCGTCTCCGGGACCGCGGGCACTGTCGTACTCCCTGTCAGCCGCCGTTCACCTTGCTGGCGATACGGTCGCCGATCTTCTTGTCGATGTTGCGCCAGTACTGCAGCGCCCGGTCCAGGACCGGCCGGGTCACGCCGTCCTTCAGATGTCCGCTGACGTTCGACACCAGTCGCTCACGGGCCGCGTCGTCCAGCACTTGGCGGACCATGGTCCCCGGCTGGCCCCAGTCGTCGTCCTCGCGGTGCGGCTTGTACGCCTCGCGCACCAGCTCTCCCGCGGCCTCCCAGCTCGCCGGTTCGCCGAAGCGCTGGAAGTCGGCGGCGGGACCGCCGTAGGAGTTCGGCGCGTACGGCCTCGCGGCGTTCGACGCCACGTACCGCATCGGGCCGTCCTTGGCATACGAGTTCACCGATGTATGCGGCCGGTTGGGCGGCAGCTGGGCGTAGTTCGGGCCGATCCGGTACCGGTGGGTGTCCGGGTACGAGAAGAGCCGTCCGAGCAGCATCTTGTCCGGCGACGGGCCGATGCCCGGCACCATGTTGGACGGTTCGAAGGCGGCCTGCTCGATGTGGATGAAGTAGTCGTCCGGATTCCTGTTGAGCGTCATCCGGCCGACGTCGATCAGGGGGTAGTCCCCGTGCGGCCACACCTTGGTCAGGTCGAAGGGATTGAAGCGGTAGTCCGCCGCGTCCTCGAACGGCATGATCTGGACCTTGAGGCTCCAGCTCGGCGCGTTTCCGGAGTCGATCGACTCGTACAGATCGCGGCGGTGCTTGTCCGCGTCCGTGCCGGCCAGCTCGTCGGCCTCGGCCTGCGTGAGGAAGTCGATGCCCTGGTCGGTCTTGAAGTGGTACTTCACCCAGAACCGCTCGCCGCCGCCGTTGATCCACATGTAGGTGTGGGAGCTGTAACCGTTCATATGGCGGTAGGTCTTCGGAACGCCGCGGTCGCCCATCAGCCACGTCACCTGGTGCGCGGACTCGGGGGACAGCGTCCAGAAATCCCACTGCATGTCGTTGCTGCGCAGCCCGGTGGCCGGGTGGCGCTTCTGGGACCTGATGAAGTCCTGGAACTTGATCGTGTCGCGTACGAAGAAGACCGGCGTGTTGTTGCCGACCATGTCGTAGTTGCCGTGTTCCGTGTAGAACTTCAGCGCGAAGCCGCGCGGGTCACGCCAGGTGTCGGGAGAGCCCTGCTCACCCGCGACAGTGGAGAAGCGGGCCAGCATCTCGGTGCGCTTGCCCGGTTGGAAGAGGTCCGCCCTGGTGAACTGGCTGACATCATTGGTGACTTCGAAGGTGCCGTACGCTCCCGCACCCTTCGCGTGCACCACCCGCTCAGGGACCCGCTCCCGGTTGAACTGGGCCATCTTCTCGATGAGGTAGTGGTCCTGGAGCAGGATCGGGCCGTCGGGTCCCACGGTGAGCGAATGCTCGTCGCTCTCCACCGGGATGCCGACATTGTTGGTCGTGTACGGGGCCTTCGGGGATGACTCGGTCACGAGCGTCCTCCCGTCGATAGAGGGATTGAGGTCGCATCGGCCGCGTGCCTCAGTCAACTCCCACGACACCCTGTCGGCAACATTTGGACAGGGTCCAGATCTGGCCCCAGTACGAGCTCTGCGGCTACGCGGGAGTAGGCAGCTCGAACCACACCACCTTGCCGGTCGACAGGCGGGTCGCTCCCCACCGTCTGGCCAGCCGGTTCACCAGGAACAGTCCTCGTCCGCCCTCGTCCGTGTCCCGGGCCCGGCGCTGCCGCGGCAGCTGCGGAGAGTCGTCGCCGACCTCGCAGCGCAGTACGTCCGTACGCAGCAGCCGCAGCGTCACCGGCCGCTCGGCGTACCGCACGGCATTGGTCACCACCTCGCTGACCAGCAGCTCCACCGAGTCGCTCAGCTCCTCCAGGCCCCAGCGGTTCAGCGCCCGCCGGGCCAGTCTCCTGGCCCGGCCCGGAGCCGCGTCCTCGGGCTCCAGGAACCAGTAGGCGACATCGCTCGGCGCGATCCCGTCGAAGCGGGCCGCGAGCAGTGCGATGTCGTCGTCCCGGTCGCCCGGGCCGAGAACGTCCAGCACGTCGTCGCAGAGCGCCTCAAGCGGCGGCGAATGGTCCGGACCGGTCAGCTGGGCGGTGGCGGCGAGCCGCTCCCGCAGCTGCTCGATCCCCGTCCACACATCCCGCAGCCGGGACTCGACCAGGCCGTCGGTGTACAGCAGCAGGGTCGCGCCGGCCGGGGCGTCCAGCTCCACGGCCTCGAAGTCCACGCCGCCCACGCCGATGGGTGCGCCGGGCGGTACGCGCAGCACCTCGGCCCGCCCGCCCAGGTGCAGCAGGATGGGCGGCGGGTGGCCGGCGTTGGCGATGGTGATGCGGTGCGAGACGGGGTCGTACACGGCGTAGAGGCAGGTGGCCATGCGGTCCGTGCCGAGCCGCTGGGCCTGCTCGTCCAGATGGTGCAGAACCTCCTGCGGCGGCAGGTCGAGACCGGCCAGGGTCTGCGCGGTCGTGCGCAGCTGGCCCATGATCGCGGCAGAGGTCATGGAGTGCCCCATGACGTCGCCGACCACCAGCGCCACCCGGCTGCCCGGCAATGGGATCGCGTCGTACCAGTCGCCGCCGACCCGGGCGGTCTCGGCGGCCGGGAGGTAGCGGGACGCGAGACGGACGCCGGTCGGCTGCGGGAGCGAGTCGGGCAGCATGGTGCGCTGCAGCTCGTCCGCGATGTACGCCTCACGTCCGTACAGCACGGCCTTGTCGATGCCGAGCGCGGTGTGCGTCGCCAACTGGGCGGCGACCAGAAGGTCGTTGGGCTCGAAGGCGGGCCGGTCCGGCCGGCGGAGGAAGACGGCCGCACCGATCACCCGCCGCCTGCCGCGGAGCGGGGCGAGTATCGCGCGATGTCCGCTCGGTACGGTGCGGTCGGCGCCGAGCAGCTCGGGCAGGGCGGCCCGGGCGGCCGCGGAGTCGCCGAAGACGGGCCGTACCCCGCGCAGGACCTCGGAGAGCGCACCGCCGGACCGCACCTCGCACAGCTCGGCGGCAGGCATGAGGTCGGTCTGCGGGTCTACGACCGGGATGGGGGCGGCGGTGCCGAGATCGGCGTCCTCACCGGCTAAACGCAGCCGGTCGGTGCGGCGCAGCCGCAGCACGAACGGCGAGACCGGCCGCTCGTCGCCCACCGGCAGCGGGCTGCGGAGATAGACGAGAATCGCGTCGGAGAAGGTCGGCACGGTCGCCCGGCACAGCCCGAGCACGATCTCGTCGAGGTCTATGCCGCGCGCGATCCTGCGAGTGGCGGCCCCCACGAAACGCAGTCGGTCGCCCTCGCGGCGTGCGGTCCCCGCAAGGTCCTGCGGCGGACCGGCAGGTGGGGGCACGCTGGAGCCGCCGGTCGCCTCGGACCGCGGCCGGGTGCGTTCATGCGGCCGGGCAGCCAAGGGCTGCCGGCCTTCGTGGGAGGTGGGCTGCTCCGTCACGCGTGGGATTCCGTCCGTCCGGGCCGGTTGTGCGATGCAATCGCCTCGTGAGGCGGTATACCCGCTCTGCGGGCGGCGCCGACAGGATGGCAGGCATCCGGCACAGCTCCACCCCCTTGAAATGACTCGTGATGACTTACGGTCAGGCTGTGCCCTGCGCTCAATAGTTGCTCAAACGGCGCAGCCTTGCGGACGACGATCCTACGTTTGCCCCCTGGGGGCGCATCAAGAGTCTCACGAGGTCGTATGAGCTGGAGCGTGTTCCCGGACCGGAATCAGTCACTTCACCCCGCGCCCGCGGACGGACTCCTGACGCGGACTCACGACGTCACCTGCACCGCCGTACAGTCCCAGTCCGCCGGAAGCCGAGGCACCCGCCACGCCGGGTCCGGCCGCCAGCCCTCCCAGCCCGCGGAGAACGGCGCCTGCCAGGCCCGGATCGCCTCGACGGCCGCCTCCCCCGCCTCCCGTACGGCCTGTGCCTTCTCCACGTCCATCAGGCCGACCCGCTGGGCCTCCGCGAACTCGTCCTCGTCCAGCCAGCGCCAGGTGCGGTCCGGGTGGACGGCAATGTCCAGGAAGTGATCCTCGGAGTCGACGCCGCCCGCCCAACGGACGTGCGGCTCCTCGAGGTTCACATACCAGTTCTTGAACCGCCAGCCGCGCTCCCAGAACAGCCAGACCGACCAGGGTTCACCGGGCCGCGCCAGCTTCAGTACGCCCGTGCCGAACCAGCGGGCCCGGGCGGTGGTGCGCGGTGCGGTGTAGCGGGTGGCGAGCGGCTCCTGGTGCACCGGCGTGCCGTCCGCGAGTACCGGCTTCACGCACTCGGTGCCCGGCGCCATCCACACCGCGAGCAGCTCGTCGGTGTCCTCCACGACGGTCACGGGCCGGCAGATGTGGACGCCGCCGCCCGACAGATCCGAGGCATGGCCGCGGTAGCGCCAGAGGATGTGGTCCCCGGGCGCCCAGCGTGCGATGCGTTCCGTACCTGTCATGCGCAGATCCTAGGAGTACGGCCGGGGCCCCGCTGCGACGCAGGTCACGGCCACCGGCTTACGGATGTGTCATACGCAGCACGTCAAGCGCCTCGTCCAACTGCTCGAGGGTCAGCGCTCCACGCTCCACATAGCCGGACTCGAGGACGACCTCGCGGATCGTCTTCCGCTCGGCCAGCGACTTCTTGGCGACCTTCGCCGCCTCCTCGTACCCGATGTATTTGTTCAGCGGGGTGACGACGGCCGGCGAGGACTCCGCGTACTCACGGGCTCGCTCGACGTTCGCCGTGATGCCGTCGACGGTACGGTCCGCCAGCAGCCGCGAGGCATTGGCGAGGAGCCTGACCGACTCCAGCAGATTCTTGGCGATCACCGGCATCATGACGTTCAGCTCGAAGTTCCCGGCGGCGCCGGCCGCCGCGACCGTGGCGTCGTTGCCGGTCACCTGGGCCGCCACCATCAGCACGGCCTCCGGGATCACCGGGTTGACCTTGCCGGGCATGATCGAGGAGCCGGGCTGAAGGTCGGGGAGGCCGATCTCGGCGAGGCCGGTGCGCGGGCCCGATGCCATCCAGCGCAGGTCATTGGAGATCTTGGTGAGCGAGACCGCGATCGTACGCAGCTGGCCGCTCGTCTCGACCAGCCCGTCGCGCGCACCCTGCGCCTCGAAATGGTTGCGGGCCTCGGTCAGCGGCAGCCCGGTCGCGCGGGCGACCTCGGCGATGACCGCGGCCGAGAAGCCGGGCGGGGTGTTGATGCCGGTGCCCACCGCCGTACCGCCGAGCGGGAGTTCGGCGAGGCGGGGGAGGGAGGCATTGAGCCGTTCCACGCCGTACCGGATCTGTGCGGCATAGCCGCCGAACTCCTGGCCCAGCGTGACGGGGGTGGCGTCCATCAGATGCGTACGGCCGGCCTTGACGACCAGTGAGAACTCGGACGCCTTGCGCTCCAGCGAGGCCGCCAGCTGCTCCAGCGCCGGGATCAGATCGCCCGTCACGGCCGCCGTCGCCGCGATGTGGATGGAGGAGGGGAAGACGTCATTGGACGACTGGGACGCGTTCACATGGTCGTTGGGGTGCACATCGCGGCCGAGGCGCTCGGTGGCGAGCGTGGCGATGACCTCGTTGGTGTTCATGTTCGAGGAGGTGCCGGAACCGGTCTGGAAGACGTCCACCGGGAAGTGCTCGTCCCAGCGGCCCTCCGCGACCTCCGCGGCCGCGTCGGCGACGGCCTCCGCGATGTCCTTGTCGAGCACACCCAGTTCGGCGTTGACGCGGGCTGCGGCCGCCTTGATCCGGGCCAGGGCCTCGATATGGGCCCGCTCCAGCCGCTGGCCGGACACGGGGAAGTTCTCCACGGCCCGCTGGGTCTGGGCCCGCCACTTGGCGTGCGCCGGTACCCGTACCTCACCCATGGAGTCGTGCTCGATCCGGTACTCGCTCGCGTCGTCCATCGCTGCCATGCCTCCTCGGAACTCTCAAAAAGATGAGCAGTTGTCTTGTTCTGACTATTCCCAACTGTGCTACTCGCCAGTAAATACCCGGACTAACAGCAAACCGGGGAGGCGCAATGAGGCGCACCAGGCACAGACTTCGCTGTACGGTCGCGGCCGCCGCGGCACTGGCGGCAGGGCTCGGCGGAATGGCTGCCACGGCCACCACCGCCCGGGCCGCGCAGCCCGACGCGATCCGTACCGCAGCATCCGTACCGCTCCCGCCCGAACTGGAGTCCATCCGCGCGACCGAGGCCGTCAAGCTCTACGGCAGCCCCGCCGAACGCCCGCTCGCCGACCGCAGGACCGGCCTGATCTCGCTCGGCGACAGCGAGATCTCCGGCGAGGGCGTCGGCAGCTACGAGCCAGGAACGAACGGCCCCGACAACTGGTGCCACCGCTCGCCCGATGCCGCCATCCACCGCACGGGCATCGCCGCGGACGTCACGTACAACGTCTCCTGCTCCGGCGCGTACACCGGGAACATCCGGATCGGCGGCTCGAAGCAGTACGCCGACGAGCTGGTCCAGAGCGACAGTCTCGCCATCAAGGCGCGCAACACCCGTATCAAGATGGTGCTGTTGGTGGCCGGCGCCAATGACGATCTGCAGTTCGGCCCGGTGATAACCGACTGCGTCACCCGCTATGTGCTGTTCCAGGGGCCGTGCGAGCCGAAGTACGCGGCGGGCTGGCAGGCCCGCGTCGACGGACTGGTCCCCAAGGTCGAGCAGACCGTACGGGACCTGCGCACCGTGATGAGCGACGCCGGATACGCCGACGGCGACTACAAGCTGGTCGTGATGGGCTACCCGAGCCCCATCGGCCCGGACTTCCGCGACAATCCGAACTTCCCCGGCAAGCTGATCTGCGGTGGTATGGGCTACGACTCCGACACCGTCTGGGGCCGCAACACCGCCGTCCCCGCGTTCGAGCGCGGTATGCGCAGGGTGGCGCAGTCCACCGGGGCGGTCTATCTCGACAACTCCCGGCTCTTCCAGGGCCATGAGGTCTGCATGGAGGACACCTGGGCGCGCGGGCTGTACATCGATCTCTCCAACCCCTTCCCGCCGGACTCCAATTCGGCCCGCCAGTCCTTCCACCCCAATGTGCGCGGCCATGCGGCGTTCGCCTCCTGCCTCACCCAGCTGTACAACTCGGGGCTGCGGGAGGCCAGTTGCGCGGATGTGGCGTCGACCGGGAAGCCGGCGCTGTACGCGGGCGCTTGGGACGACGCGTACAAGCCGCTGAAGGAGGAGGCGACGGGCTCGTGCCTGGACGTCGCGGGTGCGGTGAGCCGCAACGGTACGGGCGTGGTGGGCTGGGACTGCCACGGCGGCCGTAACCAGGGCTGGTGGTACGACGAGGCCCGCAGGTCGTTGCACACGGAGCTGACGCAGGACCGGTGCCTGGATGTGCCGGGCGGGAGCAATGCGGCGGGCGCGGCGGTGATCGTGTGGAACTGCCACGGCGGCGCGAACCAGCAGTTCGTCCGCACGGGCGGGACGATTCGGCCGTCGTCGGCGACGGGGTTGTGCCTGACGCTGGCGTCGGCGAAGGAGCCGGTCCGGCTCCAGCCGTGCACCGGGGCGGCGAACCAGCGCTTCGCGTAGGGCTGTTCCCCACCCCGCCTCTTCCCTGAACTGGGGCTCCGCCCCAGACCCCGCGCCTCAAACGCCGGCGGGGCTGGATTTTCAGCCCTTCCGGCGTTTGAGGACACGCGCGAAGCGCGTACGGGTTCGGCGCGGAGCCCCGAATCGGGAAGGGGTGCGACTCCGCCGCGTGGGCCCGCCGCAGGCGTTACGCCAGCCCCGGACCCCGCACCGGAATCGACGTGAACGTCGGCGCGGGCGCCGGCTCGGTGAAGAAGTCGTTGCCCTTGTCGTCCACCACGATGAACGCCGGGAAGTCCTCGACCTCGATCCGCCACACCGCCTCCATGCCGAGCTCCTCGTACTCGACGACCTCGACCTTCTTGATGCAGTCCTGCGCGAGCCGCGCCGCGGGCCCGCCGATCGAGCCCAGGTAGAACCCGCCGTGCGTCCCGCACGCGTTCGTCACCTGCTGCGAGCGGTTGCCCTTGGCCAGCATGACCTTGGAGCCGCCCGCCGCCTGGAACTGCTCGACGTACGAGTCCATACGGCCGGCCGTCGTCGGCCCGAAGGAGCCGGACGCGTAGCCCTCGGGGGTCTTCGCCGGACCGGCGTAGTAGACCGGGTGGTCCTTCAGGTACTGCGGCATCTCCTCGCCCGCGTCGAGCCGCTCCTTGATCTTGGCGTGTGCGATGTCGCGGGCCACGACCAGCGGGCCGGTCAGCGAGAGCCGGGTCTTGACCGGGTACTTGGTGAGCTCGGCCAGCACCTCGTCCATCGGCCGGTTGAGGTCGATCTTCACGACGTCACCCGCCTCGTCCAAGTGCGCGTCCGTCGTGTCCGGCAGGAACCGTGCCGGGTCGGTCTCCAGCTGCTCCAGGAACACGCCCTCGGCGGTGATCTTCGCGGTGGCCTGGCGGTCGGCCGAGCAGGAGACGGCGATCGCGACGGGCAGCGAGGCGCCGTGGCGCGGAAGCCGGACGACGCGGACGTCGTGGCAGAAGTACTTGCCGCCGAACTGCGCGCCGATGCCGATCTTCTGGGTGAGCTCGAAGACCTTCTCCTCCAGCTCCTTGTCCCGGAAGCCGTGGCCGGTGGGCGAGCCCTCGGCGGGCAGCTCGTCGAGGTAGTGCGCGGAGGCGTACTTCGCGGTCTTCAGCGCGAACTCGGCGGACGTGCCGCCGACGACGATGGCGAGGTGGTACGGCGGGCAGGCGGCCGTGCCGAGCGAGCGGATCTTCTCCTCCAGGAACTTCATCATGGAGGCCTCGTTCAGGACCGCCTTGGTCTCCTGGAAGAGGAAGGACTTGTTGGCGGAGCCGCCGCCCTTTGCCATGAAGAGGAACTTGTACGCGCCGCCGTCGGTCGCGTACAGCTCGATCTGGGCGGGGAGGTTGGAGCCGGTGTTCTTCTCCTCCCACATGGTGAGCGGAGCCATCTGCGAGTAGCGCAGGTTGAGCTTGGTGTAGGCGTCGTAGATGCCGCGCGAGAGAGCTTCCTCGTCGCCGCCCTGCGTCAGGACGTTCTGGCCGCGCTTGCCCATGACGATCGCCGTGCCGGTGTCCTGGCACATCGGGAGTACGCCGGCGGCCGCGATATTGGCGTTCTTCAGCAGGTCCAGCGCAACGAACTTGTCGTTGGAGGAGGCCTCCGGGTCGTCGACGATACGGCGCAGCTGCGCGAGGTGGGCGGGCCGCAGGTAGTGCGAGATGTCGTGCATGGCCTCGGCGGCGAGCGTGCGCAGCGCCTCCGGCTCGACCTTGAGGAACGTACGCCCGTCGGCCTCGAAGGTGGAGACACCCTCGGAGGTCACCAGCCGGTACGGCGTGGTGTCCTCTCCCAGCGGGAGCAGATCGGAGTACTGAAACTCTGGCATTACGGCCATTCCTCACTCGGCAGACAGCGGCGCTGACGTCCATTGGCAGCGCGCCCTTCAGCGTAGAACGCGGTTGGCCGCGCACGCTTGTGAGGTAGGGCTCACTCACGCATCGAGGGGCGCCGGCAGGCCCTCCGGTGGTTGAGGGGCGGGGTCCGGGGCGAAGCCCCGGTGCTCGGCGCCGCGCCCGGCCCCGTACCCCTAGTCGCGATCTATCGCGTTTCGCTACGCTGGATCCGTGGACCTCGAAAAGCACCCCCAGAAGCCGGTCGCCCCCGCGGAGCCCAGCGATGCCATCCGCGCCTCGGATGCCGACCGCGACCGGATCGCCGACATCCTCCGGGACGCCCTGGCCGAGGGCCGGCTGGACGCCGAGGAGCACTCCGAGCGGATCGACGCCGTCTACCGGGCCAAGACCGTCGGGGAACTGGAGCCGCTGGTCCGGGACTTGCCCGCGGCCGCCCGCACCGGCACTCGTGGCGACGCCATGTCCTACGCGTACGGGCCCGAGGAGGCCGTCGGCCCCGCCGAGAATCTCATCGCCGTCTTCTCCAGCTCCACCCGCAAGGGCCGTTGGCGCGTCGGCCGCCGCACCAACGCCTTCTCGCTCTTCGGCAACATCGAGATCGACCTCACCGAGGCGCTCTTCGAGCAGCGGCTGACCGTCATCAACGCCACCGCCATCTTCGGCAATGTCGAAGTGCGGGTCCCGGAGAACATCTCGCTGCGCGGCAGCGGCACCGGGTTCTTCGGCAACTTCGACGTGCTCACCCTGGAGGCGGCCGATCCGGAGGCCCCGGTGGTCGTCGTGAACGGGTATTCGGTTTTCGGCAATGTCGAGGCCAGGCCCAAACGGGGCCGGATCATCGCCGACCTCCATGACCGCCTGCGCAAACACCTCGGCTGACGGCTCCGCTCCGGAGCACTTTCCGGCCGCGAGCGCCTGCCCGCAATTCCGTGCCCCGGAACTCAGTGCCACTCAGTGAATAGGAGTGCGTACAGCGGGTAGGGAGTGCTGCATCGTCTCTCGCTCGCGAAGCCGTCGTCAGGAGTAGACCGTGCTGCAACTGCCGCATCAGTCCTTGCAGGTCGCCGCCGTTCCGCCCCAGCGAATTTCCGCTCGGGAAGATCAGGCCGGACCCTGGCACGCGGAGGCGGTGTGCCGCCGGGACGAGGCCGGACTGTTCTTCGCTCCGTCCAAGGAGCCGACGGCCGCGCGGCTGTCGCGCGAGGAGGCCGCGAAGCGGGTCTGCGCCCGCTGCCCCGTGATGGTCGAATGCCGGGAGCACGCTCTGCTCCAACCCGAGCCGTACGGCGTGTGGGGCGGGCTGACCGCGGCCGAGCGCCGCGTGGTGCTGGCCCGGCGCAGGCGGCGCGAGGTGGAGCTCAAGAAGTCGGCGGCGGCCTGAGCGCCGGGCAGGGACGGGAAGGGGCGCCCCCACCGCACTTGGGGGGCGCCCCTTCCCGTACCCGCTGCTCCCGCTCCGCTCGTCCTACTTGGCGCGGTCGAAGTCGATGGCGCTGTACGCGCGCAGCTTCGACAGCCGGTGGGTCGAGTCGATCTGGCGGATCGTGCCGGACTTGGAGCGCATCACCAGCGACTGGGTGGTCGCGGTCTCCGCGCGGTAACGCACTCCGCGCAGCAGCTCGCCGTCCGTGATGCCGGTGGCGACGAAGAACACGTTGTCGCCACTGACCAGGTCGTTCGTGTGCAGCACCCGGTCCAGGTCGTGCCCGGCGTCGAGCGCGCGCTGACGCTCGGCGTCGTCCTTCGGCCAGAGCTTGCCCTGGATCGTGCCGCCGAGGCACTTGATCGCGCAGGCGGAGATGATGCCCTCGGGCGTGCCACCGATGCCCATCAGCATGTCGACGCCGGTGCCTTCGCGTACGGCCATGACCGAGCCCGCGACATCGCCGTCCGAGATGAACTTGATGCGTGCGCCGGTCTCGCGGATCTCCTTGACGATGCCCTCGTGGCGCGGGCGGTCCAGGATGACGACCGTGACGTCCTCGGGCGCGGAGTGCTTGGCTTTGGCGACCCGGCGGATATTGACCGAGACGGGGGCGTTGATGTCCACGAAGTCCGCGGCCTCGGGGCCGGTGACCAGCTTGTCCATGTAGAAGACCGCGGACGGGTCGAACATGGCGCCGCGGTCGGCGGCGGCGAGCACGGCGATGGCGTTCGGCATGCCCTTGGCGTTCAGCGTGGTGCCGTCGATCGGGTCCACGGCGATGTCGACCTCGGCGCCGGTACCGTCGCCGACCCGCTCGCCGTTGAACAGCATCGGGGCTTCGTCCTTCTCGCCCTCGCCGATGACGACGATGCCGTTCATCGAGACGGTGGAGACGAGGGTCCGCATGGCCTTGACGGCTGCTCCGTCCGCGCCGATCTTGTCGCCGCGGCCGACCCACCGGCCGGCGGCCATTGCGGCGGCCTCGGTGACCCGGACCAGCTCCAGGGCGAGGTTGCGGTCGGGGGCCTCAGGAGAGACCTCGAGCTGGGACGGCAGATGATGCTCGGTCATCGGAGCGCACCTTTCTGTACGACGACGGCCGGAAAAGAGGGTGATCCGACTCTATCGGTACATCGATAAATTGAGCAGAGGGGGCCACGTTTGAGCACACTTCCATGATGCGACCATGGGGGCGTGGCAGGTATGCGAGGCAGACAGACGGTGCGGGACATGGTGCTGTCGATGGCGGTGATCGGCGCCGTCGTCGCAGTGATCTACATGTTCATTCCGCACAACGAAAAGGCGGACCCGGTCAAGGCGGTCGACTACCGGGTGGAGCTGCTGACGGCACGGCGCGCGGCGCCGTACCCGGTGGCGGCACCCGAGGGACTGGCGAAGGAGTGGAAGCCGACATCGGTCTCGTACAAGCGCGCCGATGCGGACGCCTGGCACCTCGGCTTCCTGGACCCGGACGGCGAATACATCGCCGTCGAGCAGTCCACGGCGCCGGCCGGCAAGTTCATCCCGACGGTCAGCCAGCAAGCCCGGGAGACCGGGAAGACGCAGCAGGTGGGCGGCGTGGCCTGGCAGCGCTGGGAGGGCGCGAAGTACGACGCGCTGGTGCGCGAGGACAAGGGCTCGACGACCGTGATCACGGGTACGGCGTCGCCGGAGCGGCTGGCGGAGATGGCCGCCGCGCTGGAGTCGAAGAAGTCCTGATCTCGTTGTTGGAAAAGGCCGCCGCACCCCGGAGCGGGTGCGGCGGCCTTCTGCTTGTGCGGGGGATCAGACGGTGGTGACGACCTCGTCGTAGGACAGCCGCGGCGAGCGCGGGAACGAGGCGTCCTCGCCGGGCTTGCCGATGTTGACGATCATCAGCGGGGTGTGGTCGCCGTCCAGGAACTCCTTCTGGACGCCGGCGAAGTCGAAGCCGGTCATCGGGCCCGCGGCCAGGCCGGCGGCGCGGACGCCGACAATGAAGTACGCGGCCTGCAGCGCGGCGTTGAGGGCGGCGGCCTGCTCACGGGCCGGGCGCTCGGCGAAGAACATGTCCTTGGCCTGCGGGAAGTGCGGGAACAGGGTCGGGAGCTCCTCGTGGAACTCGTTGTCGGCGGCGAGGATCGCGACCAGCGGGGCGGCGGCGGTCTTCGGCTGGTTGCCCTCGGCCATGTGCTTGACCAGACGCTCACGGGCCTCGTCGGAGCGGACCAGGACAACGCGCAGCGGGCTCTGGTTGAAGGCGGTCGGGCCGAATTTGACCAGGTCGTAGATCGCCTGGACCTGCTCCTCGGTCACCGGCTCGTCGGTGAACGTGTTGGCGGTGCGGGCCTCACGGAAGAGGAGGTCCTGGGCGGCGGAGTCAAGGGCGAGGGTCATGCTGGCGTACCTTCCGGGGGCGTGCAGAGGATCTTTACGACGGCTCCAACCGCACCCCGGTGGATTAAATTTCAACTACATGCCCATGGTGACCCGACTCACACCCGGAGTACCCCGGGACCTGCTCAGTCTTCGGCGGCCTCGGCGGCCTCGCCCTGACTCGTGCCCTCGCCCTTCCCCTCGGAAAGCGCCGCGTCGAGCCGCGCGCGGGCGCCCTCCAGCCAGTGGCGGCAGACCTTTGCCAGCTCCTCGCCGCGCTCCCACAGAGCCAGCGACTCCTCGAGCGTCGTGCCGCCCGCCTCCAGGCGGCGTACGACCTCGATCAGCTCGTCCCGCGCCTGCTCGTAACCGAGCGCGGCCTCGTCCGTCTTGGCAGCCATGCGATCCACCCTATGTGTGAGGTAGGACAACGACGCTCACCTGCTCACGGTTCACCTGTTCACGACGCGCCGGCCGCTCACTCCGCGACCCGTACGGCGAACTCGCCCTCCGAGACCCGCGCCCGCAGCTCGTCACCCACCGCGACCTCCTCCGGCGAGCGGACCACCGATCCGTCCGCCCGCTGCAGCACCGCGTACCCCCGCTCCAGTGTCGCCGCCGGGGACAGCGAGACCACCCGCGCCCGGGTGTGCGCCAGCTCCGAGTCCGCCCGGTCCAGCAGATGGCCCAGCACCCGCCGACTGCGCGCGACCAGCGCGTCGGCCTCCGCCTCGCGTTCGTCCACCATCCGGTGCGGGTGCTCCATCGACGGCCGGGCCAGCGCATGGGCAAGACCCCGCTCCTCCCGGTCCAGCAGCCCCCGGACGGTGCGCAGCGCACGGTCCCGCAGCTGCCGCACCCGGTCCAGCTCCTCGCCGACGTCAGGGACGACCTTCTTCGCCGCGTCCGTCGGCGTCGACGCCCGCAGATCGGCCACCAGGTCGAGCAGTGGCGCGTCCGGCTCGTGCCCGATCGCCGACACCACCGGCGTACGGCACTCGGACACCGCACGCACCAGCTGCTCGTCCGAGAACGGCAGCAGATCCTCCACGCTGCCGCCGCCGCGCGCCACAATGATCACGTCCACGTCCGGGAGCGTGTCCAACTCCTTCACCGCCTGGACGACCTGGGCCACCGCGTGCACGCCCTGCACCGCCACATTGCGCACCTCGAAGCGGACGGCCGGCCACCGCCGCCGGGCGTTCTCCAGGACGTCGCGTTCGGCAGCGGACGCACGCCCGCACACCAGCCCCACCCGGTGCGGCAGGAACGGCAGCGCCTTCTTCCGCTCGACGGCGAACAGCCCCTCCGCGCCCAGCGTCCGCTTCAGCTGCTCGAGCCGGGCGAGCAGTTCACCGATGCCCACCGGCCTTATCTCCACGGCCCGCAGTGACAGCTGCCCCCGCGGCGCGTACCACTCCGGCTTGGCGTGCACCACGACCCGCGCACCCTCCGCCACCACATCCGCGACCGCGTCGAAGACCTGCCGGAAGCAGGTGACACCCACCGAGATGTCGTACGAGGGGTCGCGCAGCGTCATGAAGACGACCCCGGCGCCCGGCCGCCGCGACAGCTGGGTGATCTGCCCCTCCACCCAGACCGCCCCGAGCCGGTCGATCCACCCACCGATGAGCCGTGACACCTCGCCGACCGGCAGCGGCGCTTCCGCGGACGTGTTGAGAGCCATACGGGCGAGCGTATCGGCCGCGTACGACAACGTCCCTCAGCGTGACCTACGCCGAGTAACCGTGCCGCTCCCACTGCACCGCGAGCACGATCAGCCCCACCCCCAGCCACAGCACACCCACCACCTGCGCCGACCCGGCCGCCGCCACGATCACCGCGATCGTCACCGCCGCGCCCAGCGCCGGCATCACCAGATGCCGAAACCAGTCGGGGGTGCCATCACTCCGCTTCACCACGAACCAGCCGATCACCGACGCGTGCAGCAGCGTGAAGGCGGTCAAGGCGCCGATGTCGACCACCGACACCAGATGATCCAGACCGTCGCCGCGCCGCGCCGCCCACACCGCGGCCACCATCGTCACGGCCGCGGCCAGCAGCAGCGCAAGCCGTGGCACACCCGAATCCGTACGCGAAAGCACGCGCGGCAGCCGACGGTCCCGCGCCATCGCGAAGAGCAGCCGGCCCGCCGCCGCCTGCCCGGCCAGTGCCGCGAACGCCGCCCCGATCGCCTTGCTCGCCGCGACCAGGTCGTGCAGCCAGCCCCCGACCGAGGCGTCCACCGCGTCGTAGAAGGCCGACCCCTGTTTGACCGGCTCGGCCGCCAGCTCCGCCGACGACAGCGGCTCAAGCAGCGCCACCAGATACGTCTGCGCCACGAACAGCCCACCCGCCAGCGCCAGACAGAACAGCACCGCCCTGGCCACCTTCCGCGAGCCGCCCGTCACCTCCTCCGCGAACGAGGCGATCGCGTCGAAGCCGAGATACGACAGCACCGCCACCGACACCGCGCTGAACACCGCCGTCATCGAGAAGCCCGCGTCACCGGTCAGCGGCGACAGCCAGTCGCGCCGCGCCCCGTCCTGCCCGAGCGTCACGACGGCCGACACCATGAACACCAGCAGCACCACGATCTCCATCGCCAGCACCGCGAAACCGACCCGGGCCGCGGCCCGTACGCCCCACAGATTCAGCAGCGTGGTGACCACCACGGCGATCCCGGTCCACACCCACCGGTCCACCTCCGGGACCAGCGTCTCCATCGCGATCCCGGAGAAGAGATACGCGACGGCCGGGATCAGCAGATAGTCGAGCATCGCCATCCACCCGGCGATGAACCCCGGCGCATCGCCCAGCCCCTTGCGCGCATACGTGTAGACCGAGCCGGCCTGCGGTGCGACCCGCACCATCAGCGCGTAACTGAAGGCGGTGAACGCCATGGCGATCGTCGCGACCACATAGACGAGCGCCACGGCCCCGTGCGACTTCGCGTCGAGCGTGCCGAACACGCCGACCGGAGCCATGGGTGCGATGAAGAGCAGACCGTAGACGAGGAGATCCCGGAATCCGAGCGTGCGCCGCAGCCCGCCGTCGGTGCCGTCCCCCGTGTCGGACCCTTCAGCTGCCGCCATCGCGTCCCTCCGTCGCTCGCGTCCCGCCTCAGTCTTCCCCCTGAGGGTGATCTCTGGCCTTCTCGACGCGGCCTTACGATGGGGGGCATGACTGCTACGACTCCTGCCCGACGCGTCCTGCTCGCCGCTCCCCGTGGCTACTGCGCGGGCGTGGACCGTGCCGTGATCGCCGTGGAGAAGGCCCTGGAGCAGTACGGGTCGCCGATCTACGTCCGCCACGAGATCGTCCACAACAAGTACGTCGTACAGACCCTTGAGAAGAAGGGTGCGATCTTCGTCGAGGAGACGGCGGAGGTCCCCGAGGGGTCGATCGTCATGTTCTCGGCGCACGGCGTGGCCCCGGTCGTCCACGAGGAGGCCGCCGAGCGCAAGCTCGCGACCATCGACGCGACCTGCCCGCTGGTGACCAAGGTCCACAAGGAAGCCGTCCGGTTCGCCAACGAGGACTACGACATCCTGCTGATCGGGCACGACGGCCACGAGGAAGTCATCGGTACGTCCGGCGAGGCCCCCGAACACATCACGCTCGTGGACGGCCCCGAGGATGTCGCGAACGTCTCCGTACGGGACGAGTCGAAGGTCGTCTGGCTCTCCCAGACCACGCTTTCGGTCGACGAGACGATGGAGACGGTCGACGCACTCAAGACGAAGTTCCCGCAGCTGATCTCCCCGCCGAGCGACGACATCTGCTACGCCACGCAGAACCGCCAGATCGCGGTCAAGCAGATGGGCGCCGAGGCGGACCTGGTCATCGTCGTCGGCTCCAAGAACTCCTCGAACTCCGTCCGGCTGGTCGAGGTCGCGCTGGGCGCGGGCGCGCGCGACGCGCATCTGGTGGACTACGCCTCGGAGATCGAAGAGGCCTGGCTGGACGGCGTCTCGACGGTCGGCGTCACTTCCGGTGCGTCGGTGCCCGAGGTCCTGGTCGAGGGCGTACTGGAGTGGCTGTCGCAGCGCGGTTTCGAGGATGTCGAGATCGTCAAGGCGGCCGAGGAGTCCATCACCTTCTCGCTGCCGAAGGAGCTCCGCCGCGATCTGCGCGCGGAGGCGGCAGAGCTGTCGGGAAAGTAGTCCGAGCAGCATCCCGATCAGCGGCCCGATCAGCAGTCCGACAAGTGACCGTCAGCCGCTGCCCGTAACGTTGTGTCCATGAACGTGTTCGGAGTGGACATCGGCGGATCCGGCATCAAGGGCGCACCTGTGGACCTTGAGCGCGGCGACCTGGCGCAGGAGCGCCACAAAGTCCTGACCCCACACCCATCGACGCCCGCAGCCGTGGCGGAAGGCGTCGCCGAGGTGGTCGCGAATTTCGGCTGGTCGGGCCCGGTAGGCATCACCTTCCCCGGCGTCGTCACGAGCGGCGTCACCCGTACTGCGGCCAATGTGGACAAGGGCTGGGTCGACGTGGACGCCTCGAAGCTGCTCGGCGAGCGCCTCGGTGGCCTGCCGGTGACGATCCTGAACGACGCGGACGCGGCGGGCGTCGCGGAGATGACGTTCGGGGCGGGCCGTGGCCGCAAGGGGACGGTGATTCTGCTGACCTTCGGTACGGGCATCGGCAGCGCGGTCTTCATCGACGGCCGGCTGGTCCCGAACACCGAACTGGGCCACCTCGAGCTGCACGGCCACGACGCCGAGAAGCACGCCTCCACGAAGGTCAAGGAGGACGAGGGCCTGAGCTGGCAGCGCTGGGCGCACCGGGTACAGAAGTATCTGGCCCATGTGGAGATGCTGTTCTCGCCGGAGCTGTACATCATCGGCGGCGGTGTGAGCCGTAAGGCGGACAAGTTCGTGCCGCTGATCGAGGGCATCAGGGCGGAGATCGTCCCGGCGGAACTGCAGAACAATGCGGGGATCGTGGGCGCGGCGATGGCG
Source organism: Streptomyces sp. NPDC002730 (assembly GCF_042888805.1). Taxonomy (NCBI): domain Bacteria; kingdom Bacillati; phylum Actinomycetota; class Actinomycetes; order Kitasatosporales; family Streptomycetaceae; genus Streptomyces; species Streptomyces sp. NPDC002730. The sequence goes on from NZ_JBIAQG010000001.1 coordinate 701,858, forward strand.
GCGGCGGGCAGGTAGCGGGGCGGGGGGCCTCAGCCGGTACGGGCGCGCAGGCACGCCCGTCCTCGCGCCTCAGCCGGTACGAGCGGGAGCCGTGCGCACCTCGTACACCTCGTCCTCGCGGCTCAGCCGCGCCGGACGGGGCCGCCGCCCGGCCGCCCGCGCCGCTGTCGGCGCCCCATCATCCGCACCTTCCGTACGCAGGTGATGAGCCCGGCTACCAGCGTGCCGCCGTACAGCCAGCCGGCGTGCACCGCGAGTGCGGTGACCAGGGCCATCGTCTGCCCGCCGAAGCCCCCGGTTCCGCCGGAGATCGGCACGATGCCGACGGCGAAGGCGATCGGCACGCTGATCGGAGCGGTGACCAGGTCGGCCTCCCGCACCCAGAGCGCGGTCAGCGCGCTGACGGGCAGGAACAGCAGCCCGAACACCACGGCGGAGCCGTCGAAGAGCAGCCAGTCCAGAAACCCGAGCGCGAACATCGTCGCGGCGGCGAACAGCCCGCCGCCGAGCCCGGTCAACCGGGGCTTGGGCAGTCTGCGCAGCGCGAGCACAACCGGAGGCACGGGCCGCGCGGGCCGTGCCGCCACCCGGTACACGGCGGGGGCGCCCTCGGCGAGCGCGCCCTGCGGGGAGAGAGGGGCTTGCTGGGAAAGAGGGGCCTGCGGGCGCTGTCGGCGCTGAGGGTGACCTGTCCTGTGCTGCTCCACCCGGACAACGTAGGTCGCGATGTGGGAGGAATCAGGCACGGGACACGCCCTTTGGCCGACCTTGGCGTTGAGTTCGACTCCCGACTGCCGTCGCTGCCCGGCTCGACCCGCCCGTAAACTGGGGAATCGGCCCGCCTCCGGGCCGTACGGCCATCTGCCAGTCCTTACTCCAGGAAGTCGCCAACGTGTCGCTCACGATCGGAATCGTCGGTCTGCCGAATGTCGGCAAGTCGACCCTGTTCAACGCCCTGACCAAGAACGACGTGCTGGCGGCCAACTACCCGTTCGCCACGATCGAGCCGAACGTCGGCGTCGTCGGCGTCCCGGACGCCCGCCTTGCCAAGCTCGCCGAGATCTTCGGCTCGCAGCGGATCCTCCCGGCAACGGTCGACTTCGTCGACATCGCCGGCATCGTGCGCGGTGCGAGCGAGGGAGAGGGCCTGGGCAACAAGTTCCTGGCGAACATCCGTGAGTCCGACGCGATCTGCCAGGTCATCCGCGCCTTCAAGGACGAGAACGTCGTGCACGTCGACGGCAAGGTCTCGCCGAAGGACGACATCGAGACGATCAATACCGAGCTGATCCTCGCCGACCTGCAGTCCGTCGAGAAGGCTGTGCCGCGTCTGACGAAGGAGTCCCGCCTCCAGAAGGAGAAGGTCGCTGTCCTGGCGGCGGTCGAGGAGGCGCAGAAGCTCCTCGAGGCGGGCACGACGCTCTTCGCCGCGGGCATCACGGCGGGCACGGAGAAGGGCCGCCTCCTGCACGAGCTGCACCTCCTCACCACCAAGCCGTTCCTCTACGTCTTCAACGTGGACGAGGACGAGCTGGTCGACGAGGACTTCAAGAACGAGCAGCGCGCGCTGGTCGCCCCGGCCGAGGCGATCTTCCTCAACGCCAAGATCGAGTCCGAGCTGATCGAGCTCGACGACGACGAGGCGCTGGAGCTCCTCCAGTCGATGGGCCAGGAGGAGCCGGGCCTGGCGGTGCTGGGCCGCGTCGGCTTCGACACGCTCGGCCTGCAGACGTATCTGACGGCGGGCCCGAAGGAGACCCGCGCCTGGACGATCAAGAAGGGCGCGACGGCTCCCGAGGCGGCCGGTGTGATCCACACCGACTTCCAGAAGGGCTTCATCAAGGCCGAGGTCATCTCCTTCGAGGACCTGGTCGAGACGGGCTCGGTGGCGGAGTCCCGCGCGAAGGGCAAGGCGCGTATGGAGGGCAAGGACTACGTGATGCAGGACGGCGACGTGGTGGAGTTCCGCTTCAACGTGTGATCGGTCGGAAAGGGTCGGGCTCCGTTGAGCCCGGCCCTTTCCGCATTCCCGTGCTGACCACCTGACAACGCACGTCCGTCTCGTCCGACCGGTCAGGAAGGCGCGCCGGTCAGGACTTCCACCTTGCCGGTGTCGAGCGAGTAGTAGGCGCCGACCACGGCAAGGGCGCCCTTTCCCACGAGTGGGGCCAGATCCTGGTTGGAGCGCAGGTCGTCCGCGGTCAGCTTGACCTGGGCACGGGCCATGGTCTCGACCGGGTCGGCACCGCCTTCCCGGACTGTCTGCTCGTACGCCGGCCGCAGAGCCTTGGCGATCGCCTCCAGGTTGCCGGGCAGCGGTTTGCCGTCACGGATGGACTTGTACGCCGCCTCGACGGCGCCGCAGCGCTGATGCCCGAGGACCACGATGAGCGGAGTGCCACTCGTCATGGGCCCGTACTCCACGGAACCCGTGACCACCGGGCCGACCGCCTCCCCGCCCGTGCGCATCACGTAAAGGTCGCCCAGCCCGGTGTCGAAGAGCAGTTCAGGCGGCACCCGGGAGTCGATGCACGAGAGGATCGCCCCGAAGGGTTTCTGCTTCTCGGATACGAACTGGCGCCGGTTCGGATCCCGGTCGGGGTGTCGAAGATCTCCGCTCACCCAGCGCTTGTTGCCGTCCATCAGTCTCGCGAATGCCGCGGCGGGCGTGGCCGGCCGCGCTTCCGGCGAAGCGCTGGTCGCCGACGGAGCGGCGCTCGTCGACGAGCACCCCGCAAGCGTGACCGTGGCGACCCCAAGTCCGCCGGCGAGCAGAGCTCTGCGATCCGGATGTCCCGCTCTGTCCATCGGTCGTTCCCCTCAGTCCACTGAGACGCGTCCCTACGTCTTGACCAGGGCGATTGTTCAGCGCGGTGTGGGAGTCCGACGGCAGGCGCAAGGGGGCGTGGGCTGCTTTGCCACCGACGGCCCACAGAACGGGGGCTGTCCACCTCGGCGGCAGGCTGTTTGGAATGCTTCGCGTTTCTAGGGGCCGCCGGTCTCGTCCGCCAGTTCCGCGATGACCTCGGCGTGGCAGCGTTCCGGTGCGCACCAGCAGCCGAGTCTGTGGCCGCGCAGGGCGGGGAGGAGCGCGAGGAGGTCCGGGCGGGACAGCAGGTGGATGCGGTACTTCTCGAGGACCTCTTGGCGGGTGCCGTCGGGGCCGGGGCGGAACGGGCTCGCCAGGGGGGAGCCGTCGAGGTGCCAGCCGCCGCGGTGCATGGCGCGGCCCACGTACACGACGTCCGCGTAGTCGGGGTCGTCGCGATGGCCCTTGAGGTTGACGACCGTCGTCCGCTTCATGTGCTGGATCCTCCGGGTTCAGGCCGTGTCCCGCCAGGTGAAGACCGCGCAGGTCGTGGTGGCATGCGCGTACAACTTGGCGTCGATGGCGCCGACCACCCGTGCCTCGGCGGTCGCCGTCGTACGGCCGACGTGGATGACAGTGCCTTCACAGCGCAGGGTCTGCGTGTCGGCGAACACCGGGCGCACAAGATTCACCCCGAGCTGGATGGTGGTGTACGCGCGGCCGGGCGGCAGCGTCGTCATGACCGCGCTGCCGAGGGCCGAGTCGAGCAGTGTGGCCAGAAAACCGCCGTGGACGCTGCCCATCGGGTTGAGCAGGTGCTCCCCGGGCTCGCCCTCGAAGACGGCGCGGCCCTCGTCGGCCTCCACGAGACGGAAGCCGAGAGTCCCGCAGATCGGCGCTTGCGGGTAGTGGCCATCGAGGCTGCGCCGGAGCAGTTCGAGGCCTGAGTGCGGGCCGGCGTCGGCGTAGCTCGTCGGCGGTGCCCAGGTGTGGGTACGTGAGTGGCGCGCGGCAGCGGCGTCTGCGGACGGTGGGCTGGTGGGCCGGGTCATCCTCGGTCTCCTCGGTGTTGGTGTGGGCAAGGTGCCCGCGGGCCGCGCATCACGTGGTCCGCGGGCACCGTGCGTTGCGGTCAGGGGAGCTTGGCTGCCAGCAGGTCCACAGGGCGGATGTCAGGGGCCGAGCTCAGCATCGTCTCCGCCGCCTCCATCAGCGCCGCGGCGATCCGGCCCTGCAGATGGCCGGCCCGTCCCTCCTCGTTCTCGAACGTGTCGAAGACCCCGAAGACCGTCGCGCTCTCCCGGAACGCGAACCAGGTGACCGTGTGCTCCTCTTCGCGGGCGAGCTGCAGCGCCCCGCGCAACAGGGCCTCGACCTCGTCGGCGTACTCCGGCTTGGCTTCGATCCTGGCCAGCAGTCCGATGTTCATCGCGTGTCACTCCGTACGTCGTCGTTGGCGTCCCGATCAAGCGGGACGTCCGCAAAGCTATGGCCGCGAACACGGCTCTTCCAGTGGCGCAAACGGCGTGTCCGATACCGTTTCCGCCATGGATGTGGCAGTGCTGGCGTACGACGGCGTATTCGACTCAGGGCTCTCGGCGATCCTCGATGTGCTCGACGGGGCCAACGCGATGCGGGACGAGCTTCCCCTGCCGCCGCCCGCCTGGCGGGTGAGGACCGTCGGTTTCCGCCGCCGGGTCCGCACCGGCGCGGGCCACCTCGTCACCACCGAGCCGGCGGCCGGGGCCGAGCGGGCGGACCTGCTGATCGTGCCGGCCCTCGCCGAGCGGCGGCCCGACGCGCTTCTCGCTCATGTCTCGGGACCCGCATCGGCAGCCGTACGGAGTCTCGTGGCCGATGCGCGCGGGCGCGGCACACCCGTCGCCTCGGCCTGTACGGGCACCTTTCTGCTGGCCGAGGCGGGGGTGCTCGACGGGCGGAAGGCGACCACCAGCTGGTGGCTGGCGCCGGTCTTCCGGAAGCGTTATCCGGCGGTCACCGTCGACGAGACCCGGATGGTGACCGCGTCGGACGGCGTGACGACGGCCGGTGCGGCCTTCGGGCACGTCGACCTCGCGCTGGCGGTCGTCCGGATGAGCAGCCCGGCGCTGGCCGATCTTGTCGCCCGCTATCTGGTCGTCGACGAACGGCCGTCCCAGTCGGCGTACACCATCCCGAGCGCGCTCGCCCAGAGCGATCCGGTCGTCGCCGCCTTCGAGCGCTGGGCCAGGCTGCATCTGGAGGAGCCGATCAGCGTCAGTGCGGCGGCGCGTTCGGTGGGGGTGAGCGAACGCACCCTCCAGCGGACCGTACGCCGCGTACTCGGCACGTCTCCCGTGCGCTTCGTTCAGGACCTGAGGGTCGAACAGGCCTCGCACCTGCTGCGGACGACCGACATGTCCCTGGACTCCATCGCCCGCAAGGTCGGCTACGAGCACGCGAACACCCTGCGGATCCTGCTGCGTGAGCGGACGGGCAGCACGGCGGGCGCTCTGCGCAGTCGCTGAACAGCCGTACGGCGACGACAACAATCCTCAGTTGGAATTGACAACTCTCTCCTCGCGCGGCACGGTTGATTCAGTCAGTTTGAAAATCAGACTGACGTCGGAACTGGGGAGGCTGTCGTGATGCGGGACGCGGTGATCGTCGAGGCGGTTCGTACGCCCATAGGTAAGGGCAAGCCGGGAGGAGTGCTGCACGACGAGCGCCCCGTGGATCTGCTCGCCCGCACACTCGCGGCGCTCGTCGAGCGGGGCGGGATCGATCCCGTACTCGTCGACGACGTCATCGGCGGCTGCGTGACCCAGGTCGGGGACCAGTCGCTCAACATCACCCGCCATGCGGTGCTGGCCGCCGGCTTCCCCGAGAGCGTGCCGGGCATGACCGTGGACCGGCAGTGCGGCTCGTCCCAGCAGGCCGCGCACATCGCGGCGCAGGGTGTGATCAGCGGGGCCTACGACATCGCGATCGCCTGCGGCGTCGAGTCGATGTCCCGGGTGCCGATGGGGTCCAATGTGCTGCCGGGCAGCGACCCGTTCGGGCGGCGGCTCGGCGAGCGGTATCCGCAGGGGCTGGTCGGCCAGGGGATCAGCGCGGAGCTGATCGCGGCGCGCTGGAAGATCTCGCGGGAGGAGCTGGACGCCTTTGCGCTGGAGTCGCACCGGCGTGCCGCGGGTGCCTGGGAGCGCGGGGAGTTCGACCGGGAGGTCGCCTGGACCGGGCAGCGGGACGAGAACGTACGGCCCGGCACATCGACCGAGGCGCTCGCGGGGCTCAAGCCCGCGTACTACGACCCGGCCATGGAAGAGCGGTTCCCCGAGATCGGCTGGCGCGTCACGGCGGGCAACAGCTCGCCGGTCAACGACGGCGCGGCGGCACTGCTGATCATGGGTGCCGATGTGGCGGAGCGGCTCGGGCTGCGGCCACGCGCGCGGTTCCACTCGTTCGCGGTTGCCGGGGACGATCCGCTGCTGATGCTCACGGCGATCATGCCGGCCACCGAGAAGGTACTGGCCAGGGCCGGGCTGACCACTGGCGACATCGATCTGTACGAGGTGAACGAGGCGTTCGCGTCGGTGGTGCTCGCCTGGCAGCGGGAGACCGGCGTCGAGGCGGACCGGCTCAATGTGCGCGGCGGCGCGATCTCCATCGGCCATCCGCTCGGCGGCAGCGGGGCGCGCATCATGACGACCCTGCTGCACAACCTGGAGGACCGCGGCGGGCGGTACGGGCTGCAGACGATGTGCGAGGCGGGAGGGCTGGCCAACGCCACGATCATCGAGCGCCTCTGACAGCGATGGCGGCGGTGGCCGCGCTCTTGTCCGGAACGATTGAATACGCAACTTACCGTTCTAGGATGAGCCGCATGTCGAAGAGCATCCATCCCAGAGAGTGCTCCATCGCCGACGCGCTCGACCTGGTCGGCGAGCGCTGGACGCTGCTCGCCGTACGCGAACTCAGCCATGGCGTCCGCCGCTTCGATCAGATCGTCCGCAACACCGGGGCGTCCCGCGACATCCTCACGGCCCGGCTGCGCAAGCTGGAGGCGGCGGGCGCCGTCCGGCGCGAGCAGTACAACGCACACCCGCCGCGCTACGAGTACCACCTGACCCCCGCCGGCCAGGAGCTCGGCGACGTACTCCTCACGCTCATGAAGTGGGGCGACCGGCATCTCAACCCCGAGGATCCGCCGGTGACCTGGCAGCACTCGTGCGGCGAGACCCTCGATCCGGTGGTCATCTGCGCGCACTGCGGCGAGCCGGCACGCAAGGGTGCGCACTCGCCGACCGGCCGCGGAGCCCTGCCCGCCGACTGAATCCTCTGCCCGTCGGATCAGCTCGAGGGCAGTGCCTGTGGATAGCCGATGGACGCGATGTCCTCGGCGAGATCGGCCGGTGCGAGGGCCGGGCTCAGCCTTGGATTCAGCGCCGAGATCACCTCGGACGTCAGCGGACGCAGCGCGTACACATGGCGTACGGCCGCCAGATCGACCGGCGCCTCGTAGTAGTCCTCGGCGAACCGCTGATACGCCTCGGCCGTCCCCGCGGCCAGGACGGAGAACAACTCCCGCGCGCCGTCCGGGTCTTCGTAGCCCTCCGGGAACTCGATCGTCCCCGACCGCCACCCGTCGTCCGCGGCCTCGCGCCACAGGCAGACGGTCACTGCCGGCATACCGTCCTCGTCCGAGAACGCCGGCTCCTGCACGCACGGCCGGAAGACCTCAGGCACCTCGTCGAGCACGCCCGGCCAGGGGCCGTCGTAGGCGTACGGGCTCATCGGGGACTCGTGGGCGAAGCCGCGGACGTAAGCGCCTGCCGCCGAGAAGACGATGGAGTACTCGTCCCCGGAGCCGTTCCGCATCGAGGCCATTTCCTCCGACGCGGACCAGTGCGCGTCGAACGAGTAGAACCGGTCGGCCCATTCGGGGCTCAGGATCGCCTCCAGCATCGCCATCGAACGGCACAGGTCGCGGACGGCGGATATCCCGGGCAGCTGCCGGGCAACATCGTGTACGGTCACGCGCTCATCCAACCGCACGGCGCATGGAACCGGCCACGCCGTACGAATATGGCTGTGAGGTGTGACCAGGCAGGATGGTCAGGCAAGTGTGGCTTGCGCGAGAGGCTCGTCCGAGGGCCGTATGTGCGGCCGGGCCGGGCCGGGCCGGGCCGAGCGGCGCAGGACGCGCGGGGTGAACGGCCGGCAGCGAACGGCCGGCAGCGAGGAGAGGGAGAGCGGCATGTCGTACCCGGACCCGAAGTACCTGGACGGCAAGGGCGAGATCACCGCGGAGTTCCGGCCGGCGGACACGCCCGCGGATCTGCAGTCGAGGAACGGGAGCCGTACGCACTATCTGGCCACCACCCGGTCAACCGGCGGGGAGTTCGGGCTCTACCGGATGGACATGGCCCCGAAGGCGGGCGGCCCGAAGACGCACTTCCACAAGTCGATCTCGGAGTCGTTCTTCATCATCGAGGGGACGGTCCGGCTCTACAACGGCGACAGCTGGATCGACGGAACGGCAGGTGACTTCCTCTATGTGCCGCAGGGCGGGCTGCACGCCTTCCGCAACGACTCGGACGCGCTCGCCTCGATGCTGCTGCTGTTCACGCCCGGCGCGCCGCGCGAGGAGTACTTCGAGAAGGTCGCCGAGGTCGCCACCGAGTGGTCGCCACAGGACCGGGCGGAGTTCTTCATCAAGCACGACACCTACTGGACGGACTGACCTGGCGCGAGGCCGGTCTTGAGGCCCGCGCCGCAGAGCGGGACGACGGCGGTGCGGTCGGTCCAGCCGCCCGCGGCGGCCCAGCAGGCCACCCCGGTCGACTCGACGAAGAGACCGCGGGCGGCCAGATCGAGCTGCGCGGCCCGGATCTGATCCTCCGTCACCGTGAGGAAGGTCCCGCCGGATTCCCGCACGGCCCGCAGGATCTGGCGGGCGCGCGGCGGACGCGGGATGGCGATGCCCTCGGCGAGCGTGGGCCTGAACTCCACGTTCTCGTGGAGGAGTTCTTCGGCGCCGGCGTGGAAGGCCGCTGCCAGCGGGGAGACGGCCTCGGCCTGGACGGCGATCAGGGCGGGGCGCTCGGAGATCAGGCCGTGCGTGTGGAGTTCGGCGAGGGCGAGGGACGCGCCGAGGAGGAGTGTGCCGTTGCCGACGGGGACGACGATCGCCTCGGGGAGCCGGCCGCCGAGCTCCTCCCACAGCTCGTAGACATAGGTCTTCGTGCCGTGCAGGAAGTACGGGTTGTAGACGTGGCTCGCGTAGAAGGTGCCGGGTGCGTCGGCGGCGGCGCGGGCGGCCACGGCGGTGGCTTCGCGGTCGCCCGGGACGAGTTCGAGGTGCGCGCCGTGCGCCCGGATCTGCTCCACCTTCTTGGCGGAGGTGGCCTCGGGGACGTACACCGTGCAGTCGAGACCCGCCCGTGCGCAGTACGCGGCGACAGCCGTGCCCGCGTTACCGCTGCTGTCGGCGATCACGCGCCGGGGAGTGAGACCCCGGGCGAGCTCCGCCAGCATCACCGCGCCGCGGTCCTTGAAGGAGAGCGTCGGCATCAGGAAGTCGAGCTTGGCGGAGACGGTGGCGGTGAGCGGGACGAGCGGGGTGCGGCCCTCGCCGAGTGAGGTGGCGGCGGGCGCGGAGAGCGGCAGCGCCTCCTCGTACCGCCACAGTGAATTGACCCGGCCCGGAAGGGAGTTGAGGTCGACGGGCGAGGCGGTGAAGTCCAGGTCCCACGGGCCGCGGCAGTCGGGGCAGCACCAGTCGGCCGCATCGACGGGGGAGACGGTATCGCAGTCGGGGCAGTGATACGAGGTCATGATTCGTCAGCATGACAGTTGTGTGGCGCATGTGCTAAGTCGCCCTCCTGAGTCTTGTGGGATTCCTATGGATCCGCCAATCTTTCGCTCGGCAGGCGAGACGAGGACACTGCGGATTCAGCTGCGATTCGTTGTCATGCTCCTGTCGCAAACCCCCACAGCAGCGCACCACCAATGAGGAGGACCCCTCACATGTCTGTGATGCGTAACTCGCGGCGAAGACTCGCTGCGGCAAGCGCCATAGCCGTCGCCGCGCTCGCGCTCGGCACGGCGTCCGCTCTCCCCGCCATCGCGGTCGAGGCGGCTCCGGAAGGCGTTATCCAGAACGCCGGCGCTCCCGGAGCCATCGCGGGCAGCTACATCGTCACCCTCGACGAGTCCGCGCCCGACGCAGGCTCCAAGGCGGGCAAGGCGCTTGCGCAGGAGTACGGCGCGAAGATCAAGAAGACGTACGACGCCGCGCTGAACGGCTACGCCGTCGAGCTGTCCGAGGCGCAGGCCAAGAAGTTCGCCGCGGACCCGGCAGTTGAGTCCGTGGTGCAGAACCGCGTCTTCAAGGCGACCGGCACCCAGCCCAGCCCGCCGTCCTGGGGCCTGGACCGGATCGATCAGAAGGCCCTCCCGCTGAACCAGAGTTACACCTACCCGGACACCGCGGGCGAGGGCGTGACGGCGTACATCATCGACACCGGTGTACGGATCACGCACAGCGACTTCGGCGGCCGGGCGTCGTACGGCTATGACGCCATCGACAACGACAACACCGCGCAGGACGGCAACGGCCACGGCACGCATGTCGCCGCCAATGTCGCCGGATCCTCGTACGGCGTGGCCAAGAAGGCCAAGGTCGTCGGCGTCCGTGTGCTCGACAACTCGGGCTCGGGCACGACCGCGCAGGTCGTCGCCGGCATCGACTGGGTGACGCAGAACGCCGTCAAGCCGGCCGTCGCCAATATGAGCCTGGGCGGCGGCATCGACACCGCCCTCGACACCGCGGTGCGCAACTCCATCGCCTCCGGCGTCACCTACGCGGTCGCGGCGGGCAACGACGGAGCGAACGCCTCCAACTACTCGCCCGCGCGCGTGGCCGAGGCCATCACCGTCGGCTCCACGACCAGCACCGACGCCCGCTCCAGCTTCTCCAACTACGGCAGCGCGCTGGACATCTTCGCGCCGGGCTCGTCGATCACCTCGGCCTGGAACACCAGCGACACCGCGACCAACACCATCTCGGGCACCTCGATGGCGACGCCGCACGTCACCGGCGCGGCCGCGCTCTACCTGGCGGGCAACAAGACGGCGACCCCGGCCCAGGTCTCCGCGGCCCTGGCCTCCGCCGCCACGAGCGGCGTGGTCGGCAGCCCGGGCACCGGCTCGCCGAACCGCCTGCTGTACGTCGGCACCGGCGACACCCCGCCGCCCGGCAAGAAGTTCGAGAACACCGCGGACTACGCGATCAGCGACAACGCCACCACCGAGTCGCCGGTCACCGTCAGCGGGGTCACCGGGAACGCGTCGGCGAACCTGAGCGTGCCGGTCGACATCAAGCACACGTACATCGGTGACCTGAAGATCGACCTGGTCGCTCCGGACGGAACGGTCTACAACCTGAAGGCGTACGGGACCGGCGGCAGCGCGGACAACGTGATCACCACGTACACGGTGAACGCGTCGTCGGAGGTCGCGAACGGCACCTGGAAGCTGCGGGTCAGTGACAACGCGGCGCAGGACGTCGGCAAGATCGACTCCTGGGCTCTGCAGTTCTGAGCTCCCTCAGGTCTGGTCTCTGAGTGAGCGGGAGGGGGCGGTCGCCGCGGCGACCGCCCCCTTCACCGTTCCTTGCGGCATCAGGCGAGCAGGGGACGGCGTCGTACGCCCGCTCCAGCAGCCGCAGTCGTGCTACGCGTATGATCCGCGCGCCTGTTCGTATGATCCCGACGAGGAGCACCGTACCTGTGGACCCATCCACCCAAAGCTGGCAGCCGTATCCGCAGTACGCCCGCAGACCGTCCGTGAACGGCCTGTCCATCGCTTCCCTCGTGCTCGGCATCGTGTGCTGTCTGCCGCCGCTCGGCCTGGTGTTCGGGCTGATAGCCCTCTCGCAGATCAAGAGGAAGGGCGAGCGCGGCAAGGGCATGGCGGTCGCGGGCATCGTGCTCTCCTCGATCAGCACGCTCCTGGTGCTTGTCGCACTCGCCACCGGCGGGATCGGCGACGCCTGGGACGGCTTCCGGAAGGGCATGGACGAGGCGTCGCGCTCGCGCAGCACGCTCGACCTGCACAAGGGCGACTGCTTCAACGTCCCCGGCGCCGAGTTGGAGCAGGAGACCGCGACCGTCAGGGTCGTCGACTGCGCAAAGGAGCACGACGCGGAGGTCACCGGGGCCTTCAAGCTCGAGAAGTCCGACGCCTGGCCCGGCGAGGCGGCGGTCGAACCGGTGGCCGAGAAGCGCTGCACGGAGATCAACAATGCCTACGCGGCGGACGCGTCGGCCGTGCCGGACAGCGCGGAGATGTACTACTACATGCCGAGCGCACGCAGTTGGCGCCTGGGTGACCGGTCGGTGACCTGCGCCTTCGCCGTCACGGAAGGAAAGCTCAACGGCTCCGTGCGGTCCGGAGGCATCCCGTCGGCGGATGAGACCGGCTCCTGAGCCGACGACAGCCCGGGCACCGGTCTCATCCGAATCCCGCGCGCTAGCGGCAGGAGAGCCCGCGGTCGACGGCGGTCATCAGCTCGCCGTCGGCCGTGTCCCCGTCCAGGGACCAGAACATCGCGCCGCCCAGGCCCCGGTCACGGATGTACGAGGTCTTGGTGCGCAGCACCTGCGGGTCGTCGTACGTCCACAGGGTGGTGCCGTCGAAGAGCCAGGCGTGGCCGTTCCGCCGGTCGCGGTGGAGCGTGTACGTCCCCGAGTCGGCGAGCTTCTTGAGGGCCTTGTAGTCCTCGTAGCCGGCCGCCCATGTCGCGGGTGCGGGCGCCGCGGCGGGCTGGTTCAGGCCGTCTCCGCCGCCGGTCACTCCCGTCCAGCCCTGGCCGTAGAAGGGCATGCCCATCACCAGTTTGCGGGCGGGGGCGCCGCGGTCGCGCCAGGCGTCGACGGTCTGGTCCACGCTGAAGTCGTTCTTTGCATAGAGCGCGGACTGCTGGGCGGTGGTCGACTCCCAGGAGCCGTGGAAGTCGTAGCCCTGGAGGTTGACGAAGTCGAGATCGCGCATGATCCTGCGGACCTCGAAGCCCGCGTCGATCTTGGCGGGTGCGGTCGGGACGAAGGCGCTCAGCTCGTAGTGCCTGCGCTTCTGGAGGGACCTGCCGTACGCGTCCAGCTGTGTCCTGAACTCCCGTACCAGGGCGGTGAAGTTCTGTTTGTCCTCGGGGCGGAAGACGGTGTCCGTGTCGCCCGCCGAGCCCGGCCACTCCCAGTCGATGTCGACGCCGTCGAAGAGTCCGGCCGCGGCGCCTGCGCCGCCGCGCGCTCCGTCGACCGGCAGATTGCCCTTGAGGTAGAGGTCGATGCAGGAGGAGACGAAGGCCTTGCGGGAGGCGGGGGTGCGGGCCGCGTCCGAGAAGTGGGTGGACCAGCTCCAGCCGCCCAGGGAGATGAGCACCTTGAGGCCGGGGTGCTTGGCCTTGAGCTCGCGCAGCTGGTTGAAGTTGCCGGCGAGCGGCTGCTCGGCGGTGTCGGCGACGCCGTCCACGGAGTCGGCGGCGTCCAGCGGACGGGCGTAGTCGGCCCAGGCGTCGGCCTCACCGGGGACATTGCCGGTGAAGCATCTACCGTCGGAACTGACGTTGCCGAAGGCGTAGTTGATGTGGGTGAGCTTGGCCGCCTGGCCGCTCGTATCCATGTCCTTGACCTGGAAGTCCCGGCCGTAGACGCCCCATTGGGTGAAGTAGCCGACGCGTTTGTACGAGGGCCTCGCGTGCTGCTCGCCCTGGGTGGAGGCGTCGGCGGAGTTGGAGGCACGAGCGGAGCCGGAGCCGGAGGCGGAGGCGCTGGGTGCGAGGGCGGCGAGGAGCGAGAGGGAGCAGGCGGCAACGGCCGCCCTGGCAAGGGATCTTCGGCAGTTTCGGCGCATGGCCAGGAACGTATTGGTCTGGACCATTGAGGTCAAGGGTGCGGACGCGGAATGGTGGGCATATCCGTGGCTAACCCCTGCGTAAAGGCAAATCATCACTTCGAGTGAAACTTTGGCCCATGCTTGCGGTCGGCAACCCAGGGTTGCCACGCTGTTGCTGTCTGTCAACCTGTTGGGAGTGGCCAGTGACATTCGGTGAGCAGCCCGCCTATCTGCGCGTTGCGAGCGATCTCCGCGAGAGGATCGTCAACGGCTCGCTGCCGCCGCATACCCGTCTCCCTTCGCAGGCGCGGATCCGCGAGGAGTACGGCGTCTCGGACACCGTCGCTCTCGAGGCGCGCAAGGTCCTGATGGCGGAGGGCCTGGTCGAGGGCCGCTCCGGCTCCGGTACGTATGTCCGTGAACGGCCCGTCCCGCGCCCTGTCTCCCGCTCCGGCTACCGGCCGCCGTCCGGCGCCAACCCCTTTCGGCAGGAGCAGGCGGAGGAGGGGGCCCGGGGCACCTGGGAGTCCAGCAGCGAGCAGGAGAGGGCGAGCGTTGAGATCGCGGCCCGGCTCGGCATCCAGCTCGGCGATCGGGTGATGCGTACGCGCTACGTCTTCCGGGACGCGGGCGAGGCGATGATGCTCTCCACCTCCTGGGAGCCCCTCGAAGTCACCGGGCGTACACCGGTGATGCTGCCGGAGGAGGGCCCGCTGGGCGGCTGCGGGGTGGTCGAGCGGATGGCCGCCATCGACATCGTCGTGGACAACGTGGCGGAAGAGGTCGGCGCGCGGCCGGGGCTCGCGGAGGAGCTCCTGGCGCTCGGCGGCGTACCAGGCCATGTGGTGATGGTCGTCGAGCGGACGTACTACGCCTCGGGGCGGGCGGTCGAGACGGCGGACGTGGTCGTCCCGGCGGACCGCTACCGGATCGCATACCACCTGCCGGTGAAGTGACCCTCGAGGCGGGTCCGGGAGGCGGCCCGGAGGCGACCCGCGATGTGGCCGACGATGTGGCCAGTGATGTGGCCGGTGATGTGACCCGGGAGGTAACCGCTACCCGGACAGTGTGTCCGACCTCCGTGACCGCGAGTTAACGCACTCTCCGCGCCCGTAACGCCCGGGCAATCGCCCGCTGCGACGGGCTGTCATGTCCGGCTCCTACCTTCCCGTCCGTACCCGCCACCCGCACACGGACCGACGAACGGGAAGTCACCGATGACGGACACCGCCACATCTGTCACCAGGACGCCGGAGCCGGGGGAGCAGCAGTCGCCGCCCCGGCGCAGCTACGCGAAACTCGCCGCCGACGAGAGCCGCGAGGACTACTCCCTCCGCTATGCGCCGCACTCCTTCCGCCGCTGGTCGCCCTCGATGGTCGCGGGCACCGCGCTCGGCGGCATCGCCTATCTCGCGGACTTCGCGATCGGCGCTTCGATCGTCTTCACCTATGGCTTCACCAGCGGTCTCGCCTCGATCCTCACCGCCGCGGTGATCATCTTCCTCACCGGGATGCCGATCGCGCGGGCCTGCGCCAAGTACGGCCTCGACATGGATCTGGTCACGCGCGGCGCCGGCTTCGGCTACTTCGGCTCGACGCTGACCTCACTCATCTACGCCTCGTTCACCTTCATCTTCTTCGCGCTCGAAGGCTCGATCATGGCGCAGGCCATGCATCAGGCCGTTGGACTGCCGGTCGAGATCGGCTATCTGCTCACCACGCTGATCGTCATCCCGATCGTCTTCCGGGGGATGGGCGCGCTGGCGAAGGTGCAGGCATGGACCCAGCCTGTCTGGATCATCGGCATGGTGCTGCCCTTTGTGGTGCTGGCCTTCGAAGCCCCGGACGCCTGGGGCGCGTTCGGGTCCTTCGGCGGTACGGAAGGAGCCGGTTCCGGCTTCTCCTGGATCGGTTTCGGCCTCGGCACGGGCGTCGCGCTCTCGCTCATCGCGCAGATCGGCGAACAGGCCGACTATCTGCGCTTCATGCCCGCCAAGACCGAGGCGAACAAGCGCCGCTGGAACCTCGCAGTGCTCGCCGCCGGACCCGGCTGGGTCATCATCGGGGCGGCCAAGCAGCTCGGCGGCGCCTTCCTCGCTTTCGTCGCGCTGGAGGCCGTCGGCAAGACGCACGCCCTGGAGCCGATCGCCCCGCAGATCGAAGCGCTCAAGCCGTGGCTCGGCTCGGTCGCCCTGCCCGCCGCCGCGCTCTTTGTGATCGTGTCGCAGGTCAAAATCAATGTGACCAATGCCTACAGCGGCTCGCTCTCCTGGTCGAACTTCTTCTCCCGCATCACGCACAAGCACCCGGGCCGCGTCTGGTACATCTTCCTCAACCTCGCCATCGCGCTGACGTTGATGGAGATGAACATGTTCGCGGCCCTCAACAAGCTGCTGGGCTTCTACTCGAACGTGGGCATCGCCTGGATCGCGGCGGTAGCGGCGGATCTTGTCATCAATAAGCGGATCGGACTCAGCCCCAAGTACATCGAGTTCAAGCGGGCCTATCTGTACGCGGTGAATCCGGCCGGCTTCGGTGCGATGGTGATCGCCTCGACCGTCTCGATCCTCGCCTTCTTCGGACTCTTCGGCCGGTACGCCGAGGCCTTCTCGACCTTTATCGCGGCCGGACTCTCCCTGGTGCTCTGCCCGTTGATCGCCTGGGCGACGAAAGGCAAGTACTACCTGGCCAGGCCGAACCCGGTGAACGGACCCGAGGCCGAGATCGAGGACATCACCGCCACCCACAGCTGCTCCGTGTGCGAGACGGCGTACGAGCTCCCGGACATCGCCGACTGCCCGGTCCAGTCAGGACCGATCTGTTCACTGTGCTGCTCGCTGGACTCCGAGTGCGGGGATGTCTGCCGCAAGGATCCGGGGGCCAGTGGTCCGGTGCTGATGCCGGTGCCCACGGTGCGGGCGATGCCCAGATTGAGTGTGGTGCCCACGGAGCCCACGGAGCCCACGGACTGAGCAGAGTCGAGGCGACGGGCAGTGAGAGGGGGGCGTATCCGGCCGGATACGCCCCCCTCTCATATCTCTTTGTGAAAACCCGTATCCGCTGAGTAAAGGTCAGGCGTAGGCTCGGGCATATGCGTAGTGCGGTTTCCTGGCGATCGTTACAGACCTGCAGGCCGACCCGGGGAGGGGCGCGATGAATGACAATGGCCCTGTGCTCCCCTGGCTCGTCATACGGCAGGACGACAACGGGAACCGCTATCGCGTCGGCAGGTACGCCACCAGGGACGAGGCGCAGCAGATCGCGGACACCCTCGACGGTCGCGGGCACAAGCAGCTCTACTGGGTCGAGCGTATAGGCCAGACCACTCGCTAGCCGTGGCGTGGCGGCCCTTTCCACTGCCCTCTTCAGCCGGACTTCGTGCGGGTAGGGTCCAGCCTGACCAGGTTCCGTATGAGTGAGGGCAGAGGATGTCGGTCTTGATCGACACGGTGGCGTGGGTGCGGGTGGAGAACGGCAGGATCCTCTGTGCGCGCTCCCGGGGCAAAGACGTCTACTACATCCCCGGCGGGAAGCGGGAAGGTGGCGAGAGCGATCTGCAGACCCTGCTCCGTGAGGTCGAAGAGGAACTGACCGTGGCCGTCCTTCCGGCGACCGTGTCACATGTGGGCACATACGAAGCCCAGGCTCACGGTCATTCCGACGGCGTGGTTGTGCGCATGAGCTGCTATGCCGGTGACTACCGGGGCACGCTGACGGCCAGCAGTGAGATCGAAGAGATCGCCTGGCTGTCCTACCTCGACCGAGCCCAGGTCCCTCCGGTCGACCAACTGCTCTTCGATGAGCTCAAGGCGTCGGGTGAACTGGACTGAGCCTCGCCGGCCGAGGGCTGAGGGCTGACGTGCTTTGGCTCGGCATGTCAGCTTCGTGGAAACCGGCTGAGCCAAGGCCCAGCCCGACCATGACGGACCACCAGTTCGTCGACCGATCCGGACCGACCGGCTCTCCAGGCGCGGAGGCGGGCGCACGCGGCCGACTCGTACCCCCGTTCGTGCCACGGTGCGCCCATTGATGCTGCGACGGGGATACCTCGCCCCAAATATCGGGTATGTGCTGATTAACCCCCCGAAATAGGGCATGGGTCTGCTGGGTCTGCTGCTGGTCCGGGAAGTGGGCGGCGTGATCGACACTGAAGGCGAATGCGCCGAGTGGACCTTTCCTGCCGAGGCCGACGCCGTGCGCACCGCCCGCCATGTTGTCCGCGACACCCTTCGCGGCTGGGGACTGGATTCGGTGATCGGTGATGTGACCGTGCTGCTGGTCAGTGAGCTGGTGACCAACTCCCTGCGATACGCATCGGGCCCGATCGGCGTCCGGCTGGTCCGGCCGGAACCGGGCGCCAGTGCCCCCACCCTGCGCGTGGAAGTCTCCGACCCGCTTCCGGATCCCCCCACCGAACGCAGTGCGGAGCTCGATGAGGAGGGTGGTCGCGGTCTGCAACTGGTGGCTTGTACGGCCCGCCGCTGGGGAACGCGTCGGGGCAGAAGCGGCAAGACCGTGTGGTTCGAGCTGGCCCTCACTGGTTAGAAGTGTGAGGGGACAACGATCACGTCGGAGACGGTTCCGGCCGGTTCGGACTCGGCCGAAAATGAACGAGACCGTGCTGTGATCGTGAACGCCGTGTCGGTCGGAGCCGTAGTGCTGAATACTGCGGTCATGGCCGGTCCGGTGCGGTGAGCTGGAGGGGACGGTCGCGTGAGCGAAATACCTGAGACGGCGAGTGGTGTCGTATGGCAGAGCAGCCCGCCTGGCTCGATCTATGACTACATCAAAGTTGCCTCTTTCTCGATCGGCCCCGACGGGCTGGTCGACCAGTGGAGTCGGCGCGCCGTCGACCTCTTCGGCATCACCCCTGACGAGGTCAGGGGCAAGGACCCGATCGAGGTCTTCATGCCGGCAGAGCTGCGCCCGCGCGGACACCGGAAGGTCGCCGAGATACTCGACGGCAAGGAGTGGACCGGCCTGGTCCCTTTCCGTATGCCGGGTCGGGGCGGCGCGCACGGCATAGCCGAGGTCTATGTGATGCCGAGCGAGACGGAGCGTGGCGACAGGGCTGCGCTCTGCATCGTGGTCGACGTCCGCGCGCTGCGCCGGATCGAAACTGATCTCGCCGCTTCGCAGGCTATTTTCGGCCAATCTCCTTTTGGCTTCCTCCTCTTCGGTACGGATCTCACGGTGCAGCGCGCCAACCAGCGCTTCGCCACCGTGTTCGGGGGCTCCGCCGACGACCACCGCGGGCGCACCGTCCACGACTATCTCTCCCGCCCCGAGGCGGAGCGGATGAACGCCTCCCTGCGCCGCGTACTGGAGACCGGCGAATCCGCCATCGACCTCCAGATCGTCGGGAGTGCCCCGGGCAGCGCGGACCGCAGGCACTGGTCGATCAATCTCTACCGGGTGCACAGCGGATCCGGTCACCCCATCGGTGTCGCCGGACTGGGCACCGATGTCACCCGCCGCCAAATCGCCGCCCGCGAGGCCGCGAGCGCCCGGCGCAATCTCGCGCTCCTCAACGAGGCGAGCGCCCGCATCGGAAACTCCCTCGACCTGGAGACCACCGCCCGCGAACTCCTCGACGTCGCCGTCCCCGGCTTCTGCGACCTCGCCTCGGTCGACCTCTACCTGGGACTCCTCACCGGCGACGAGGCCCCGCCCGGACGGGCCGACGGCAGCGCCGAGCTGCGCCGGGTCGCCTTCGCCAGCGCCGTCTCCGACGCCCCGCTGGTGACCACCCCCGGCTGCAGGTCCGAGGGCAGCACACCCACCGCCGTCGGCGAGGTCCACCGCTATCCCTTCAACTCGCCCTGCGCGAGCGCACTGCGCACCGCCCGGGTCCAGTCGATCCCGGGCGAGGAAGGCACCCTCGTCCAATCCACGCTCGCGGTGCCGATGGTGGCGCACGACACCGTCGTCGGGCTTGTGCAGTTCTCCCGTACGAAGGGCAGCGAGCCCTTCGGTGAACGGGACCGGGCACTCGCCACCGAGCTCGCCGCCCGCGCCGCGGTCTGTATCGACAACGCCCGGCTCTACCGCAGAGAGCACGAGCGGGCGCTGATCCTCCAGCGCAGCCTGCTCCCGCCCGGCGACCCGGAGGCCGCAGGACTCGACATCGCCTGCCGCTATCTCCCGGGCAATACGGCCACCGAGGTCGGCGGAGACTGGTTCGACGTCATCGAACTGCCCGGCCACCGCACCGCCCTGGTCGTGGGCGATGTGATGGGCCGCGGTCTGCGAGCCGCCGTCGCCATGGGCGAACTGCGCACTGCGGTACGGACCTTGGCGCTGCTGGACCTGGAGCCCGCGGAAGTACTCTCCGCGCTCGACGAGATCGCCCGCGGCCTCGGCAGCCCCAGCGGGGCTCAGCAGGCCTCCCGTGTCGCCCACAAGTCCCGCGACGCCGACCTCTCCGAGGTCTATCTCGCGACCTGCGTCTACGCCGTCTACGACCCGGTCACCCGACGCTGCACCTTCGCCAACGCCGGCCATCTGCCGCCCGTTCTCGTCGAACCGGGGGAGGAGGCGCTGCTGCTCGACGTGCCGCCGGGGATGCCGCTCGGCGTGGGCGGCGAGCCCTTCGAGGAGGTGGAGGTCGAGCTCCCGGAGGGCGCGCTCCTCGCGCTCTACACCGACGGGCTCGTCGAATCCCGGGACCATCCGCTCGACGAGGGCCTGCGCGCCTTCCGGACCGCGCTCACCGATCCCTCCCGCCCGGCGCCCGGCCACCACCCCTCGACGACGGCGCTGCGCGCCGACCCCTCTCGTTCCCTGGAAGACGTCTGTGACCATGTGCTGAACACTCTCGACACCCGGCACGGCGAGGACGACATCGCCCTGCTCATGGCCCGCGTCCAGGGGCTGCCCATGGAGGCGGTCGGCGACTGGCGGCTGCCGCGTGAGCCCCGCTCGGTGGGGCGGGCCCGCGAGCTGGCCCGCGCCCAGCTGATCACCTGGGGCCTCGAAGCGCTGGTGGACACGGTCGAGCTGCTCGTCAGCGAACTGGTCACCAACGCCCTGCGGTACGGCGAGGACGAAATTCGGCTGCGCCTGCTGCGCGACCGCACCCTTGTCTGCGAAGTGTGGGACGCCGGCCTCGTGCAGCCCAGGCGCCGACGGGCCCGCGACACCGACGAGGGCGGCCGAGGACTGCAGCTCGTCGGACTGCTGAGCGCGGCCTGGGGCTCGCGCCGGACCCCACGCGGCAAGACGGTCTGGTTCGAACTCGCCCTGCCCGACGGTGACTCGATGGCCGAGCCCACCGTCGAGCAGCTGCTCAGCATGTTCTGACAGGGCGAACAGCAAGCCGGTCAGCAAGCCGGGTAGTAAGCCGGGTAGTAAGGAGGACGGTGCGGCTGCCCCGGCTGGGAGGCGCCCGTCGCGCCCGTCGCGCGTATGGGGAGTCGTGTCAGAAGCGGCCGCCGCCGAGACGGCGGCGGGTGCCCCCGCCGCCGAAACGGGCGGGCCCGCCGTCGAAGCCCCCTCCACGGCCCCCTCCCGAACCCCCGCCATACCCCCCGCTCCTTCCTCCACCGTCGGACAGTCCGCCGAGGATGATCCCGCCGAGCACCGCGCCCCCGAGACCGCTCCTCGCATTTCCTGCTCCTTGTACACCGCCCGGCCCGAAGGGGTTCCCATATACCCGCACGTCTTCTTCGGCCAGGTTCTGCGCCCGCCGCGCCAGAGCGTCCGCCTGCTGCGCCCCGGCCAGCGCGCCCCGCGGATCACCGGAACCACCCGAGCCGCCTGAGTCCCCGGAACCACCCGACCCGGCCAACTCAACCGCCCGCTCCAGCCGCCGCTCCGCCTCCGCCAGCCGCGTCCGTGCCTCACAGCCGACCGCTCCGCGATGCGTGGTGATGCAGTCGGCGGCCGCACCGATCGTGGAACGCGCGCCGAGCATCGCCTGATCGAGCAGCGCACGGGCCCGCCGCGCCCCCTGCTCGTTCTCGCGCGCCCCCGCCAGTGCCTCGTCGAGCGCGGCATCCGCCTCCTCGACCCGGCGCAGCGCGTCGATCGGGTCGTACGAACCCGCCTCCTGCTCCCTGCGTACCTCCGCGGACACCTTCGCGGCCCGCGTGATGCGCCCCTGGAGGTCGGCCGTCGAGACCCCTTCCGAGGTGCCCTTCAGCAGCCCACGCGCCTCGGCCAGCTCCGTGTCCGTGTCGATGAGCGCGCCGGGCAGCTTGCCGGCCGCCTCCGCGAGCTCCTGCGCGCGCCGGTCCACGGACTCGATGAGCCTGCTCGCCTGCGCGACGGCACCCTCCGCGGCCCGTATCTGCACGGCGGCCGCGCCCTTGTCGGACGCGTGGACCGCTTGGCCGGCCCGGTCGAGAACGGTCTTCGCGAAGACCAGCCGGTCCGTGGCCTGCTCGACATTGCTCGCGACGGGCGCGGCGGCGGAGGCGGCGTACCGCTCACGCATCATGCCGAGCGTGGCCTCCGCCGTGACGGCGCGTCCGCTGAGATCGGTGTAGGCGGCTCCGGCGGTGGCGAGGGCCTGCCCCGCGTTCTGTTCCAGGGCACGCAGCCGGTCGAAGTCCTCGGACTCCGCGTCCAGTCGCCGGTTGGCAGCCGTACACCGCGCGACGATTTCGTCGAGCATCCGCCGGCGGGTCGCGTCGTCCTCCGGACAGGCGTCGTCCAGCTGCTGGCGCAGCCGGAAAGCCGCCACCAGCTCGTTCTTCGCGTACTCCACCGCGTCGTTGAAGGGCTTGGCAGCCGCCTCGCCGAACTGGGCGGTGGCGAAGCCGAGTTCCTCCTGGCTGGTGCGCAGCGCGTCGTCGGTGTCGACAAGAGTCTGCTTGGCCTGGGCGTCGAGTTCGGGCAGTGGCGGCTGTGGATGTTGCGGCGTCCCCCAGCCCTCCTGGCCGCCCTGCGGTGTGGTGCGGGTCGCGCTCCGCTTCCTGCGCTTGGCGTAGGTATAGGCCGCGATCGCGACGGCCCCGCCGACGACCGCGATCGGCAGCACCAGATCTGCCCCCGTCCCGGCACCGTCGCCTCCGCCCGGATCGGCCTCGCCCGGGGTGCCGGCGGGAGCGGGCACGGGCTGCGCGACCTGCGGCTTCCGGTCGCCCAGACCCCCGACCCGGTCGGTGATCCGACCCTCGCGGGACAGCCCGACGGGGTCGTCGGCGAGGGCGCATCGAGCGGCGGGCACGACCAGCCAGCACGCCGCCACCAGTACGGCGAGCAGGAGCCTGGCGGCTATTCGCGTCACATTTGGGAGGCTATGCCGACCGTTGGGCCTCCGCGACCGGACGGGTGCCCGACCCGGATTGTCGGACCCGTGATCTAGCCTTGCGGCACATGGGGACCAAAAAGCAGGTGGGGATTCGTGAGCGCGTACGGGTGCTGCGTGGAGCTTCGGGTGCGCGTGCGCTCCTACGAAGGTGGCGCAGCCCCCGCCTGAGGTGGCCCAAGCGGATCGCGCTCAGCCTTGCCGTCCTCCTCCTTGTCCCCACTCTCACCGGCGCGATCGCGCTGCGCGCCAACTACGCGGGTGACATCGAAGAAGGCACGAGGACGCGCGGCAAGGACGCCATCTGGCTCGGTCACGCCTGGGTGGACGGCCGAAAGAAGGACGCCGACCTGGACGCTTTTGCGCGGCGTATACGGGGGACCGGGATACGGGACCTGTACGTCCACGCCGGGCCGCTCGAGCATGACGGGACGCTGCCCACCGACCGCTATGCACGTGCGCGGTGGCTGATCGACGCTGTACACCGGAAGATCCCTGGTATACGCGTGCAGGCCTGGCTCGGCGACAAGCTGGCGAGCGAGGGCCCCGTCGGACTGCGGCTGCCCGACGCCGGCACCCGGGCTGCCGTCGTGCGCTCCACCATGCAGATCCTCGACGCGGGCTTCGAAGGCGTCCACTACGACCTGGAGCCGCTGCACTCCGGCGACCGCGACTATCTGTCCCTGCTGGACGATCTGCGCGAGCTGACGCGTGCCCGCAAGGTCCCGCTCTCCATAGCGGCCCACCAGATCGACCCGCTGCCCGCACTCCACTCCGTCGCCGGCGGGCTCACAGGGCACCCCAAGTGGTGGTCGCAGGAGTTCTTCGGCCAGGTCGCCCGCCGGGTCGACCAGATCGCCGTGATGTCGTACGACACCTCCATGCCGCTGGAGAGTCTGTACGGCGGCTATGTCGCCCAGCAGACCAGCCTTGCCCTCGAAGTCACGCCCGAGGACACCGACTTGCTGATGGGACTGCCCTTTTTCCACGAGGACGACATCGGGCACCGCGAGTCCGCGGAGACGGTCGCGGCCGCGATCCGTGGCACCCGGCTGGGTCTGGGGCGCACGGACCGCGGCCGTGAGCGGTTCGGGGTTGCGCTGTATGTCGACTTCGCGGCGGAGGAGGGCGACTGGACGGCGTACCGAGAAGGATGGGGGAGTCCCGCCGCCGGTCCTCGACAGCCAGTCCCAGCTACGCAGTCGCCGCCGGCCAGTCCCCGCCCGGCAGCACCATGAGCCGGTTCCCGCCTGCCGTCCCTCGCTAGTCAGCCGCCCCGCGGCGCTTGATCTTGCTGCCCAGCCACACCAGCGGGTCGTACTTACGGTCCACCGCCCGTTCCTTCAGCGGGATCAGCGCATTGTCCGTGATCTTGATGCCCTCGGGGCACACCTCCGTACAGCACTTCGTGATGTTGCAGTACCCGAGCCCGTGCTCGTCATGGGCGGACTTCTTGCGGTCCAGGCCCGCTTCGGCCGCCGCGTCCAGCGGATGCATGTCCAGCTCCGCCACCCGCATCAGGAAACGCGGACCCGCGAAAGCGGTCTTGTTCTCCTCGTGGTCGCGCACCACATGACAGGTGTCCTGGCACAGGAAGCACTCGATGCACTTGCGGAACTCCTGAGAGCGGTCCACATCCATCTGCTGCATCCGGTAGTCACCCGCCTTCACCCCCGGCGGCGGCACAAAGGAGGGCACCTCCCGTGCCTTCGCGTAGTTGAAGGACACATCCGTGACCAGGTCCCGCACCACAGGGAACGCCCGCAGCGGCGTCACCGTGATCGTCTCCTCGCGTGAGAAGACCGACATCCGGGTCATGCACATGAGCCGCGGTCGGCCGTTGATCTCGGCGCTGCACGAACCGCACTTGCCCGCCTTGCAGTTCCAGCGGACCGCGAGATCGGAGGCCTGGGTGGCCTGGAGGCGGTGGATGATGTCGAGGACGACCTCACCGTCGTTCACCTCGACGGCGAAGTCCTCCAGCGCCCCGCCGTCCGCATCACCGCGCCACACCCTGAAGGCCGCTTTGTAGCTGCTCACTCGTAGAGCTCCTCTTCGGCGAGGTACTTGACCAGCTCCTCCTTTTCGAAGAGAGCGAGCAGGTCGGGACGGATGGGCTCGGTCGTCTTCCGTACGAGCGCGATCTGACCGCGCACCGGATCGGTGGCCGCCAACCCGCCGGCCGGATCGATCAGTTGGCACAGCAGATTGGCCCGCCGCCAGTCGCGCTCCATGGTGGGGCAGTCCTCACGCGTGTGCCCGCCGCGGCTCTCCGTGCGCTCCAGTGCCGCCCGCGCGATGCACTCGCTGACCAGCAGCATGTTGCGCAGGTCCAGCGAGAGGTGCCAGCCGGGGTTGAACTGCCGGTGGCCTTCGACCCCGGCCCGCCTGGCCCGTACCCGCAGATCGGCCAGTTTCTCCAGAGCCTGTTCCATCTCCGCCCCGCGGCGGATGATGCCGACCAGGTCGTTCATCGTCTGCTGGAGCTCCTGGTGGAGGGTGTACGGGTTCTCGGGCGGCCGCCCGTTCTCCTCACCCGGCTGCGGCCCCTCGGCGCTGAACGGACGCAGCGCCTCCGCCGCGGCCTCGTCGATCTGGACCTCCTCCACCGCCGGGCGTTCGCCGAGCCCCTGCGCGTACTCGGCGGCGTGCAGCCCCGCCCGCCGACCGAAGACCAGCAGGTCGGACAGGGAATTCCCACCGAGCCGGTTGGAGCCGTGCATCCCGCCCGCGACCTCGCCCGCAGCGAACAGGCCGGGGACCCCGACCGCCGCCGCGGTGTCGGACTCGACGGCGATGCCGCCCATCACGTAGTGGCAGGTCGGGCCGACCTCCATTGCCTCTGCCGTGATGTCGACATCCGCCAGCTCCTTGAACTGGTGGTACATCGACGGCAGCCGGCGCCGGATCACCTCGGCCGGCATACGGGTGGAGACATCCAGGAACACCCCGCCGTGCGGGGAGCCGCGGCCCGCCTTCACCTCGGAGTTGATGGCGCGGGCCACCTCGTCGCGCGGCAGCAGCTCGGGAGGACGCCGGTTGTGGTCCGGGTCCTCGTACCAGCGGTCGCCCTCCTCCTCCGACTGCGCGTACTTCTCCTTGAAGACGTCCGGGACGTAGTCGAACATGAACCGCTTGCCCTCGGAATTGCGCAGCACCCCTCCGTCGCCACGCACCGATTCGGTGACCAGGATGCCCTTCACCGAAGGCGGCCAGACCATGCCGGTCGGATGGAACTGCACAAACTCCATGTTGAGCAGCGGCGCGCCGGCCAGCAGCGCGAGCGCGTGCCCGTCGCCGGTGTACTCCCAGGAGTTCGACGTCACCTTGAAGGACTTGCCGATGCCGCCGGTGGACAGCACCACGGACGGCGCCTCGAGAACGAAGAAGCGCCCGGACTCGCGCTCGTAGCAGAAGGTGCCGGAGACCCTGTCCCCGTCCTTCAGCACACGCGTGACCGTGCACTCCTGGAAGACCTTCAACCGGGCTTCGTAGTCCCCGAATTCTTCCTTGTCCTCCTGCTGCAGCGAGACGATCTTCTGCTGCAGGGTGCGGATCAGCTCCAGGCCGGTACGGTCGCCGACATGCGCCAGGCGCGGGTATTCGTGCCCGCCGAAGTTGCGCTGGGAGATCTTCCCGTCGGCCGTACGGTCGAAGAGCGCGCCCCAGGTCTCCAGCTCCCAGACCCGGTCGGGCGCCTCGCGCGCGTGCAGCTCCGCCATCCGCCACTGGTTGAGGAACTTTCCGCCGCGCATGGTGTCGCGGAAGTGCACCTTCCAGTTGTCGCGGGCGTTCACATTGCCCATGGAGGCGGCGATGCCGCCCTCGGCCATCACTGTGTGGGCCTTGCCGAAGAGGGACTTGCAGATCACCGCAGTACGGGCGCCCCGCTCGCGCGCCTCGATGGCGGCGCGCAGGCCCGCGCCGCCCGCACCCACCACCACGACGTCCCACTGCTGTCGTTCGAGTTGCGTCATGTCAGAAGAACCTCGGATCGTCGAAGGCACCGGACGCGACGAGATAGACGTAGAAGTCGGCGAGCGCGACGCTGATCAACGACGCCCATGCGAGCAGCGCGTGGCGTTCATTCAGCGTGCCGACCCAGCCCCACAGGCGGTAGCGCACCGGATGTTTGGAGAAATGCTTCAGCCGGCCGCCGATGATGTGCCGGCAGGAGTGGCAGGAGAAGGTGTACGCCCAGATCAGCACGATGTTGACCAGGAAGACGAGGGTGCCGAGGCCCATATGGCCCCACTCGTAGTGCTCGTCGCGGAAGGAGAGCACGGTGTCGTACGTGAGGATTCCGGCGACCGGGATCGCGGCGTAGAAGAAGTACCGGTGGATGTTCTGCAGGATCAGCGGGAAGCGGGTCTCCCCGGTGTACTTCTTGTGCGGCTCGGCGACCGCGCAGGCCGGGGGCGAGGCCCAGAAGCCCCGGTAGTAGGCCTTGCGGTAGTAGTAGCAGGTCAGCCGGAAGCCCAGCGGGAAGATCAGGATCAGCAGCGCGGGGGACAGGCCCCACCAGCTGCCGAAGATCTCCCAGTTGGGGCCGTTGCGCATGGGTACGCAGTTCTCGGCGAGGCAGGGCGAGTAGAACGGCGAGACATACGGCGCTGCGTAGTAGTCGGCGTTCGAGAAGGCGCGCCACGTCGAGTAGACGATGAAGGCGAGCAGTCCGGCGGCGGTCAGAGCGGGCGCGAGCCACCAGCGGTCCGTCCGCAGATGGCGGGGACCGATGGCGGCGCGAGTGGCGCTGTGTACGCCTGTATTGATTTGTGGTGGTTCGGTACCAGTGGCCAACGAAGGCTCCGTATGGAGTGGGATCGGGTGTGGGCTCCGGTGTGCCTACGGGCCGGGGCCGGTCAGGGTGCGTGCCGGTCGCGCGCTCCGAGCCCCTCGTCGTCCGTGTCCGTCCACAGCGCTGTGTTGTACGGGGTGTCGGGGATGGTGACCAGCTCGGGGCGACCCGGTGATTTCGACGGGGCGGGCGCCGGCGTGGCCGGGCCGGCGGCACGCAGCTGATCAACGGTGAGCTCCAGCTGTCCGACGCGCTGGAGCAGCTCGTCGAGACGGTGCTGAATCGCCGTCAGTTCTTCCTGCTCGGACATGACTTGCCCTCACTTCCGCAGGGTGCGGTGGCATCGCTCATGCGCCTGCGAGTGTCGCGCGTCACGTCCCCGCTTGTGAAGGGACGTGCAGGGATTCCCGGCGCATGCGCTTCCGGCGCGCCCCTCATGGTTCGTATTTTGCTCCCCATTTTCTCCCTTTCTGGAGCGATATGTCGGATTCTGCATTGGGCCGCACGGGTGGCCTTGAGGAGGAGGCCGCCGTGTCTCCGTCATCTGCCCGGTTCCGTCCACTTCAGTGGACGGGAATCGGTGTGATCATCTCTAAATTCCATAAACCAGGACGAAGAGGTACAAGTCATGTCCCAGGTCGACGCCCCACGCGGGAGGACATGCTCCCGAACGCTCCGCTCCGTCGCGCTTCTGACCAGCGGGGTGCTCGCTCTGCCGGTCCTGACCGCCTGCAGCTCGGGCGAGGACGAGAGCGATGCTCCGGCGGCAGCCCAGGACATCGCCCCCGCCGCACGGGACCTGGTCGCCGACGGAGGGACGCTGCGCTGGGCGGTCGACGCGTTGCCCACCACCCTCAACGCCTTCCAGGCCGATGCCGACGCCACCACGACACGTATCGCCGGAGCCGTGCTTCCCTCTCTCTTCAGGCTCGACGGGCGCGGCCGTCCGCAGCTCAACCCCGACTACCTCGAGTCCGCCGAGATCGTCGAGCGCGAGCCCAAGCAGGTCGTGCTCTACAAGCTCAATCAGCAGGCGGTGTGGAGCGACGGCAGGGAGATCGGGGCACCCGACTTCGTCGCCCAGTGGCACGCCCTGAACGGCAGGGACTCCGCGTACTGGACCGCGCACAATTCCGGCTACGAGCGGATCGAGAAGATCGAGAAGGGTGCCAGCGACCTTCAGGTCAAAATCACCTTCAACAAGCCGTACGGGGACTGGCGGTCCCTTTTCACCCCGCTCTACCCCAAGGAGGTGACGGGGACCCCGGACTCCTTCAACGACGGGGCCCGCAGCACGCTCAAGGGGATGGCCGGCCCCTTTCAGCTGGAGTCGACCGACATCAAGGCCGGCACGGCCACGCTCGTACGCAATCCCCGCTGGTGGGGGCA
Source organism: Streptomyces sp. NPDC002730 (assembly GCF_042888805.1). Taxonomy (NCBI): domain Bacteria; kingdom Bacillati; phylum Actinomycetota; class Actinomycetes; order Kitasatosporales; family Streptomycetaceae; genus Streptomyces; species Streptomyces sp. NPDC002730. The sequence continues at coordinate 730,988 of NZ_JBIAQG010000001.1, forward strand.
GGCGGCCAAACTGGAGCGGCTGGTGCTGACCGCGGTGCCGCGCGAAAAGCGCGCCACTGCGCTCGCCGCCGGCAGCCTCGACATCGCGGAGATCGACCGGCACGCCGCGGACCGTATCTCTCTCGCGCTACGGGACAAGGGCGCGGGCGGCCAGGCGCTCACTCACGGCCCGGGCGCCGAGATCACCCCCTCCGCCGCGCTCAAGTCCTGGGCGCTGGCGAACGGCTCCGACGACGGGAAGGCCCGAGCCGCCCAGCAGGCCCGCAGACAGAGCGCCGATGCGGCCGAGGCGTACGCCAATGAGCAGACCGCCCTCCGCGGCTTCGTGCTCCGCAAGTCGCTGGAGCCCGCGTACACGCAGCTTGCGCTGAACGGTGAGTCCGGCCCGCTCTCGGACGACCGGGTGCGCCGCGCAGTGGGCCGGGCACTGAACCGCAAGGAGCTCGCGGAGGCCGTACTGACCCCGCTCGGGCTGCCGGCCCACCCGCCCGGCAGCCATCTGGCGCTGGCCGGCCAGCGGGCGTACGCCGACAACAGCGGTGCGCTCGGTGAGCAGAGCACCAAGGAGGCGCAGGCGCTGTTGGCCGACGCCGGCTGGACGCCCGGCGGAGCGCTCGAGAAGCCCCGCCCGGCCAAGGCGGGCGGCGAGGGCGGCAGCAGCAAGAAGGCGGAACCCGGCCGGCAGGCAGCGCCGAGCGCAAAGGCAGCGCCGAGCGCAAAGGCAGCGCCGAGCGTAAAGGCAGCCCCGGGCCAGGCGTCGCTCAGGACGAAGACGGAGGAAGAGCAAGGGGACAGGCCGTCCAACGAGGGGATGTACATCGTCGGCGACGACAAGCCCGCCAATGCCGGCCACGGCGCCGAGACCGGCACCGGCGGTACGCGCATCCTCGCCCCCGCCCCCGGGGCGGCCATCCAGGGCGATGCTCTGCGGCAGCGGGCCGAGGCGCTGGACGACGACACCGAGAACAAGGCCGGGTCCAGGGTCAAGGAGCGGAAGGGTGGGGTGGCCGGAGCGTACGCCCCGCGCGGGACCGCGGCACCGGCCCGCGTCGCCGGCCCGCTCGGCAAAGACGGCAAGCCGCTCACGCTGCGCTTCGTCCTCCCCGCGGGGCCCGGCTCCGAGACGCTGCGCACCGTCGGCGACAAGATCTCCAAAATGCTCGACCGCATCGGTGTCCACACCGAGATCACCAAGGTCGGCGACGATGCCTTCTTCAAGGACCACATCGCCTCGGGCGCCTACGACCTGGCCCTTTACTCGTGGCCCGCCACCGCCTTCCCGGCGACCGACGCCCGGCCGATCTTCGCCAAGCCCCAGCCCGCCAGTGACGGCTCGCTCCTGGTGGAGCAGAACTACACCCGCGTCGGCAGCGACTACATCGACCAGCTCTTCGACCAGGCCGCCGCCGAGCTGGACGAGGACAAGGCCCGCGATCTGGTGCGCCGGGCCGACGCCCGGATCTGGGCCGCGGCCGGATCCATTCCGCTCTACCAGCGTCCCGAGCTGGTGGCGGCCAAGCCTCAGGTGGTCAATGCCGGAGCCTTCGGCTTCGCGGCACCCCGGTACCAGGACATTGGGTTCAAGAAGGCCGAAAGTTCCAAGACTACTAAGAAGTAGCAGGTCAGAACCTCAGAACTGGCTCAAGTCCCTTGCCCGCCGGCAGCGCCGGCGGGCAAGCTCGTACCAACCTTTGACCCAGGCTTTTTTCGCACCCCCAGTGCACCAGGAACCCCCTCCCGATCGGCCCGGGAAGCCCCGGACGCGACGGCCCCGTACCATGGGACTAGCCGTGGCGTGTCCGCCCGGCGGGCGTACGAGGAAAACAACGCCGCATCCCACGATCGAGAGAAGCGCCAGCCAGCATGCCCACGCGCCACGACATCCGTAACGTTGCCATCGTCGCCCACGTCGACCATGGCAAGACCACCCTGGTCGACGCCATGCTGAAGCAGGCCGGCGCCTTCGCCGCGCACGCCGCCGAGCACCTCGACGACCGCATGATGGACTCGAACGACCTGGAGCGTGAGAAGGGCATCACGATCCTGGCGAAGAACACCGCCGTGAAGTACCACCCCAAGGCCGGCGGGGCCCCGATCACCATCAACATCATCGACACCCCCGGCCACGCCGACTTCGGCGGCGAGGTGGAGCGCGGTCTGTCGATGGTGGACGCGGTCGTCCTCCTCGTCGACGCCTCGGAGGGCCCGCTCCCGCAGACCCGCTTCGTGCTCCGCAAGGCCCTCCAGGCCCGGATGCCCGTCATCCTCTGCATCAACAAGACGGACCGCCCGGACTCCCGGATCGACGAGGTCGTCAATGAGACCTACGACCTGTTCCTGGACCTGGACGCGGACGAGGAGCAGATCGAGTTCCCGATCGTCTACGCCTGTGCCCGTGACGGCGTCGCCTCGCTGACCAAGCCGGAGGACGGCACCGTCCCGGCCGACAGCGAGAACCTGGAGCCGTTCTTCAACACGATCCTCGAGCACGTTCCGGCCCCGGAGTACGACGAGTCCGCGCCGCTCCAGGCCCATGTCACCAACCTGGACGCCGACAACTTCCTCGGCCGTATCGCACTCTGTCGCGTCGAGCAGGGTGAGCTGAAGAAGGGCCAGACCGTCACCTGGATCAAGCGTGACGGCACGATGTCCAACGTCCGCATCACCGAGCTGCTGATGACCGAGGCGCTCACCCGCAAGCCGGCCGAGAAGGCGGGCCCGGGCGACATCTGCGCCATCGCCGGTATCCCGGACATCATGATCGGTGAGACCCTCGCCGACACCGAGAACCCGATCGCGCTTCCGCTGATCACGGTCGACGAGCCCGCGATCTCGATGACCATCGGTACGAACACCTCGCCGCTGGTCGGCAAGGGCGGCAAGGGCCACAAGGTCACCGCCCGCCAGGTGAAGGACCGCCTGGACAAGGAGCTGATCGGTAACGTCTCGCTCCGCGTCCTGGACACCGAGCGCCCCGACGCCTGGGAGGTCCAGGGCCGCGGTGAGCTCGCGCTGGCCATCCTGGTCGAGCAGATGCGCCGTGAGGGCTTCGAGCTGACCGTCGGCAAGCCCGAGGTGGTCACCAAGCAGGTCGACGGCAAGACGTACGAGCCGATCGAGCGCATGACGATCGACTCTCCCGAGGAGCACCTCGGCGCCATTACCCAGCTGATGGCGACCCGCAAGGGCCGTATGGAGACCATGACCAACCATGGCTCGGGCTGGATCCGCATGGAGTGGATCGTCCCGTCCCGCGGTCTGATCGGCTTCCGTACGGAGTTCCTGACCCAGACCCGTGGCACGGGCATCGCGCACTCCATCTTCGAGGGCCACGAGCCGTGGTTCGGCGAGCTGCGCACCCGTAACAACGGCTCGCTGGTGGCGGACCGTTCGGGCTCGGTGACGCCGTTCGCGATGATCAACCTTCAGGAGCGCGGTGTCATCTTCACGGAGGCCGGCACCGAGGTCTACGAGGGCATGATCATCGGTGAGAACTCGCGCTCCGACGACATGGACGTGAACATCACCAAGGAGAAGAAGCTCACCAACATGCGTGCCGCGTCCGCGGACACCACCGAGAACGTGGTGCCGCCGCGCAAGCTGTCGCTGGAGCAGTCCCTGGAGTTCTGCCGCGACGACGAGTGCATCGAGGTGACCCCGGAGACGGTCCGTATCCGCAAGGTCGTCCTGGACCAGAAGGAGCGCGGCCGTACCGCCTCCCGCGCCAAGCGCAACTGACGTCGCGTCAGCACTGCGCCGTAGCGACGGCCCGGCCCCCCGCAGACACTGTGGGGGGCCGGGCCGTTCGTCAACTCGTTTTCACGGCCCATGTGTCCGGATATCGAGCCTAGCTCTCCGGAACATGTGTTAACGGTCCGTTTCGCGGGTGTCTGTCTGTGCTCGCTTTGTCCGGATTTCGGGCACGCAGAGCCTGGCGATGTTGTCAAAACGAGACCCTTTAAGTGTGGTTTACGGCTCGGGCGTACTTAATAGTTGGCTCCATTGAGCTCGGGTCAATGGGTCATGCGCTGTGGGGAGCGCCGACTCACGAGCACACTCGGGGTACGTGACGTGTCCGCTGTCAGGGGTGTCAGCGCGCGTAGATGTGCCCTTCTTGTAGTGACAAAGTGGACTCATGAGGAGGAACCCATGCGCGGTGCCAAGAGCGCCAAGTGGGTAGCGGGTGCGATAGTTGTCGCCCTGGCAGCGACCGCCTGTGGTGGCGGCAGTGACAGCGGCGACGACATGAACGCTGGTAAGGCCGACCCCAACGGGATTCTGGTCGCCCAGCTGAGCGAGCCGCAGAACCCGCTGCAGCCGGCGAACGCCAAGGAGAGCCAGGGCAGTCGTGTCCTGCGCACGATCTTCTCCGGGCTCGTCGACTACGAGCCGGGCACCGGCAAGCTCACCTACATCAACGCCGAGTCGGTCACTCCGAACGCCGACTCGTCCGTATGGACCGTCAAGCTCAAGCAGGGCTGGAAGTTCCACGACGGCACCCCGGTGACCTCGAAGTCCTACGTGGACTCCTGGAACTGGTCTGCCAACGTCAAGAACAACCAGACCAACTCCAGCTGGTTCCAGGACATCAAGGGCTACGCCGACGTCCACCCCGAGAAGGGTGACCCGAAGGCGACCACGATGTCCGGTCTGAAGGTCGTCGACGACACCACCTTCACGATCACCCTGTCCGGCCCGGTCTCGTACTTCGCGTACAAGCTCGGCTACGACGTCTGGGCGCCGCTGCCCGAGGGCTTCTTCAAGGACCCGAAGGGCTACGGCGAGAAGCCGATCGGCAACGGTCCCTACAAGTTCGAGGCCTGGGACCACAAGAAGCTCATCAAGGTTCGCAAGTTCGACGGTTACACCGGGCCCAACAAGGCCAAGAACGGTGGCATCGACTTCAAGAACTACACGACCGCCGAGGCCGCGTACTCGGCCCTGCGCTCGGACCAGCTCGACTGGATCGAGCAGGTCCCGGTCACCGCGCTGAAGAACTACAAGCAGGACCTCGGCGACCGCGCGATCGACCAGGAGTACTCCGCGGTCCAGTCGCTCGTCCCGGCGTTCTACACGCCGCAGTTCAAGAACATCAACCCCAAGGTCATCCAGGGTCTGTCGATGGCGATCGACCGCCCGACGATCACCAAGACGGTTCTGAACGGCACCCGTGAGCCGGCCGACTCCTACGTCGCCCGTGGTGTGCTCGGCTACAAGGCCGGTGCGCTGGGTGACGTCGTGAAGTTCGACCCGGCCAAGGCCAAGGCCCTCATCAAGGAGGGTGGCGGCGTCCCGGGCAACAAGATCTCGATCCAGTTCAACGCGGACCAGCCGCACAAGGCCTGGGTCGACGCGGTCTGCAACAGCATCCGTCAGTCCACCGGCGTGGAGTGCGTCGGCGACTCGAAGCCGGACTTCCAGACCGACCTGAACGCCCGTGACGGCAAGAAGGTCAAGTCCATGTACCGCGGTGGCTGGGTGCTCGACTACCCGGTCAACTCCAACTTCATGCGCGACCTGTACGGCACCACGGCCGCCGGTAACACCAGCGGCTACTCGAACAAGGCGTTCGACGAGCTGACCGCCAAGGCGGACAAGGCCAAGACGCTCGACGAGACGGTGAAGATGTACCAGGAGGCCGAGCAGATGCTCAAGGCCAACATGCCGTCGATCCCGCTGTGGTTCTACAAGACCAACTCGGGGCAGTCCAAGAACGTCTTCGGCAAGATCGTCTACGGCCAGGACGGCGACCCGATCTTCGACGAAGTCCAGGTCAAGGCCAAGAAGTAAGCATCGGGAACCGAAGGCCGGTGCCGCCGCTCCGGGAGGAGCGGCGGCACCGGCCCTCCGGCGTAGGCCCGGGGCTCTCCCCCACACCCCGAGGCGGAGATCACTCTGATTAGGCCATCGCCGACCCCTCACGGCATGGAGGCATGATGGGGCGTTACGTCGCAAGGCGACTGCTCCAGATGATCCCGGTATTCATCGGGACCACTCTGTTGATTTTCCTCATGGTCCACATTCTTCCGGGTGACCCCATCCGGGCAATGTGGGGTGACAAGGCGGCAGACCCCGCACAGGTCGCGTCCTTGCGCCATGAGTTCGGGCTCGACCAGCCCATGTGGAAGCAGTACATCGACTACATGGGCAATCTTTTCCAGGGCGACTTCGGCAAGACATTCGGCGGCCGGCCCGTCCTCGACGAGATGTCGCGGGCTTTCCCGGTCACGCTCCGGCTGACCGTCGTGGCGCTCGTCATCGAGATGATCGTCGGCCTCGGCCTGGGCGCCTGGGCCGGTCTGAAGGCCGGCAAGGCCCCGGACACCGGTGTGCTGATCTTCACCCTGGTCGTCATCTCGATCCCGGTGTTCATCCTCGGCTACCTGGCGCGGTTCCTCTTCGCCGACACTCTCGGCTGGGTGGCACCGAACGTCCAGGACTCCGCGGACGTCACGCAGTTGTTCCTGCCGGGCTTCGTTCTGGCGATGCTCTCCATGGCGTATATCGCACGGCTGACGCGTACGACCTTCGCGGAGAACCTGCGGGCGGACTACATGCGTACCGCTCTCGCTAAGGGTCTGCCGCGGCGCCGCATCGTCGGCGTACATCTGCTGCGGAACTCGCTGATCCCTGTGATCACGTTCCTCGGTACGGACGTCGGCGGCTTCATCGGCGGCGCGGTCGTCACCGAGGGCATCTTCAACGTCCAGGGTGTGGGCAACCTGCTCTACCAGGCGCTCGGACAGCGCGAGGGCTCCACCATCGTCGGTGTCGTCACCGTGTTCGTCCTGGTGATTCTGCTGATCAACCTGCTCGTCGACCTGCTGTACGCGGTCCTGGACCCGAGGATCCGGTATGCCTGACGTGACCAAGGCCGAGGCCGTCGACGCGAGGGTCGACGCCATCGCTCCCCCGAAGGCCGACGCGGCACCAGAGCAGGCCCCCAAGGAATCGCAGGGCAAGCCCCGCGGACTGTGGGGCGACGCCTGGTACGACCTGCGGCACCGGCCCATGTTCTGGCTCTCGGCGACGCTGCTGGTCCTGCTGCTGGTGATCTCGGCCTTCCCGGGCCTGTTCACCAGCGCCGACCCGCGGGCCGGCGATCTGACGAACCACTATCTGACCAAGCCCGAGCTGGGCAAGGTCTTCAGCCCCGAGTGGTTCGGCTACGACATCCAGGGCCGCTCGATCTATGCGCGTGTCGTCTACGGCACCCGCGCCTCGATCCTCGTCGGCCTGGGCGTCACGGTGGCGATCACGGTCTTCGGCGGTCTGATGGGCCTGCTCTCGGGCTACTTCGGCGGCTGGCTCGACTCGATCATCTCCCGTGTCACGGACATCTTCTTCGGTATCCCCTTCCTGCTCGGCGCGATGGTCGTGCTGAACTCGTTCACCGAGCGCAAGGTGTACGTCGTGATCCTGGCGCTGGCCTTCCTCGGCTGGACCTCGATCTGCCGAGTGGCCCGAAGTTCCGTGATCACGGCCAAGCAGGCGGACTATGTGACGGCGGCGCGCGCTCTCGGCGCGGGCACCAGCCGGATGCTGTTCCGCCATGTGCTGCCCAACGCGATCGCTCCCACCATCGTTGTCGCCACCATCTCGCTCGGTGGCTTCATCTCGGCCGAGGCGACCCTGTCCTACCTGGGACTCGGTCTTGCCGACCCGACGATTTCGTGGGGCATCGACATCGCGTCGGGCAGTGAGGAGATCCGTAACAACCCGCATGTGCTGCTCTTCCCGGCCGGCATGCTGAGCCTCACGGTCTTCGCGTTCATCATGCTCGGCGACGCGGTCCGCGACGCCCTCGACCCGAAGTTGCGCTGAGGAGGGCGTACGTGACCATCATCGAAGAAACATCAAGTGTCCCGGCGCCCCGGTCGGGCGACTCGGACGGCATTCCGCTGCTCGAAGTCCGCGATCTGCATGTGGAGTTCCACACCCGCGACGGAGTCGCCAAGGCCGTCAACGGCGTCAACTACAGCGTTGACTCCGGCGAGACCCTGGCCGTACTGGGTGAGTCCGGCTCCGGAAAGTCCGTGACCGCGCAGGCGATCATGGGCATTCTGGACATGCCGCCCGGCAAGATCCCGCAGGGCCAGATCCTGTACCGCGGGCAGGACATGCTCACCATGGGCTACGAGGAGCGGCGGAAGATCCGCGGCCGGAAGATCGCGATGATCTTCCAGGACGCGCTCTCCTCTCTCAACCCCGTGCTCACCGTGGGCTACCAGCTCGGCGAGATGTACCGCGTCCACCAGGGCCTCTCCAAGAAGGAGGCCAAGGCCAAGTCCATCGAGCTGATGGAGCGGGTGAAGATCCCGGCCGCCAAGGCGCGGGTCAACGACTACCCGCACCAGTTCTCCGGCGGTATGCGCCAGCGCATCATGATCGCCATGGCGCTGGCCCTGGAGCCGGACCTGATCATCGCGGACGAGCCGACGACCGCGCTGGACGTCACCGTCCAGGCCCAGGTCATGGATCTGCTCGCGGAGCTGCAGCGCGAGTACAACATGGGCCTGATCCTGATCACCCACGACCTCGGCGTCGTCGCCGACGTCGCGGACAAGATCGCGGTCATGTACGCGGGACGGATCGTCGAGACCGCCCCGGTGAGCGAGCTCTACAAGCGGCCCGCCCACCCGTACACGCGTGGTCTGCTGGACTCGATCCCGCGCCTGGACCAGAAGGGCCAGGAGCTGTACGCGATCAAGGGTCTGCCGCCCAACCTGCTCAAGATTCCGGCCGGTTGTGCGTTCAACCCCCGCTGCCCCAAGGCGGACGACATCTGCCGTACGGAGGTTCCGGCTCTGGTGCCGGTGACCGAGCAGGACGGCAGTGAGCTGCCTGGCCGCGGAAGCGCGTGCCACTTCTGGAAGGAGACGATCCATGGCTGAGTTCAAGAAGACCGACGAGCCCATGGACGCCACCCCGAACGTCACCGAGGTCGAGACCGTCGACGCGCCCACCGAGACGGCGGCCGTGGCGGCGATCGAGGCACCGGTCGAACGCGGTGAGCCGATCCTTCAGGTGCGCAACCTGGTCAAGCACTTCCCGCTGACCCAGGGCATTCTGTTCAAGCGTCAGGTCGGCGCGGTCAAGGCCGTGGACGGGGTCTCCTTCGACCTCTATCAGGGTGAGACGCTCGGCATCGTCGGCGAGTCCGGCTGTGGCAAGTCCACCGTCGCCAAACTGCTGATGACGCTGGAGACGGCGACCGCCGGCGAGGTCTTCTTCAAGGGCCAGGACATCACCAAGCTGTCCGGGCGCGCGCTGAAGGCGGTCCGCCGGAACATCCAGATGGTGTTCCAGGACCCGTACACCTCGCTGAATCCGCGTATGACGGTCGGCGACATCATCGGTGAGCCCTTCGACATCCACCCCGAGGTGGCTCCGAAGGGCGACCGCCGCAAGAAGGTGCAGGACCTGCTCGACGTCGTCGGGCTCAACCCGGAGTACATCCACCGGTATCCGCACCAGTTCTCCGGCGGTCAGCGACAGCGCATCGGTATCGCTCGCGGTCTTGCCCTCAACCCCGAGGTCATCATCTGCGACGAGCCGGTCTCGGCCCTGGACGTCTCGGTCCAGGCGCAGGTCATCAACCTGATGGAGAAGCTGCAGGACGAGTTCAACCTCTCCTACATCTTCATCGCCCACGACCTGTCGATCGTTCGGCACATCTCCGACCGGGTCGGCGTGATGTACCTCGGCAAGATGGCCGAGATCGGTACGGACACGCAGATCTACGACCACCCGACGCACCCCTACACCCAGGCGTTGCTGTCGGCGGTCCCGGTCCCGGACCCGGAGCTCAGCAGCGGCCGCGAGCGGATCATCCTCACCGGCGACGTCCCGTCCCCGGCGAACCCGCCGTCCGGCTGCCGTTTCCGCACCCGTTGCTGGAAGGCCGAGGACAAGTGCGCCCAGGAGGTCCCGCTGCTGGCGATCCCCGAGCGTTTCAAGGGTGCTGACACCCCGGCGGCACACGAGTCCGCGTGCCACTTCGCCGAGGAGAAGGACGTCGTCCACGCGGTGTGACGCAGCAGAAGGCGAACGAGGGCGCCCGGACCGTCTGGTCCGGGCGCCCTCTTCTGTGTACGCACGGAAAGTCGTGCGTAACATCCCCCGGACCCCAGACGTGTTCCTTGCAGAAGAGGGAAACGAACGGACCAGCTGACGAGGACCGGGGGGAAGATGCCGACGCAGTCGAAGGAGTTTGACGCGTTCTACGTCGCCACGGCCAAGCGCGTGGTCGCGACGGTCTATGCCATGACCGGCGATCTCGCGGAGGCCGAGGACGCCGTGCAGGAGGCGTATGTGCGGGCCTGGCAGCGGTGGGACCGGCTGATGCGTGAGGGGGATCCGCTGCCCTGGGTGCGCACGGTCGCCGTGCGGCTGGCGATCAGCACCTGGCGCAGGACCCGCAACCGCATGCTGGCGCACTTCAGACATGGGCCACAGGCGGATCTTCCCGGGCTGTCGGCGGACCGGGTGGCGTTGATCGGTGCCCTCCGCGAACTGACCGCGGAGCAACGGCAAGTGGTGGTCCTGCACCATCTCCTCGACCTGCCGGTGGAGCAGGTCGCCCGCGAGACAGGCGCCTCAAGCGGTGCCGTACGCACCCGGCTCAGCCGGGCCCGGAAGATTCTCGGCGAGCGGCTCGCCGATGCCACTGTCCCGTCGGAAAGGGTTGTCAGCCATGGCTGAGGTCGAAGAACTGCTGGACGACGTGACAGTGCGGATGCCGAGCGCCGCGGAGGTACGCGCCCGTGGCGACCGGCGGCGCGTGCGGCTGCGGGCGGGTGCGGGTGCGGTTGCCGTGGCGGTGGTGGCGGGTATGTCGTGGGCCCTGTTGCCGGGCGACGGGAGGCCGCAGGAGGTGCGGCCGGCGGGGCCGCCCACCGCCACGTCGGTCGCCGAGCCGAACCCGTACAAGACGGGAAACGAGTTCAATGGGCTGGCGGACAGCGACGTGCCGCTGTTCACGAAGTGGCACTGGAGGCTGAGCGACGAGCCCGGCAAGGAAGCCGTGCGACTCCCACGCCTGGGTTTCGACGATGCCTGCCCGCAGACGTCGGACACCTCACAGGACAGGCTCGACCAGGTCTCGTACACCGCGCTCTACGAGGGGGACGGCAAGTCCATCGCCCGCCACCGCTATGTCGACTATGCGAACGCCGCCCAGGCGGCCGACGGGCTGCGGCAGCTGACGGACGCGCTCGCCGCATGCGGTCTGGAGCCCCGGGGCAAGGGTGCGGACACGTACTACGCGGGCGACAGCGCAGGCGGTCCATGGCTGCGGGTCGACGTCGATCACGGCAGGACCTGGATCTCGGTGATCGAAGTGCAGGCCGCCAAGCAGTGACCAGCAAGGGCTGACCAGCAAGGGCTGACCAGGGGGGATTGAGAAGCAGAGGCTGAGGAGCGGCAAACTCGGAAAGCGGCCATAAAAGTGCGCTGCATACCTATATGGGGTGTATTGGTGCTAAGTCGGACTTAGGACACGGGAGGCACCCCATGCGTGGAGTCACGCACGCCAAAGGGGCCGTATGCGCGGTGGCCGTAGCCCTCGCGGCGGTGGCGTGCGGCGGCGGCAGCAGTGGCGGCGGTGGCGCCGACGGGATCGTGAGCTCCTCCTGGGGCGACCCCCAGAACCCGCTGGAGCCCTCGAACACCAATGAGGTGCAGGGCGGCAAGGTCCTCGACATGCTCTTCCGGGGTCTCAAGAGGTACGACTCGAAGACCGGCGAGGCCAAGGACATGCTCGCCGAGAAGATCACCACCACGGACTCGGTCAACTTCACCGTCACTGTCAAAGGCGGCTGGACCTTCAGCAACGGTGAGAAGGTCACCGCCAAGTCCTTCGTGGACGCCTGGAACTACGGCGCCAACCTGAAGAACAACCAGAAGAACGCCTACTTCTTCGGCTATATCGACGGCTACGCACAGGTCCACCCGGACAAGGGCACGCCCACCGCCACGACCCTCTCGGGCCTCAAGGTCGTCAACGACACAACCTTCACGGTCAAGCTCTCCCAGAAGTTCTCCACCTGGCCCGACACCCTCGGTTACGCCGCCTTCTCGCCGCTGCCCCAGGCGTTCTTCGACAACCACGACGCCTGGTTGTCCAAGCCCATCGGCAACGGCCCGTACACCGTCGACTCGTACGCCAAGGGCTCGAAGTTGGCCATGCGCAGATGGGACGGTTACCCGGGCACCGACAAGGCGCAGAACGGCGGCGTCGACCTGAATGTGTACACGGACAACAACACCGCCTACACCGACCTGACCGCGGGCAATCTCGACCTCGTCGACGATGTGCCGGCCTCGCAGCTCAAGAATGTGCAGGCGGACCTCGGCGGCCGGTACATCAACACCCCCGCCGGGATCATCCAGACCCTTGCCTTCCCGTACTACGACAAGGCCTGGAACACCCCGGACGCCGTGAAGGTCCGCCAGGGCCTGTCCAGGGCGATCAACCGCCAGCAGATCACCGACACGATCTTCCAGAAGACGCGTACGCCCGCGAAGGACTGGACCTCGCCGGTGCTCGGCGCGGACGGAGGCTTCAGCGACACCCTGTGCGGTGACGCCTGCGAGTACAACGCGGCCGAGGCGAAGAAGCTGATCACGGAGGGCGGCGGCATCCCCGGCGGCCAGGTGAAGATCTCGTACAACGCGGACAGCGGCTCGCACAAGGAGTGGGTCGACGCCGTCTGCAACAGCATCAACAACGCGCTGGGCAACGACAGGGCGTGCGTCGGCAACCCGGTCGGTACTTTCGCCGACTTCCGCAACCAGATCGGTCAGCACAAGATGCCCGGTCCCTTCCGGGCCGGCTGGCAGATGGATTACCCGCTGATCCAGAACTTCCTGCAGCCGCTCTACTACACCAACGCCTCGTCCAACGACGGTCTGTGGAGCAATGCGGAGTTCGACAAGCTCGTCGACGAGGCCAACGCGGAGACCGACGCGAAGGAGGCCGTGGAGACCTTCCAGAAGGCCGAGGGGGTCCTGCGGGACCAGATGGCGGCCATCCCGCTCTGGTACCAGAACGGCAGCGCCGGCTACTCCGAACGTGTCTCGAACGTGGCGCTCAACCCCTTCAGCGTCCCGGTCTACAACGAGATCAAGGTCAAGTGACGGCGGAGGCATCCGGCACGGCGTGCCCGACCGCGCCGGTCCGGCAGCTGTACCGACCTTCCCCGCATTGCGCGACCACGACCCCCGGAGCCCTTCATGGGACGTTATGTGATCCGGCGTCTGCTGCAGATGATCCCGGTCTTCTTCGGTGCCACGCTGCTGATCTTCCTCATGGTGAACGTGATGGGGGACCCCATCGCAGGACTCTGCGGCGAGCGGCAGTGCGACCCGGCGACGGCCGCCCAGCTGCGCAAGGAGTTCGGCCTCGATAAGCCGGTGTGGCAGCAGTACCTGACGTACATGGGCAATGTCTTCACCGGCGACTTCGGCACCGCGTTCAACGGACAGCCGGTCACCGAGCTGATGGGCGAGGCCTTCCCGGTCACCATCCGGCTCACTGTCGTCGCGATCGTCTTCGAGATGCTCATCGGCATCACGCTCGGTGTGATCACGGGCCTGAAGCGCGGCCGCCCCGTCGACACCAGCGTGCTGCTGCTCAGCCTGGTCGTCATCTCCGTCCCGACCTTCGTCACCGGTCTCATCCTTCAGCTGCTGCTGGGTGTCGAGTGGGGCATCATCAAGCCCGCCGTCTCACCGGAGGCGCCGATCAATGAGCTGATCATCCCCGGTCTTGTGCTCGCATCGGTCTCGCTCGCCTATGTCACCCGGCTGACCCGGACCTCGATCGCCGAGAACGCCCGCTCCGACTACGTCCGCACCGCGAAGGCGAAGGGCCTGCCCAGGCGCCGGGTGATCAGCCGTCATCTGCTGCGCAACTCACTGATCCCGGTGATCACCTTCATCGGCACCGATGTCGGCGCACTGATGGGCGGCGCGATCGTCACCGAGCGCATCTTCAATATCCATGGCGTCGGCTACCAGCTCTACCAGGGCATCCTGCGCCAGAACACCCAGACCGTCGTGGGCTTTGTGACCGTGCTCGTCATCGTCTTCCTGGTGGCGAATCTGCTGGTCGACCTTCTGTACGCCGTTCTCGACCCGAGGATCCGGTATGCCTGAGCCTCAGTACGACAACGGGGGAGCCATCGCCTCTACCGGCGCCGGCGGTGCGATGGACCTCGCGACCACCGAGGGGGCGACCCTCGAGAAGACCCCCGGCGGCCCGGAGGGCACCGGGCCTGTCGAGAAGCCGCGCAGCCTCTGGTCCGATGCCTGGCGCGATCTGCGCCGTAACCCCGTCTTCATCGTCTCGGGCCTGATCATCCTCTTCCTGGTCTTCATCGCGATCTGGCCCCAGTCCATCGCTACCCAGAATCCGCTCCAGTGCGACCTCGCCAAGGCCCAGGAGGGCTCCCAGCCCGGCCATCCCTTCGGCTTCAACGGGCAGGGCTGCGACGTCTATACGCGTACCGTCTACGGTGCGCGGACCTCGGTCACCGTCGGCGTCTGCGCCACTCTCGGTGTGGCGCTGCTCGGTTCCGCCCTCGGTGGTCTGGCCGGTTTCTTCGGCGGGGCGTCGGACGCGGTCCTCTCCCGGGTCACCGATATCTTCTTCGGCATCCCTGTCGTTCTCGGCGGTCTGGTCCTGCTGTCCGTCGTCACCAGCACCACGGTCTGGCCCGTCATCGGCTTCATGGTGCTGCTGGGCTGGCCGCAGCTCTCCCGTATCGCACGCGGCTCGGTCATCACCGCCAAACAGAACGACTACGTCCAGGCGGCCCGGGCGCTCGGTGCGTCCAACTCCCGGATCCTGCTGCGGCACATCAGCCCCAACGCCATCGCGCCGGTGATCGTCGTGGCGACCATCGCGCTCGGTACGTACATCGCCCTGGAGGCGACGCTCTCCTACCTCGGGGTGGGGCTGAAGCCGCCGACCGTGTCCTGGGGCATCGACATCTCCTCCGCGTCCCCGTACATCCGCAACGCGCCGCACATGCTGCTCTGGCCGGCCGGAGCGCTGGCGGTCACGGTGCTCGCGTTCATCATGCTCGGCGACGCGGTGCGCGACGCCCTCGATCCCAAGCTGCGCTGAGGAGCCCGCCATGCTGCTCGAAGTGCGTGATCTGCACGTGGAGTTCCGTACCAGGGACGGCGTGGCCAAGGCGGTCAACGGCGTCAACTACACGGTGGACGAAGGCGAGACGCTCGCCGTGCTGGGCGAGTCCGGGTCCGGCAAGTCCGTCACCGCGCAGGCGATCATGGGAATCCTGGACACGCCTCCGGGGAAGATCGCCGGCGGCGAGATCCTCTTCCGGGGGCAGGATCTGCTGCGGCTCAAGGAGGAGGAGCGGCGGAAGATCCGCGGGGCCGGGATGGCCATGATCTTCCAGGACGCTCTCTCGTCCTTGAACCCGGTGCTGAGCGTCGGCGACCAGCTCGGCGAGATGTTCACCGTCCACCGCAAGATGTCGCGCAGGGACGCGCGGGCCAAGGCCGTCGAGCTGATGGAACGGGTGGGCATCCCGGGGGCGAAGGAGCGGGTCGGGCAGTATCCGCACCAGTTCAGCGGCGGTATGCGCCAGCGCATCATGATCGCCATGGCGCTGTCCCTGGAGCCGGACCTGATCATCGCGGACGAGCCGACGACGGCGCTGGACGTCACCGTCCAGGCCCAGGTCATGGATCTGCTGGCCCAGCTCCAGAGCGAGCTGAACATGGGGCTCATCCTGATCACCCACGACCTGGGCGTGGTCGCCGACGTCGCCGACAAGATCGCGGTGATGTATGCGGGCCGGATCGTCGAGACGGCTCCTGTCCACGACATCTACAAGGCCCCGGCCCACCCGTACACCAAGGGCCTGCTGGAGTCGATCCCGCGGCTGGACCAGAAGGGCCGGGAGCTGTACGCGATCAAGGGCCTGCCGCCGAACCTGATGAACATCCCGCCCGGCTGCGCCTTCAACCCGCGCTGTCCGATGGCCCAGGACGTGTGCCGGACCGATGTGCCGCCGCTGTACGAGGTGTCGGAGGATCGCAGGAGCGCCTGCCACTTCTGGCAGGAGACACTCAATGGCTGAGGCGATCCTGGAGGTCCGCGGTCTGGTCAAGCACTATCCGCTCACCCGGGGCATCCTCTTCAAGAAGCAGGTCGGCGCGGTGAGGGCGGTGGACGGCGTCGATCTCGACCTGGTGGCGGGCGAGACGCTCGGCATCGTGGGGGAGTCGGGCTGCGGCAAGTCGACGCTGGCCAGGATGCTGGTGCACCTGGAGCGGCCCACGGCCGGCACGATCCGGTACCGGGGCGACGACATCACCAAGCTGTCCGGGCGCGCGCTGAAGGCGGTCCGCCGCAACATCCAGATGGTGTTCCAGGACCCGTACACCTCGCTCAATCCACGGATGACGGTCGGCGACATCATCGGTGAGCCGTACGAGATCCATCCCGAGGTGGCGCCCAAGGGGGACCGGCGCCGCAAGGTACAGGACCTCCTCGATGTCGTCGGGCTCAACCCCGAGTACATCAACCGCTATCCGCACCAGTTCAGCGGCGGCCAGCGGCAGCGCATCGGCATCGCGCGCGGGCTGGCTCTCCAGCCGGAGATCATCGTGGCCGACGAGCCGGTCTCCGCGCTGGACGTCTCCGTGCAGGCGCAGGTCATCAATCTGCTGGACAAGCTGCAGAGCGAATTCAGCCTCAGCTATGTCTTCATCGCGCACGACCTGTCGATCGTCCGGCACATCTCGGACCGGGTGGGCGTGATGTATCTGGGGCGGATCGTGGAGATCGGCAAGGACGCGGAGATCTACGACCATCCGACGCATCCCTATACCCAGGCGCTGCTGTCGGCGGTTCCGGTGCCGGACCCGGAGGCGCGTGAGCGCCGGGAGCGGATCATTCTGCACGGCGATGTCCCGTCGCCGGCCAACATCCCGTCGGGCTGCCGCTTCCGCACGCGCTGCTGGAAGGCGCAGGAGCGGTGCGCGCTGGAGGTGCCGCTGCTGGAGGTGCCGGCGGTGTTCCGGCCGGCGAGCGGGCCGACGCAGCATCCGTCGGCCTGCCACTTCGCGGAGGAGAAGCACGTGGTGCCGACGGAGGAGGAGCCGGGCGCCGAGTGACCCCGCCCCGGGGCTCCGCCTCGTGCGGCTCCGCACCGGCCCCCGCTCCTCGAATGCCTCAGGGCTGAATCTCAGCCCCCGTCAGCCTCCAGGTCCCGCAGCGCCGGGTCCAGGATCACGTCTTCCTCCCGCACCCGTGTCGGTTCCTCCGGGAAGTGGCACGCCGTCAGGTGCCCCTGGTGGTTCCCCTCGATCCGTACCAGCGGCGGTACCTGGGTCGCGCACTGCGTCTGCGCCTTCCAGCAGCGCGTACGGAACCGGCAGCCCGACGGCGGATCGATCGGCGACGGCACGTCGCCCGCCAGCCGGATGCGTTCATGTGCCCGCGCATCCGCCTCGTCGCTCAGCGCCGCCTCCGGGACGGCGGAGAGCAGTGCGTGGGTGTACGGATGCCGAGGCCGGTGGTAGATCGAATCGCGGTCGCCGACCTCCACCACCTTGCCCAGGTACATCACCGCGACCCGTTGCGAGAAGTGCCGTACCACCGCCAGGTCGTGGGCGATGAAGAGGAAGGCGATGCCCAGCTCCCGCTGGAGCTCCTGCAGCAGATTGACGACCTGCGCCTGGATCGAGACATCGAGCGCGGAGACCGGTTCGTCCGCGACGATCAGCTTCGGCTCCAGCGCCAAGGCCCGTGCTACGCCGATGCGTTGGCGCTGACCGCCGGAGAACTCGTGCGGAAAGCGGTTGTAGTGCTCGGGGTTGAGGCCGACGATCTCCAGCAGCTCGCGGACCCGGCTCTCGCGCCCGCCCTCCGGCCGGACGTTGTTGATCTCCATCGGCCCGGAGATGATCTTTCCGACGGTCTGCCGTGGGTTCAGCGACGAGTAGGGATCCTGGAAGATCATCTGGATCTCGGGGCGTATCGGCGCCAGCTGCTTGCGGTCGGCGTGGCTGATGTCCTGGCCCCGGTAGGTGATCTTCCCCGCGGTCGGTTCAAGGAGACGGGTCAGCAGCCGGCCCGTCGTCGACTTGCCGCAGCCCGACTCGCCGACAAGCCCGAAGCTCTCGCCCGCGTACAGCGTGAGATCGATGCCGTCGACCGCCTGAACCGCCCCGATACGCCGTTTGAACGGAAAACCGGCCATGATCGGGAAGTGCTTCGTCAGCCCTTCCGCCGTCATCAGGACCTCGCCGTCGGAGACAGCCCGGTCACGCGGGGCGGGGATGGTGGCTTCGTGCGCCATGTCGCGTCTCTCCCTACCCCAGCCGGGGCTTGATCTGCTCGATGAAGACGGTTCGCTTCTGCTCGGCCGTGAGGTGGCAGGCGGAGCCCCGCCCCTCGGGCAGCTCCGGCCGTACGTCCTCGCAGGTCGTGCCGCCGACCATGGACGGGAAGCCGCAGCGCGGATGGAACGGGCAGCCCGACGGCGGCGCGAGCAGACTCGGCGGGGCCCCCGGGATTGGCGTCAGCGGCTCCGAGACGTCCGAGCCGAGCCGTGGCATCGACCCCAGCAGGCCCCAGGTGTACGGGTGCTGGGGATCCCGCAGAATCTCGCGTACCGAACCGCGCTCCACCGCCCGGCCCGCGTACATCACCAGCAGATCGTCGGCGATACTGGCGACCACGCCCAGGTCATGGGTGATCAGGATGATCGCCGAGCCGAACTCCTGCTGGAGGTCGCGCAGCAGATCCAGGATCTGCGCCTGCACGGTGACGTCGAGGGCGGTCGTGGGCTCGTCCGCGATCAGCAGCTCCGGATTGCACACCAGCGACATCGCGATCATCGCGCGCTGCCGCATGCCTCCGCTGAACTGGTGCGGGTAGTCGTGCGCCCGCAGCTTCGGCTGCGGAATGCCGACCTTCTCCAGCATCTGAACCGCCCGCGCCCACGCCTCCCGCTTGGATGCCCCGGTGTGCTTGCGGTACGGCTCGGAGATCTGCCGGCCGATCGTGTAGTAAGGCGAGAGCGCGGTCAGCGAGTCCTGGAAGATCATCGCCGCCTTGTTGCCGCGCAGCCGCTCCAGCGTCCGCTCCCCGGCCCCCGTCATCTCCTGGCCGTCCAGCACGATCTCGCCCCGGGTCTCCGTGAACTTGGGGTCGTGCAGACCGAGGATGGAGAGATTCGTGACGGACTTCCCGGAGCCGGACTCGCCGACGATGCCGAGTGTCCTGCCGCGCTCCAGATCGAAGGAGATCCCGTCGACCGCCTTCACCGTCCCGTCCTCGGTGGAGAAGTGGACGTACAGATCGCGTACGGAGAGAAAGGGTCCGTCGTCGGCGGGCCGGGGCGGCTGATCGGTCTTGGTCAGGGTGGTCATGTGGCTCAGGACTCCTAGGCCAGCCGCACGCGCGGATCGAGCAGGGCGTAGACGGCGTCCACAACGATGTTGAAGAAGACGATGGCCGCGGCGCTGATCAGCATCACGCCCATCAGCATGGGCAGATCGGTGAGCTGCACGGACTGCACCGCAAGGCGTCCGATGCCGTGCAGAGTGAAGGTGACCTCGGTGATCATCGCGCCGCCGAGCAGTGAGCCGAGGTCCATCCCGAAGATGGTCAGGACCGGGGCGACCGCGCCTCGCATGGCGTACCGGAAGAAGACGGTCCGGCGGGCGAGGCCCTTGGCGCGGGCCGCGCGGACATGCTCCTCCTCGAGCTGCTCGGCCATCAACGACCGTGCGAGACGGCTGTAGTTGGCGATGAAGATCATGGAGAGGACCAGCCACGGCAGCATCATCCCGGCGAACCACCCCGCCGGATCCTCGGTGATCGGAACGTATTCGGGCTGATCCAGCCAGCCGAGGTTGGAGACGAACAGCGCGAGGCAGAGCACGCCGACGAAGTAGATCTGCAGTGACGAGCCGAGCAACGACAACGAGCTGAAGAATTTGTCGACCCAGGTGCCGCGGCGCGCGGCGGCCAGCAGGCCGATGCCCACTCCGACGAGGAGGAAGACGACCGCGCCGCCGAAGGCCAGCGAGAGTGTGGTCGGGAAGCGGTCGAGGATCGTGCCCCATACCGATTCCTGATTGACGAACGAGTAGCCGAAGCACGGCGCGTCACAGTGCCCGACGGTGAAGTCACGGCCCGCGAAGATCCCCACCATGAAGTCCCAGTACTGCACCGGGACCGGCTTGTCGAGGCCGAGATTGCTGTTGATGAGCGCGAGAGCGGCCGGATCGCAGTTCTTCCCGCAGGCCAGCCGGGCGGGCTCGGCGGGCAGCGCGAAGAACAGGAAGAAGGTGACCGCGCTGATCACCAGAAGAATGACGAGAGCGCCGAGCGAGCGGCGGACGAGGAATCTCAGCATGGCTTCGCGGGCTTCCGGGAGAGGGACCGGAGGAGGCTCCCCGCCCGTCGGGGACGGGGAGCCGATCCGATGCGCCGGTGATTACTTTACGTACACGGCGGTCGGGTCCACGGCGCCGTACGGCTCGTGGAACTTCACGCCGCCGATGCCCGAACCCCAGAGCGTGAACAGCCGGTTGTAGAAGATCGGCACCTGCGGCACCTCGTCGGTCAGGATCTTCTGGCTGATCTTGACCCATTCGCTGCCGGCCTGGTCGATGTCGCCGATCTTCTCCGCCTTGGCGATATCACCGTTGATGGCAGGGGAGTTGAGGTGCGAGTAGTTCGCCGAGTCGTCGTAGATGTTCTTGCCGTCGTACAGCGGCGGCACGACCGTCGACGCGGACGGCCAGTCGGCGCCCCACGAGGAGCGGTAGGCGTCGTACTGGTTCTTCACCTTGCCGATCTGTGTGTAGTACGTCGAGGAGTCGAGCTCCTTCTTCTCCACCTTGAAGCCGGCCTTCTCCAGAGCCCGCTCCACGACCACCGCGGAGTTCTGGGCGGGGCCGGTGTTGGCGTAGGCGTAGACGATCGTCCTGCCCTCCGCGCCGGCCTCCTTCAGCAGTGCCTTGGCTTTCTCGGGGTTGCCCGCCGGGTACTTCTTCTTCTCGAACGGGTCGACCGGCTGGTAGCCCTTGAGGGTCGGACCGACCAGACCGCCCGCGACCTCGCCGGCCTTGACGCCGCCGTACTGCTGCAGCACCTGACCCGAGGGCCAGGCCCAGGCCAGTGCCTCACGGACCCGCTTGTCCTTGATCCGGTCCATGTTGAAGCTGACCACGTCGACGTACGGCTGGGTCTTGGTGAGCGACCTCGCCATCGCCTCCTTGTTCTTCAGGACCGTCGAGATCAGCGACGGGTCGACCGCGTTGGTGAAGGTCATACCGGTCTTGTCGGCGCCCTGCTGGGCGACGAGCCGACGGGTGGAGTCCACCCACTGGTGGCCGAAGGTGACCGAGAACTTGTCCACGTACTGGTGGCGTACGGCGTCCGACTTCGGGTCCCAGTTGGTGTTCTTGACGAACTCGACGCTCTTGTCCGGCTTGAAGTTCTGGATCTTGTACGGTCCCGACGCGACCGGCGCCTTGTCGTACTTCTCCTGGGTGTCCTTGGCCGCCGGAACTGCCGTGATGTTCGGCATGGCGACCGCGAACGGCACCTCGGCGCGCGGCTGGGCGAAGTGGAAGACGATGGTCTTGTCGTCCGGCGTCGCCAGCACGCTGTCCGGCAGATGCTTGCCCTTGTACGGGCCGTCCGGCAGCGCCTTCCGGAAGGTCTGGCCGGCTCCGGAGAGCCACTGCTGCAGATACGTCGGGCCGCTCACCTGGTACTTGGCGTACAGCCGCTCGACGCCGTGCCGCACGTCCTTCGAGGTGATCGGCGTACCGTCCTCGAACTTCAGCCCGTCCTTGAGGGTGTACGTCCAGGTCTTGCCGCCGTCGGAGGACTTGCCGGTGTCCGTGGCGAGGTCGCCGACCAGCGTCACTTTGCCGGTCTTGTCGTCGATCTTGTACGTGGTGAGCGTGCGGTTGAACAGCGTCTGCATGATCAGCTCGTCGCTGACATAGATCTGGCCGGGGTCCAGATGCTCGAAGGCGTCACGCTGCAGCACGGTGACCGTGCCGCCCGGCTTGGCGCCCGGCAGGTCCGGGGCGGGTCCGGTGGAGTCCTGGGCGGTGCCGATGGTGATGGACTGCTGCTTGAGCTCGGGTTCCTTGGACTGTTTGTCCTTGCTGTCGCCTCCGCCGCCGCTGCTGCACGCGGACAGCACTAGCGCGCCGGCGGCGACCGCGATGGCCGAAATCCGCACTCTTCGCTGAATGGTGGACGTCATGGTCTCCATGCACCTGCCTCGTCGGACGGAACACTCAGTGCCTTGCGACGTGCGTCAACGCTTGGTCTTCGGGTCGATGGCGTCCCGGACCGAGTCCCCGAGCAGGTTGAAGGCGACCACGAAGATCACCATGGCGATGCCCGGGAAGAACATGTACGTGATGTCGCCCTCGTAGAAGTCGGCACCCTTGGCGAACATCCGGCCCCAGTCGGGCGTCGGCTCCACCAGACCCACCCCGAGGAAGGAGAGACCGGCCTCGAGGGTCACGAAGTTGGGCAGCATCAGCGTGGACTGCACCAGGATCGGCGTCGTCACATTCGGCAGCAGCTCCCGGCGGATGATGCGCCAGGGCGGAGCGCCGGTGACCTTGGCGGCTTCGATGAACTCCCGTTCGCGCAGGCTCAGTACCGAGGATCTCAGCAGCCGCGCCAGCGTCATCCAGCCCAGCAGCCACAGGACGAGCACCAGCGCCGTGACCCGGAAGTAGGTCGGGGTCTCCTTCTGCGGGCTCACGAAGAGTGCGGTGACCACCGGCATGAAGGCGACGAAGAAGAGCTGCTGCGGGAAGGAGAGCAGCAGATCGATGAAGCGGCCCAGGAAGTAGTCGGTACGGCCGCCCATATATCCGGCCGTCACCCCGACGAGAATTCCCGTGATGGTGGAGAGAACGGTGGCCGCCAGGCCGATGAGCAGCGAGGTCCTGATTCCGTACACCAACTGCATCAGAACGTCGCGGCCCAGCCTCGGCTCGATGCCGAACCAGAATTCACCGTCGATGCCGCCGTTCGGTTTCATCGGATAGCTGGTGATCGGATCGAGCAGTTCCGGGCGGTCGAGGCCGTAGGTGGTGTACGGGTCCTTTCCGTACAGCCAGCCGATCACCGGGGCGAGCGCCGCCACGAGGAAGAAGAACAGCACGATGTACGCGGAAAGTACGCCCGTACGGTCGCGTTTGAAGCGCCGCCATGCCAACTGGCCCGGAGACCGGCCGACAAGCGTCTGCTCCTCCTTGCTCAGAGCGACAGGGAGCGGTCCGGTCTCGGCGGCCGGGCCGGCTGCCGGGTCGGCCGACTCGGCACGGGATGGGATCGTCACGTCTCTTCTCGCCCCCGCAATTCATGACTCTCGGTTCATGACTCACGTACCGGCCGCGGACGTTGGTGGACGCCGCTGGTTGAGCGGACTGTGGCAATCGCGGTCTGTGTCAGTCAAGAGCCTGGCGGCGGAAGCTGTGTTGTCCGTGCGCTTCTTGAGCGAAGGTTTTGCAGATCGATCTGCCTACGTGCTTGACGGGTCTTCGGAGTGAGCGACATAGCTCTATAAATGCCCATCAATTTCGTTAACACGCAAGCAACTTGACTGTCGCAACTCCGATATACGAACGCGTCACGCTGAACAACGTACGGCCGTGCGGGTGCCGTAGGCCGGCCGGGGCTCGCCATGTAGTCCCGGCCGGTCGCACGCGCGCCGCGCGGACCCTTGTTCAAGGGTGCACAGCGATGCAGGATCGTAATTGTGACTCTTACGCGGGGAGCCCGGATCACCGGAGCGGTGCTCTGTGCCGCGCTCGCGCTCATTGTGGCTGCCTGGATCGTCCGGGATCTCACCACGGCCGCCGATCCGCTCGATCTCTGGCGGTACTGGACCGGCAGCCGCCGCAGCGTCGCCTCCGCCCCGCTGACGACCACGCTCCAGGACCTGCTGCTGTTCGCGGTGTACGTCACCGTGGCCCTCGCCGCCCTGCGCTCGCCCGTCGCGGCCGCGGCCCTGGTGGCCGCCGGAGTGATCACCCTCGCCGTACGGCTGCCGGGGCTGTGGGTGCTCAGCTCCTCCTGGATGGATCTGCGGTCCGCCGATGAACTGCGCACCCGGGCCCTGTACTGCGCCTTCGCGGCGCTCGGGCTCGGCATCGGACTGATCATCACGGCCGCCGCGGGCCGACGTGCGCCCGGCGCCGCCCACGACTTGTACGCCCGCGACTCGTATGCCCATGACCCGTACGCCCGAGGCGCATACGCCCACGAGCGGACGCCGACCCGGCCCACCCAGGGTGTCTCGGTGCTCGCCTTTCTGCTGCTGGGCGCATCGGCGGGCGTACTGGCGGCCTGGGAGATCTACACGGCGACCGACTACGCGGGTACGCGCTATCTCGACCGCTTCACCGGCAGCACGTCCGTCCGGCTGCCGCCGCTCGGGACTCCGCCGGGCTGGCTGACCGCGGTGATCGTGGTGCTCGCCCTGGTGGCGGCGGTCGGCGCGCTCTTCCATGCCGTCTTCTCGCGGCCGCTGGGGCTGGTCGTCGCGGTGTTCCTGGTGGGCATGGGCGGGACCGGGCTCGATTTCGCCGTACGGAACGAGTTGATGTCCCATCTCGGTGATGTGGGGCTCCGGGAGCAACTGCTCGTCGGTTCTTGGCTGTTCGAGCTGGCGGCGGGGGCTGTGCTGCTGCCGGCGCTTGCGCGGCGGGGGGAGGGGGACGCGCCGGGCGGGGGTGCGCCGGCGTGGCAGCCGCAGTCGGGTCACGGCTACCCGCAGCCGGGTTACGGCCCACCGCCCCCGCAGACCCCGCCGCCCGGCTGGTAAGCGCTGCCCAGTCCCCTGCGCCTCAATCGCCGTCGAGGCTTGTCTCGGCCCGCGCCCCGGACCCCAGGGGAAAGCCCCCGGTCCCTACCCCTGCGGCCCCAACGACCGCTTGAGGAAGTCCACTTGGAGCAGCAGCAGATTCTCCGCGATCTGCTCCTGCGGTGTCATATGGGTCACTCCGGTCAGCGGCAGTACCTCATGCGGACGGCCCGCAGCCAGCAGCGCCGAGGAGAGCCGCAGACTGTGTGCCATCACCACATTGTCGTCCGCCAGGCCATGGATGATCATCAACGGCTGTGGTGGGTTCTCCGGGGTCGTCAACCCGTCGTCCGTGACGAGTGAGTTGGCCGCGTACACCTCGGGATGCGTCCCCGGATCGCCGAGATAGCGCTCGGTGTAGTGGGTGTCGTACAGCCGGAAATCGGTCACCGGCGCGCCCGCGACCGCCGCATGGAAGACATCAGGGCGGCGCAGCACCGCGAGGGCGGCCAGATAGCCGCCGTACGACCAGCCGCGGATCGCCACCCGGCCGAGATCCAGCGGGAAGGTCCCGGCCAGCGAGTGCAGCGCCTCGATCTGGTCGTCGAGAGTGAGCGGGAAGTTGTCCTTGACCGCCTTCTCCCAGCCCGGGGAGCGTCCCGGAGCGCCCCGGCCGTCCGCGACGATCACCGCAAAGCCCTGGTCGGCGAACCACTGGGAGGTGAGATACGGATTCTGTGCCGCGTACACCCGCTGACCGTGCGGTCCTCCATAGGGGTCCAGCAGGACCGGAAGCGGGCCGTCCGACTCCTGATAGCCGGAGGGGAGCAGGACGGCGCACGGAACCCGGTGGGCGCCCGCCTCGCAGAGCCGCACCCGGGCCTTCAGTACCGGCTGCTCCGCATACGACGCGACGACCGCGACCGGCTTTCCGTCCCGCAGCACCTGCACGGACGCGCCACTCACCTCCGTACGGGACGAAGCCAGCACCGTCACCCCGCCGGAGCGCACCGCCGAGTGCACTCCCGCACCGTCCGAGATCCGCTCGATCCCCAGCTCATTGACCCGGTACACATGGATCTCGCCGGTCTCCGGCTCCGCAGCCTCCTCGCCCGCCGCCGCCGACACCAGGACATCGTTCTCGCCGATGTCCAGCACCGCCCGCAGCTGCAACTGCGCTCCGGTCAGCGCCCGGTCGCCGACCGCGAGCACCCGCGCCCCGCCCTCGTCCGCGATCCGCACCAGACGCCCGTCCGGCGCCCAGGCCGGCACCCCGGGGAAGAGATCGAGCCACACCGAGTCCTCGTCGACATGCACCGTCCGGGTGGCGCCCGACTCCGTGTCCACGGCCAGATACAGCTGGGTCCGCTGGTCCCGGGACTGGACGAGCAACAGCGGTGCGCCCGCGGACGACCAGTGCACCCGCGCCAGATACGGATAGCGGGTCCGGTCCCAGCTCACCTCCGTACGCTCTCCGTCCAGCGTGAGCAGGAACAGCCGCACCTCGGCGTTGGGCGTCCCCGCCGCCGGATAGGCGACCCGCTCCGGCTCCCGGTCCGGATGCGCGGGATCGGAGATCCACCAGCGCCGTACGTCCCGCTCGTCGACCCGGGCGACCAGCAGCCGGTCCGACTCCGGCGCCCACCAGAAGCCGCGCGAGCGGTCCATCTCCTCGGCCGCGATGAACTCCGCGAGACCGTACGTGGTGTGCTCGTCCTCCGGCTCGGCCAGCGCCCGGTCACCTTCCCCCTCCGCACCGGTCACCCGCAGCGCGCCGCCCGCCACATACGCGATGTGCCGGCCGTCGGGAGACGGCCGAGGGTCGATCACCGGCCCCGGCACCCGCAGTTCGCGCGCGGTCCCGGCCCGCAGCTCGGCCGTGTACAGCCGCCCCGACAGCGCGAACGCCGCCAACTCGACCGCCTGGTCCACCGCATAGCCGACGATGCCCGCCGACCCCTCCCGGCTGCGCTCGCGCCGGGCCCGCTCCTTCGCCGACAGCTTCTCCGCGGCACCGGCGAGCAGCGCGTCCGGATCGGCGGCCAGGCGCTCCTGCGCCTGGCGCCCGTCCGGGTCGAGGTCCAGCACCCAGAGCCGGCCCCCCCGGTCGGTCCCGGAGGCCGAACGGAGGAACACCACCCGGGAGCCGTCCGGGGACACAGTGAACGCGCGCGGTGCGCCCAGCGTGAAGCGCTGGGTCCTGGCGTACTGACGCGGGAAGGAGAGCTGCTGCCTCGAGGTCATGCGACCGAACCTAGCGTTCGTGCGCCCCCGTGTGCTGCTGTGCACCGATCGATGCGTTGGTGTGGATAGTTATGATCCGCGGCGCAAGGTGGGTATGAACGTCCTGGCACATGCAACCTGCCCGTCCCGACCGAATATCCGTGGAGGTGAACCGCCGTGGCACTCTCGATTTCGGCGGTGGTGCTGCTGGCGATCGTCGTCTTCCTGCTGGTCCGGAAGTCCGGGCTGAAGGGTGGGCATGCGGCGGTCTGCGTGTTGCTCGGGTTCTATCTCGCAAGCTCGTCCATTGCCCCCACCATCAACGAACTCACCACAAATGTGGCCGGAGTGATCGGTGGTCTCAAGTTCTAGCGCAGCGGGTCCGGCCTCGTAGGCTGTGCCGTATGAAGGATCTTCCCGACCGTCGTCTGCTCCTGGTGCACGCGCACCCGGACGACGAGTCGATCAACAACGGCGCGACGATGGCCCTGTACGCGGCCGCCGGCGCCCAGGTCACCCTGGTGACCTGCACCCTTGGCGAGGAGGGCGAGGTCATCCCGCCGGACCTCGCCCATCTCGCGCCCGACCGGGAGGACCGGCTGGGAGCTCATCGCGTCGGCGAACTGGCCGCCGCGATGAAGGAGCTGGGCGTCACCGACCACCGCTTCCTGGGTGGTCCCGGCCGGTTCCGGGACTCCGGGATGATGGGTTTGGAGCAGAACCACCGCGAGGGCGCGTTCTGGAACACCGACCCGGACGACGCGGCCCATTACCTCGTCGGGGTGATCCGTTCCGTGCGTCCGCAGGTGCTGGTGACGTACGACCCGAATGGCGGGTACGGACATCCCGACCACATCCAGGCGCACCGGGTCGCGATGCGCGCTGCCGAGCTGGCCGCCGATCCCGCCTTCCGGCACGACCTCGGCGAGGCGCACACGATCGCCAAGATCTACTGGAACCGGGTGCCGCGCTCGGTGGCCGAGGAGGGCTTCGCCCGGCTCCGCGCTGCCGGCGGGGCGGACTTCCCGGGCATTGCGGCTCTCGACGACATTCCAGGCGTCGTGGACGACTCCGAGATCACCACCGCAATCGACGCCACGGCGTACGCGGAAAAGAAGGCGGCAGCGATGCGGGCCCATGCCACCCAAATCGCCGTGGACGGCCCCTTCTTCGCACTCTCCAACGATCTGGGACAGCCGATCTTCGCGACCGAGTACTACCAGTTGGTACAGGGCGAGTCCGGCGCACCGCCCGGCGCGCGCGAACACGATCTCTTCGCGGGGGTGCAGGTATGAGTGGATCCGCAGGCGGACAGGGCGTACCGGGGGCCTGGCTCGCCCAGTCGCCGAAGCCCGGCCGGATCGCCGCCTACCTCGGACTCGCCGCGCTCGGGGCGCTGGTCGGCGTCGCCGGTTCACTGGTCCAAGGGGCCTGGTTCCCCGGCGGGTTGGTGCTGGCTCTGCTCGCCACGACGGGTCTGTTCTACGGCTCGCTGCGGGCCACCGGGACGCAGCTCGGCGTGCTGGCGCCGGCTGTGGGCTGGCTGCTCGCCATCGTGCTGCTCAGCATCGGACGCCCGGAGGGCGACGGGGTGTTCTCCGCGGGAGTCGGACCGCTCGTCTTCATGCTGGGCGGAATGGCGCTGGCTGTGATGTGTGCCACGATGTCGCGGCCCGCGCGACCGGGTGGCGGGTCCGGCCGACTCGGCAAGTGAGGGCCGACGGAGCAACTCTTCCCGGGTTGTCTGCCTTTCCGGGGTGTACGAGGTCAATGTGCGGGACACCGCGCTCACCTCGGGTGGGACCCCCGGCACGCGCCCTGTGCGGCGGGCCCCTATGGTGGGTCGCCCCAAGGGGTGGGAAGCCACTGAACTGACCATGCCCGTACGGTCGGCGGAAATGTCGCTTTCCACAGTCCCGGGGTGTCTGTCGGCAGCGGCCAGTATGGTGGTGCGCGCCGCCGAGCCGCCCGCAGCAGTTGCTATCCAGTAAGAAACGGGCGGCGAAGCCAACCGGGAGAACCTGCTTTGAGTCGTGAAACTGACAGTTCGTCCTCCGGCCCCCAGGGGCGCGGTGGAGCCGCGTACCCCTCGGGGACACCGCCGTACGGATCCCGCCAGTATCCGTCGCTGCATCCTCCGCAGGACGCTCCGGACGATGCCGCGGATGTGGCTCCCGAGCCGCAGCCGGACGAGCCCAAGACCGAGACCACGCTGACCACGCGTATCCGGATCAACATCCCGGGTTCGCGGCCGATCCCGCCGGTCGTCATGCGTACGCCGATGAGCGACGTGGACGCCGCCTCGGCCAGACAGGACAGCGAGCGCACGGGCAGCACGCGGCGGCCCGACGTGGCCGAGGAGCCTGCCGCGCCTGCGGCGGAGCCGCCGGCCGAGGAGAAGGTGCCGGCCAGCGACTGGTTCGCGCCCCGCAAGTCGAGTCCGGCTTCCGGCGCGAACGGGACAGGCACGAATGGGGCAGGTCTGGCGGCATCGGCCGGGCAGCCGTCCGCTCCCGCCTCGCCCGCGGGCCCGGGCGCCGGCGCGAACGGCGGCGGTCCTGGTGCCGGTCTCCCGTACTTCTCGGACGGCCAGCAGGGCGGTCCCGGTCAGAGCCGTCCCGGTGTGAACATTCCCGGTCAGGGCGGACCGGCGAGCGGAGGGCCCGGCAGCGGCGGGCCCGGAGCGCCGCGCAATGGCGGCTCGCTCAGCGATCTGGCCGCGAACGCCGACCGCCCGGCCTCCGACGCGAACGGCTTCGCTCCCGGGAGCAGCGCGCCTCCGCTGGGCGTGCGTTCGCCCGGCGCATCCCTCGGACCCACCGGGCCGACGACAGGACCGGTCACCGGCGGCATGCCGCTCGGCCGGCGCCCCGGCGGTCCGGGAGCAGGCGGTCCCGGTTCCGGCGGCCGGCCCGGCCCGGGAGCCGATATTCCCGGCGTACCGGGCCCTGGGAGTCCGGGCGGTCCCGGTTCCGGCGGTCCCGGTCCCGGTGGCGTGCCCCGGATGTCCGACGACACCGCCGTGCTCACTCCCCAGCAGCCCGCCCCCGAGTTCAGCGGCGGCCATGTCTCCGGTGACACGCTGACCAGTGGCATCCCCGTGGTCCCCGGCGATCACCGCTCGCCGTTCCCGCCGCTCGGCAGCCCGCTCTCCGGCCCCGGCACCGGCCCGAACCCGCTGGCGCCCCACAGCGCCGGCCAGCAGGGCTTCGACGAGGGGGACTTCTCCGCACCGGAGTTCCCGGGCGGTCCCGGCGGTGGACCCGGCGGCCCCGCCGGTCCTGTCGTGCCCGCGCCCGCCGCCGCCAGGCCCGCTCCCAGCCCCAGCCCCAGGCCCGCGCCCGCCAAGAAGGGCCGCTCCAAACTGGTGCTCGCCGGAGCCGGCGTGGTCGGGCTGCTCGGTATCGCCTACGGCGCCGGCCTGCTGCTCAACCACTCCGACGTACCCAAGAGCACCACGGTGCTCGGCGTCGACATCGGCGGCGGCACCAAGGAAGAGGCGGTCAGCAAGCTCGACGCCGCCCTCGGCAAGCGCGCCGCCGGCTCGCTCCAGCTCACAGTGGGCGGCAAGAAGGAGCAGCTCGCCCCGGACAAGGCCGGACTCTCCCTGGACAGCCAGGCCACCGTTCGCGCCGCCGCAGGCAGCGACTACAACCCGGTCTCGGTGATCGGATCCCTCCTCGGCGGCGAGCGCGTCGCCGAACCGGTGATCCTGGTCGACGAGGAGAAGCTGGGCGTCGCGCTCACCGACCTGGCGGGCGTCTCCGGCTCGGCCACCGAGGGCACGATCAAGTTCGAGCCGGGCAAGGCCGTCCCCGTACCCGGCAAGGCGGGCCAGACGCTGGACGTCGGCCGCTCGATGATCTCGGTCAAGGACGCCTACCGCGCGCAGGTCGAGACCGGCAAGCCGAACGTCGTCCCGCTCCCCGTCGCCACCCGCGAGCCGACCATCACGAAGACCGAGCTCGACCGGGCGATGAAGGACTTCGCCGAGCCCGCGATGTCCGACCTGATCACCATCAAGGCTGGCGGCAAGCAGATCCAGTTCGGACCGGCGAAGTCGCTGCCCAAGATCCTTTCCATGAAGGCGATCGACGGCAGGCTCGTCGAGGTCTACGACAAGAAGGCGATCGAAGACCTCCTGGACGGTGTCTTCGACGGCGTCATGATCACCAAGGGCGACGGCAAGAAGCACCAGCTCTCCGCGGACGACGTCGCCCAGGCCATGGGCACGGCGCTGCGCGGCAAGTCGCCGGCCGAGCGTGTCAGCGAGATAGCGCTCGACCCGAGCTAGTACGGTCCTCGATCGCCGGACGGCTCAGTCCGAGCCCGTCCGGCGATCGAGGGCGACCCGGGCGGCCGGGCGAACCGGACCGGCGAACCGGGCGGCCATCGCGGCCCGCGGCCCCCGCGAACCGACTCGGTCACCGCACCAGCGCTCAACCGCCGTTGTCACGGCCGCGCGCATGACATCTGTCATCCCCGAGTCACGACCGCCGACACTGACGCCCCACCCCGTCCTGCGGCCAGTCTGAACACATGACGACGACAGCCGCTCCCACCTCTGTGGTGAGCTTCGAGAATGTGCACAAGAGCTACGGCGCGGTCCGTGCCGTATCCGATCTCTCGCTGACGCTCCACCCCGGCGAGACCGTCGCGCTCCTCGGCCCCAACGGCGCCGGCAAGTCCTCCACGCTCGATCTGCTGCTCGGCCTGCGCCCCGCCGACAGCGGCTCCGTAAAGCTCTTCGGCACGACCCCGCAGCAGGCGGTCGCCGCCGGCCGCGTCGGTGCGATGCTGCAGAGCGGCGGCCTGATGGAGGAGGTCAAGGTCCGCGAACTGGTGCAGCTCGCCTGTGCGCTGCACCCCAAGCCGTACCCGGTCGCCGACGTCCTCGCCCGGGCCGGGATCGGCCAGATTGCCGACCGTATGGTCAACAAGCTCTCCGGCGGCCAGGAGCAGCGCGTACGGTTCGCGCTCGCGACCGCCGGTGCCAGCGACCTCATCGTCCTCGACGAGCCGACGACCGGCATGGACGTCACGTCCCGCCAGTCCTTCTGGGCCACCATGCGCGAGCAGACACGGCAGGGCCGTACGGTCCTGTTCGCCACGCACTACCTCGAAGAGGCCGACGCGATCGCCGACCGGGTGCTCGTCCTGCACGGCGGGCGGCTGCTCGCCGACGGCACGGCCGCCGAGATCAAGGCCAAGGCGGGTGCGCGGCGGATCTCCTTCGACCTGGAGGGCCCGCTCGACGAGGCCGCGCTGCGCCGGCTGCCGTTCCTGTCCACGTTCTCCCTGTCCGGCCGTACGGTCCGCATGCAGTCGCACGACGCGGACGCGACCGTCCACGCGCTGTACGGACTCGGGGTCTACCCCCGCAATCTCGAAGTCGCAGGACTGGGCCTGGAGCAGGCCTTCGTCGCCATCACGGAGGCCGGGGAGGCCAAGGCGCTGTGAACACTCTCATCAAGCTCGAGATCACCCGCACCCTGCGGAACAAGAAGTTCATGTTCTTCTCGGTGATCTATCCGTCGGCGCTTTTCCTGATGATCGCCGGCACCCAGGACTCCACCGCCAAGGTCCCGCACACCAATCTCACGATGCCGGCCTTCTACATGGTCGCGATGGCCTCGTTCGGCGCGCTGACCGCCGTACTGATGGGCAACAGCGAACGCATCGCCAAGGAGCGCGAGAAGGGCTGGGTCCGCCAGCTGCGTCTCACCTCGTTGCCCGGCCGCGGCTATGTCCTGGCGAAGATTGCCGGCGGCGCTGTGGTCACTCTGCCGACGATCGTGATCGTCTTCGCGGTGGCGGCGCTCGCCAAGGGGGTACGCCTCGAGACCTGGCAGTGGTTCGCGCTCACCGGCGCCATCTGGGCCGGCAGCCTGGTCTTCGCCGCGCTGGGGGTCGCAATCGGCTATCTCGCCAGCGGCGACGCGGTCCGGCCCGTCACGATGATCCTGTACTTCGGGCTCTCCATCCTGGGCGGCCTGTGGATGCCGACCACCGTCTACCCGCAGTGGCTGCAGAACATCGCAGAATGGCTGCCCACGCACGCGTACGCCGCACTCGGCCAGTCCATCGAGCTCGGCAGCTCACCGCATCCCAAGGATGTCGCGATCCTCGCCGTGTACTTCCTGCTCTTCGCCGGCGGTGCGGCCTGGCTGTACCGGAAGGACACACTGAAGGCGTGAACGAGGAAACCTTCGCCGGGATCGGGCAGCCGCCGACAAGCCGTCGCCGGGCCGCCGTCAAGCTGCTGTGGATCGGCATCTGGCTGGCCTTCATGGGAGCCCCGGTCAGTGATCTCCTCGCCGACGAACACACCGCCTGGGCCACCGCACTCGGGTGGCTCGGCCTCGTGTCCTTCGTCGTCGTCTATCTGGCTCTGGTCTTCCGCCACACCTCCAAGCCGCTGGCCCCGCGCACCGTCTACACAACGCTCGCCGGCATGTTCAGCCTCTCCGTACTCCTCTCCCTGACGCTCGGCTCCGAGTGGCTGGTGCTGTTCGTGTACGTCTCCGTGTCGGCCGGAGCGGTACTGCCGCTGCAGCTGGCCCGCTGGGCGATCCCGGCGATCACGGCGGCGATGATCCTGATCGGCCTGAAGACCGACCACCCGGGGAACATCCTCCCGGCGGTCGTCATCCCGGCCCTGCTCGGCGGGTTCGCGATGACGGGGGTACGCCAGATGGTCCGTACGACCATCGAACTGCGCGAGGCGCGCGCCACGGTTGCCCAGCTCGCCGCGAACGAGGAACGGCTGCGGCTGGCCCGGGACCTGCACGATCTGCTCGGCCACTCCCTGTCGCTGATCACGTTGAAGAGCGAGCTGGCCGGCCGGATGCTGCCGGACCAGCCGGAGCGCGCGGCGCAGCAGGTCGCCGACATCGAGAAGGTCAGCCGGCAGGCGCTCGTCGACGTACGGGAAGCGGTCACCGGCTACCGGCGGCCCACGCTCCCGGGCGAGCTGGCCGGGGCGCGTACGGCGCTCGCGGCGGCCGGAATCATCGCGGACGTGCCCGCCGACGTCCCGCCCGAGTCACCGGAACTCCCCGAGAAGCAGGAGGCGGCGCTCGCCTGGTCGCTGCGGGAGGCGGTGACCAATGTCGTACGCCACAGTGGTGCGCGCCGCTGCGTGATCACGCTGACGCCGCGCCAGACGCTGGACGGCCCGGTCCTCGAACTCACGGTGGAGGACGACGGCCGCGGCGGCAGCCCCTCGTACGGAAACGGCCTGACGGGTCTGAGCGAACGTGTCACCGAGGTCGGCGGCACCGTGGACACAGGCACCCAACGCGGCTTCACGCTCACCGTGCGGGTCCCTCTAGGATCCGCCTCATGATCCGACTCCTCCTGGCCGAAGACCAGTCGATGGTCCGAGAGGCCCTGGCGGCACTGCTCGGCCTGGACCCGGACTTCGAGGTGGTCGCCCAAGTGGCGCGCGGCGACGAGGTATTGCCTGCCGCCCGCGCCCACGACGTGGACGTCGCTCTCCTCGACATCGAGATGCCGGGCATGACGGGCATCGAGGCGGCGCGCCAACTCCACCGGGAGTTCCCCGCGCTGAAGATCGTCATCCTCACGACCTTCGGCCGCCCCGGCTATCTGCGTACGGCGATGGAGTCGGGCGCGGACGCCTTCCTGGTCAAGGACGCACCGGCGGCCCAACTGGCCGACGCGGTACGGAAGGTGCTCGCCGGCGAACGGGTCATCGATCCGACGCTGGCGGCCGCGGCCCTGGCGGAGGGCGCGAACCCGCTGACGGACCGCGAACGGGAGGTCCTGCGGGCGGCATCGGACGGCGCGACGAACGCGGAACTGGCGGCGCTGCTGCATCTGTCGCAGGGGACGGTGCGGAACTACCTCTCGACGGCAATCCAGAAGCTGGCGGTGCGGAACCGGGCGGAGGCGGTGCGGACAGCGCGGGAGAAGGGCTGGCTCTGAAGGTCGCCGTCCGGGCCGATCGTGCGGACGACTGGCCCTCAGGACGTCCGGGACTCAGTTCAGCATCGCCCGCGCCACCCGCGCCTTCCGTCTGATCGCCTCCGCCGTCGCCGGATCGACCGCCGCCACCACCTCCGCGTACGCGTCCATCTCCGCCGCCCCCGTCACGAACTCACCCCGCTCCACGAGCAGTTGGGCCCGTTCGTAGCGCAGCCTCGCCGGATGTGAAGGGAGCAGCAGCGACAGTTCCACCGCCCAGAGTGCGACGTCCGAGCGTTCCGGGCGGACCGCAGCCCAGGCGCGGATGTTGTTCAGGATGCGCACGACCACGTCGACCGGGTCCGCGGGCATCAGCATCGACGGGTCCAGGGGCGCTCCCGTCGCGCCCGCCACCAGTAGTTCCGCGTCCGGCCCCGTCAGCACGCGGCCGCCCGCGAAGGGGTCCGCGAGGACCTGCTCGTGCGGGTCGCCGAAGCCCACCACGAAGTGGCCCGGCAGCGCGACCCCGTACACTGGCGCGCCCGCCCGGCGGGCGACCTCGATCCAGACCACCGAGAGGAGGATCGGCAGGCCCCTGCGGCGGCGCAGTACCTCATGCAGCAGCGAGGACTCCAGGCGCTGGAAGTCGGCAGGCGAGCCGCCGAAGTCACAGCGGCCGCCCAGGAGCTCCGCCAGCGCCGCAGCCCACGCGCGGGGGCCGACCAGGCCGAAGGGGAGCATGCCGGCGAGCCGGTCCAGTTCGATCTGAGCAGCGTCCAGAGCGGCCTCGTCCACCAATGGGTCCGCCTCCGCGCCGACGAGCAGGCACATCAGCGCGAGGTCCGCCCGCTCCGAGCGGGCCTCCTCGGCGAACTGCTGACGCCAGTCGGACGGCCGGCCGGCGGGCCTGTCGGCGGATTTGTCGTGCATACGCGACTCGTACCCGTCTATGCGGATCGGAAGTGGTGGTAGCGGTGATGGGTCGCGAATCCCATCGTTTCGTACAGCGCGCGCGCCCCGTCATTGTCCGTCTCCACCTGCAGCCACGCCGCCGACGCGCCCTCCTCCAGCGCACGCCGCGCCAGCGCGGTCATCACCGTGGTCGCCAGGCCCTGGCGCCGGTATGCCGGGTCCACCTCCACCGCCATGAAGCCCGCCCAGCGGCCGTCGATCACACACCTGCCGATCGCCGCCGGAACCGTCCCTTCACCGGCCACCGTGGCGAACCACACCGACGGGCCGCTGCCCAGCACCCTCAGCACATGTGGTCCGGGCACACCGAAGCGGTGATAGCGCTGCAGCCACGCCTCGTCGAAGGAGCGCGCCAGCCGGACCCGCGCCACATCCGCGTCCAGGTCACCGATCGGGGCGAGGGCCCCGATCCGTACCTCCGCCGAGACCTCGCGCCGCCAGCCGCGCGCCTCCAGCTCCGCGCAGAGCTCTTCCTGAGTGCCCGCCGCCCCGGTCGCAGCCTGTACATACGCGGGCAGATCCCGCTCCTCGTACCACGCACGCACCCGCGCCAGCGCCTCGTCGAGCGGCAGCCCGGGGTCACCGAGCGCCAGTACAGAGTTCGCGCGCCGGGTGAATCCGGCGGACGCCCGCAGTTCCCACTCGCCGAGCCGCTCGCTCTCCACCGGCTGCCAGGCGCGCGCCATGACCCGGGCGAGCTCCTCGAAGTCCGCCGCGGGACCGCGGCGGCGGGCCGGCGCGGCGGGCACCACCTTGCCCGCGACCAGTGACGATTCCGGGATACGGACAGTCTCTCCGGTTCGTCGTGTGATCAGCAGCACACCGTTGTCCCATGATGTGAGAACGCCGACCGTGTCGGTGAACTTCTCGGCCCCGGCCCCGGGGTCGATCAGGCACCTCACGGA
Source organism: Streptomyces sp. NPDC002730 (assembly GCF_042888805.1). Classification (NCBI taxonomy): domain Bacteria; kingdom Bacillati; phylum Actinomycetota; class Actinomycetes; order Kitasatosporales; family Streptomycetaceae; genus Streptomyces; species Streptomyces sp. NPDC002730. Next base: position 767,862 of record NZ_JBIAQG010000001.1, read on the forward strand.
CACTCGTTTACCCACGTCAAAGGGTGTAATACGGACCTTGAGCCGTCCGCCGCCAGTGAATTCCACAGGTCTGCGAGCCCCTCCTGTTCGGATCGTGCCCAGGAACGGAGATACTAGGGGCGGGCATCGACGACGCCGCGCTCCCGCGCAATGCCAGCCCTACCGAGGAGGAACGACAGCGTGACCTACGTCATCGCGCAGCCTTGTGTCGACGTCAAGGACAAGGCGTGCATCGAGGAGTGCCCCGTCGACTGCATCTACGAGGGCTCCAGGTCCTTGTACATCCACCCGGACGAATGCGTCGACTGTGGGGCTTGTGAGCCGGTCTGCCCGGTCGAGGCGATCTTCTACGAGGACGACACCCCGGAGGAGTGGAAGGACTACTACAAGGCGAACGTCGAGTTCTTCGACGAGCTCGGTTCGCCCGGCGGTGCCTCCAAGCTCGGCCTGATCGAGCGCGACCACCCCTTTATCGCAGCGCTGCCGCCGCAGAACCAGTAGTCCGCGGCCCGCTGGTGCGTCGCCCCCGGTCCCGTACGGTTCGTCGTCCGTACGGGACCGAGGTGTTTGACGCCCTCTGCACGAGCCACGCACGAGTACGAGAAAGAGAAGTCCTGTGTCCGCAGCCTCTTCGCGAGTCTCTTCGCGCCTTCCCGTCTTCCCGTGGGACAAGCTCGAGCCGTACAAGGCGACGGCCGCGGCCCACCCCGACGGCATTGTGGACCTCTCCGTCGGCACGCCCGTCGACCCCGTCCCCGAGCTGATCCAGAAGGCGCTCGTCGAGGCCTCCGACTCGCCCGGCTATCCGACGGTGTGGGGGACGGCCGGGCTGCGTGACGCGCTCACCGGATGGGTCGAGCGGCGGCTCGGCGCCGTCGATGTCGCACATACGAACGTCCTGCCCGTCGTCGGCTCCAAGGAGCTGGTGGCCTGGCTGCCGACCCAGCTCGGTCTCGGCCCCGGCGACAAGGTCGCCCACCCGCGGCTCGCCTACCCGACGTACGAGGTCGGCGCCCGGCTGGCGCGTGCGGAGGCCGTGGTCTACGACGACCCGACCCAGCTCGACCCCACCGGCCTGAAGCTGCTCTGGCTCAACTCGCCGTCCAACCCCACCGGCCGGGTGCTGGCCAAGGACGAGCTGATCCGTATCGTCGCGTGGGCGCGTGAGCACGGCGTGCTGGTCTTCAGCGACGAGTGCTACCTGGAGCTGGGCTGGGAGGCGGAGCCGGTCTCGGTCCTGCACCCGGACGTCTGCGGCGGTACGTACGAGGGCGTCGTCGCCGTCCACTCGCTCTCCAAGCGCTCCAACCTGGCCGGGTACCGCGCCGCCTTCATCGCGGGCGACGAGAGCGTGCTCGGTGAGCTGCTCCAGATCCGTAAGCACGGCGGGATGATGACCCCGGCGCCGGTGCAGGCCGCCACGGTCGCGGCACTCGGCGACGACACGCATGTCTCGGAGCAGCGGGCGCGGTACGCGGCCCGGCGCGCCGCGCTGCGTACGGCCCTGGAGGCGCACGGCTTCCGGATCGAGCACAGCGAGGCCAGCCTCTATCTGTGGGCGACGCGCGACGAGCCGTGCTGGGAGACAGTGGCGCACCTGGCGGAGCTGGGGATCCTGGTCGCGCCCGGCGATTTCTACGGAACGGCGGGCGAGCGCTTCGTACGCGTGGCGTTCACCGCGACGGATGAGCGGGTCGAGGCCGCGGTCAAGCGCCTCGGCTGAACACCTCTCGGCCGAAGACTTCGCGGCTGAGGATGCCTCGGCCGGACATGGGGAAGGGCCCCGGGAGTCGTACTCCCGGGGCCCTTCCCGTGCGCTGATCGTCAGCCGAGCGGCAGGGACTCCACCGGCAGCTGCTCGGTGGGCAGGCCGCCACCGAGCGAGTCGGTCTGCAGGCTGCTGCCACCGAGCCGTCCGGTCGCGGTGCCGGCGGCCTTGCCGACGGCGTCACCCGCGCTGCCCGCGGCGTCACCGGCCGCCTTCTGGGCGACGGGGGCCGCCGCCTTGCCCGCCTTGTCGACAGCCTTGCCGGCGGCCGGGACGGTCTGCTCGACCGCGTCGCCACCGGTGTTGCCCGCCAGGTCGGAGGTCTTCTGCGCGGCACCGTCGACAGTGCTGCTGACGCCGTCCGCGTCGAACGCGGTCAGGCCCACGGGGGCCTGCGGAAGGTCCGCGGCGCTTGCGGAGCCGACCGCACCGACCACGGGGGCTGCACCCGCCGCGATGAGCAGCGCGACACGGGCGATCCGACGGGTCAGGGGGAGGGACATGATGCTCCTTGAGGCGAGAAGTACGTCTGGAATGGTGCCTGTCCGGTGCTGGTCCAGCAGTGCCGTTCCGGCTTTCGGACGCAGTGACAACTGCTTGGAGGGCGGGAGAAGTTGCGGTGGACCAAGGCAAAGAGTTGGCAATGTGTCGCATTATCGGCTTCGGGTAAAGGTGGGCAAACATTCCATTGCGCAATTGTCTGCCGAACCGTCACTTCCCTTTTGCCGCAAGGGGTTTGAGGGGCTGATCGCCACTGGCGCGAACGCCGGGCCGACACCTTGTCCGGAGGTGACCGGAGTGCCTCGTTCGAGGGATGGCGCGGACTACTGCGCGAGGCGAATTCGGACTTCGCCGGTACGGTAATCCGCGCCGGAAGCCTTGCGGGAGTCCGCCCGGGAACCCGCCGCACCCGTCTCGGCCGAGGTGGCGCCCGCCGCTCGCCAGCCCTTCCCGGACTCCTTGGCGCTCCATACCCGGCCCGCGTACGAGACCTCATCGATGCGCAGCCCGTCCGCCCGCGCCACCGCCCAGTGCGCCAGCTCCCAGCCCCGCTGCGCCGCCCCGCCGCCGTCCGTCCCGATCGTGGACTGCACCGGTACGGACACCTCGCGCGGTGCCGGGGCGCCGGTCCGGCCCGAGGTACCGGCCTTCGGCAGCACCTCGGGACCGAATGCGCGCACCAGCTCGGCCCGCACCTTCGACGCGTCGCCCGCCTCGTTGCCCTTGCCCGACTCGCAGGTCAGGGCCCGGGTCGCGCGGCCGGTCAGCGCAGCCGCCAGCAGCGTGGCGTCCGGCTCGTGCTTCGCGTACGCCTGCGGGAAGCCGCTGCGCTGCACACGCTGTGCCGCGACAGTCAGCGGCAGCCGCGAGTAGCCGGGGACCTCGGCGAGGTGCTCGTAGAACTTCCCGGAGGCGTAGACGGGGTCGAGGATCTGCCCGGCCGTGCCCCACCCCTTCGACGGACGCTGCTGGAAGAGCCCGAGCGAGTCACGGTCGCCGTGTCTGATATTGCGCAGCCCCGACTCCTGGAGTGCGGTCGCGAGCGCGATGGTGACCGCGCGCTCCGGCATGCCGCGTGTGGTGCCGACCGCGGAGATCGTCGCGGCGTTCGCGGCCTGTTCGGCGCTGAGCTCGTACGTGGAGCCCGCGGCCGTACGCACCGTGCAGCGCGGAGCGCCGCCGCCGGTGACGTACTGCACAACGACATAGCCGATGAGTGCCAGCAGCACGGCGAACGCGGCCGCGATACGCAAGAGGCGGCCGCGCCGGAGGGGGGAGGCGGTCTCAGGCACGCTGCCCACCGTACTGGAGCCCGCGTTAAGGTCGGAGTCATGCCCGAAACCGTGCTTGACCTCACTCTTGATGCTCCGGCGCTCACCGCCCGCCTGGTCGACTTCCGTTCGGTCAGCGGCGAGGAGAAGCCTCTCGCCGACGCGATCGAGCAGGCGCTGCGCGGCCTGCCGCACCTCACCGTCGACCGGTACGGCAACAATGTCGTGGCCCGGACGAACCTCGGGCGCGCCGAGCGGGTCGTGCTGGCCGGGCACATCGACACGGTTCCGATCGCCGACAACGTGCCGTCCCGGCTCGACGAGAACGGCGTGCTGTGGGGCTGCGGAACGAGCGACATGAAGTCGGGCGTGGCCGTACAGCTACGGATCGCCGCGACCGTCCCCGAGCCGAATCGCGACCTCACCTTCGTCTTCTACGACAATGAAGAGGTTGCCGCACACCTCAACGGTCTGGGGCATGTGGCCGATGCCCATGCCGACTGGCTGGAGGGTGACTTCGCCGTACTGCTCGAGCCGTCCGACGCCCAGGTCGAGGGCGGCTGTCAGGGCACGCTGCGGGTCTTTCTCCGTACGGCGGGGGAGCGGGCACACTCCGCGCGCAGCTGGATGGGGTCCAACGCCATTCATGCGGCTGCGCCGATTCTGGCGAAGCTCGCCACGTACGAGCCGCGTCGGCCGGTGATCGACGGTCTTGAGTACCGGGAGGGGCTCAACGCGGTACGGATCGAGGCCGGCGTCGCCAACAACGTCATCCCCGACGAGTGCACCGTGGTGGTCAACTACCGCTACGCGCCCGACCGGAGCATGGCGGAGGCCGAGGACCATGTCCGCGAGGTCTTCGCCGACTGCGGGGTCGCGGAGTTCATCGTGGACGACCACACGGGCGGCGCGCTGCCCGGCCTCTCGCACCCGGCGGCCGCCGCCTTCATGGCAGCCGTCGGCGGGACGGCTCAGCCCAAGTTCGGCTGGACGGATGTCTCACGCTTCAGCGCGCTCGGCGTGCCCGCGGTCAACTACGGACCCGGCGACGCGCTCTTCGCCCACAAGCGGGACGAGCATGTCGCGGTGGAGAAGATCACCCACTGCGAGAACCGGCTCCGGGACTGGCTCACTGCCTGACCGCCCCGATTTCACCTTTCGTAACGTTCTCCGACCTACCCTGACTCAAAGCAACGATGTGCGGCGGAGGGAGCAGGCCATGGGCGACCCCGAGGGAACCGAGGGAACCGAAGGATTGCGGGCGCTGGGGGAGCAGCGACTGGGACCGGTGCTGCGCCGTAGAGAACAGGTGCAGCCCGGCACCACTGATCAGCGGCTGCTGGACACGGAGGGCGACTCCGAGTGGGTGCATACCGATCCCTGGCGGGTCATGCGCATCCAGTCGGAGTTCGTGGAAGGCTTCGGCGCGCTCGCCGAACTGCCCAGCGCCATCAGCGTGTTCGGCTCGGCCCGTACGGGGCCGGGTACCCCCGAGTACGACGCGGGCGTCCGGATCGGCAGGGCGCTGGTCGACGCCGGCTTCGCGGTGATCACGGGCGGCGGCCCGGGCGCGATGGAGGCGGCGAACAGGGGTGCGCGGGAGGCTCACGGCATCTCGGTGGGCCTCGGCATCGAGCTCCCCTTCGAGCAGGGGCTCAACCAGCACGTCGACATCGGCGTGAACTTCCGCTACTTCTTCGTCCGCAAGACGATGTTCGTGAAGTACGCGCAGGGCTTCGTGGTCCTGCCGGGCGGACTGGGCACGCTGGACGAGCTGTTCGAGGCGCTGACCCTCGTCCAGACCCGCAAGGTCACGCGCTTCCCGATCGTGCTGTTCGGCACGGAGTACTGGAGCGGGCTGGTGGACTGGCTGCGGAACACGGTGGTGGCGCAGGGCAAGGCGTCCGAGAGGGACCTGCTTCTCTTCCACGTGACGGACGACGTGGAGGAGGCGGTGGCGATGGTCACGAAGGAGACGGGCCACTAGGCGCGGCCGCTGCGCGGAGCTGTTCCCCGAACCGCCCCTTCCCGCTGTGTCGACCGGCGGGGCTGAATTTCAGCCCCGCCGGGGGCTGGGGGCTTGCAACCCCACCCGCGGCCAACATCCCTTACGCCAGCCCCCGCCTCGCCACCGCCGGTGCCCGGTGGCCCGCGATCGTCGACACCATGTCCAGGACCTGCTTCGTCTCCGCCACCTCATGGACGCGGTAGACCTGCGCGCCCAGCCACGCCGACACCGCCGTCGTCGCCAGCGTGCCGATCACGCGCTCCTTCACCGGCTTGTCGAGCGTCTCGCCGACGAAGTCCTTGTTCGACAGGGAGACCAGCACCGGCCAGCCCGTCTCCGTCATCTCCCCGAGCCTGCGTGTCGCTTCCAGGCTGTGCCTGGTGTTCTTCCCGAAGTCATGGCCCGGGTCGATCATGATCCCGTCCCTGCGGACGCCCAGCTCAACCGCCCGCTCCGCCAGCGAGACCGTCACCCGCAGAATGTCCGCCATCACATCGTCGTACGCGATCCGGTGCGGCCGTGTCCGCGGCTCCGCGCCGCCCGCGTGCGTGCACACCAGACCCGCTCCGTACCGCGCGGCGACCTCCGCCAGCTTCGGGTCCACCCCGCCCCACGCGTCGTTCAGCACGTCCGCGCCCGCCTCGCAGACCGCCTCACCCACGTCGTGCCGCCAGGTGTCGACGCTGATGACGACATCCGGATGCCGTCTGCGCACCTCGGCCACGAATCCGACCGTGCGCCGCGCCTCCTCCTCGGCCGTCACCTCCTCGCCGGGACCGGCCTTCACCCCGCCGATGTCGATGATGGCAGCACCCTCTGACACCGCCTGCTCGACGCGGGCGAGCGCGGGCTCGTCCCGGAACGTGGCGCCCTGGTCGTAGAAGGAGTCCGGCGTCCGGTTCACGATCGCCATGATCACCGGCTCGTGCGCGTCGAATTCGCGCCGTCCCAGCCGCAGCATCAGCGGTTTCCTCCTCAGGTCCGTCGCCTGCGACCCTAACTCTCAGACTGTCGTGGCACGATCAGCACCGGACAGTTTCCGCTTGGGGAGAGGCTCGCTCGTGTTCTTGTTCTTGCTGATCGCGATGGTCGTGGTCGTCGCTGCGGTCACCCTCGCCGTGGTCGGCGGCGGCGACAGCGCGGCCCTGCCCGAGGTGGCCCCGGAGCAGCTGGTGGACCCGCTGCCGGTCAGCCGCCCGGTCGGCCGTGCGGACGTCGAGGCGGTCCGGCTGCCGGTCTCGCCCCGCGGCTACCGGATGGCGGACGTGGACGAGGTGCTGAGCCGCCTCGGTGCGGAGCTCGCCGAGCGGGACGCCCGTATCGCCGAGCTGGAGTCGGCGTTGGCCGGCGCGCAGGCCCGTGCGGTGGGCGGCCCCGACCTGTTCACCAAGCCGGGCGAGGAGCACGACCAGTGACCGGCGAGGCCGTACCCGGGCCCGACGGGAAGCTGCGCTGCCCGTGGGGCCTGTCCACGGCCGACTACGTCACGTACCACGACGAGGAGTGGGGCCGTCCGGTCCACGGCGACGACGCACTGTTCGAACGCCTCTGCCTGGAGGCCTTCCAGTCCGGCCTGTCCTGGATCACCATCCTGCGCCGCCGCGAGGGTTTCCGTGCCGCCTTCGACGACTTCAAGATCGCATCCGTGGCGGCGTACACCGACGCCGACGAGGAGCGCCTCCTCGCCGACGCCGGGATCATCCGCAACCGCGCCAAGATCGAGGCGACGCTCGCCAACGCGCGCGTGCTCGCCGACTGGCCGGCCGGTGAGCTGGACACGCTGATCTGGTCGTACGCCCCGGATGTGGCGAAGCGACCGGCCCCGCGCACGATCGCCGACGTCCCCGCGGTCACCGACCAGTCCACAGCGCTGGCGAAGGCCCTCAAGAAGCGCGGCCTGCGCTTCATCGGACCCACCACGGCGTACGCGCTGATGCAGGCGTGCGGTCTCGTCGACGACCACCTGAGCGGCTGTGTCGTCCGCGGAGCCGGCTCCCGGGGCAAGGGGAGGGCTCGGGGCGCCTAGCGGCCGAGGTACTTCGGCTTCTCCTTGGCGATGAACGCCTGGACAGCGATCGTGTGGTCCTCCGACGCGCCCGCCCTCGCCTGGAGCTCGTCCTCCTTGCCCAGCGCCTCGCTGAGCGTGTGACCCGCGCCGTACGCCAGGGACTCCTTGAGCGCCGCGTACGCCACGGTCGGGCCCTCGGCCAGGGCACGGGCCACCGCGACGGCCTCGGCGGCCAGGTCGGCGGCGGGGACCAGCTTGTTCGCGATGCCCAGCTCGTACGCCTCCTGCGCGGAGAACGAGCGAGGGAACAGCAGCAGGTCGGCGGCGCGGCTCTGGCCGATCAGCCGGGGCAGCGTCCACGAGACCCCGGAGTCGGCGGTCAGCGCGACACCCGCGAAGGAGGTCGTGAACTTCGCGTTGTCGGCGACGACGCGGTAGTCCGCGGCGAGGGCGAAGCCGAGGCCCGCGCCCGCCGCCACGCCGTTGACCCCGGCCACGACCGGCTTAGGCATCTCGGTGAGCGCCCGCACGATGGGGTTGTAGTGCTCCCGCACGGTGTTCATGGTGCGGTCGGTGCCGTGCTCCCGGTCCTCCGCGAGCAGCGAGATGTGCTCCTTGAGGTCCTGGCCCACGCAGAAGGCGCGCCCGGACGCGGTGAGCAGTACCGCGCGTACGGCGGGATCGGCGGCGGCTGCCTGGACCGAGTCCCGGAGAGCGACCTTGGCCTCGGTGTTCATCGCGTTCATGGCCTCGGGCCGGTTGATCGTGATCGTCGCGAGTCCGTCGCTCACCTCGTACAGCACGGAGTCGGCCATGGCAGGTCCCCTTTACGGCTCAAGAGTGGTGTTCAGGCTCAGCATGGCGGAGATCGTCGGGGGCGAACATGTGACCTGCGTCAAACAATCTTCCGCTTCGGGCCCGTGGGCGGTGGCGAAGTATCGCAGGCGGATCGCCGCTTTGAGTGGTTTTGAGAGAGCGCGTTGCGCAAGCGATGCCGACCGATGTTGGTCATCGGGTCCCGCCATGCGGGATAATGACCTGGAAGCAATGTGTTCGATGCCGGTGACACCTGGGTTGTCGGCTGCGATGAGCTGGTTTCAGGAAGGGGAACGAGCATGGCGGCCATGAAGCCGCGGACGGGCGACGGCCCGCTCGAGGTGACCAAGGAGGGGCGGGGCATCGTCATGCGCGTTCCGCTCGAAGGCGGCGGTCGGCTTGTGGTCGAGCTGACTCCGGACGAAGCCGATGCCCTCGGCGACGCCCTGAAGAAGGTCGTCGGCTGACGCGGGAAGCGCACACACTTTCACTGCCCCGGCACTCATGGTGCCGGGGCAGTGCTGTGTTCGGGGGGGCTCGGTTCGCATGGCCGGGCCTGCCGGGGCGTGGCCGGTCAGCCGCGGCGGACCGCGCAGAGCAGGCCGTCGCCCACCGGCAGCAGTGAGGGCAGCAGCTCCTGGCTTTCCCGCACCGCGCGCAGCAGCTCGCGAAGTCGCACGACTTCCGCCGGCTGCGCCGCCGAGTCCACCGTGCGACCGTCCGCGAAAACGCCCTCGAAGCAGACAAGACCGCCTGGTCGCAGCAGGCGCAACGATTCAGCGAGATAGTCCAGCGACTCCATGCGGTCGCCGTCGCAGAAGACGAGGTCGTAGCCGCCGTCCGCGAGCCGCGGCAGTACGTCGAGCGCGCGGCCGGGGATGAAACGCGCCCGGTTCCCGGCAAAGCCGGCCGCGCGGAAGGCCTGCTTGGCGAACTGCTGCCGGTCCGGCTCCGGATCCACCGTCGTCAGTACGCCGTCGGGCCGCATGCCCTGCAACAGATAGATCCCGGAGACACCGGTCCCCGTACCGATTTCGGCCACCGCTTTCGCGTCAGCCGTGGCAGCAAGCAGTCGCAGCGCTGCGCCGGTGCCTGGTGACACCGAGGGGAGCCCCGACTCGCGGGCCCGGTCGCGGGCCCAGCGGAGCGTGTCGTCCTCGGCGACAAAGGCGTCGGCGAACGCCCAGCTCGTCTGCCGGTTGGCGGTAATGACCCTCTCCTGTCCCCGTAGTTGGCGCGACGCTGACTGTATCCGCTGCACCGGGAACCCGCAGATGGGACCAGGCGTTATGGGAGACAGGGGGAAGCGCATGGATCAGGGCCGGAAGCAGGACCCAAATTCGCGTAAAGATTCTTATCCGGAGCTAACGGGCGAGGTGGCTATGGTAGGGGCTCCGCTGGACACCACCAGAGCCGACAGGGGAGGTGCGGCTGCACCTGCGGATCGGAGAGGAGTGCTGAGGCGCTTTCTCAGGTCAACGGGTGAGCCGAGATCTGTGACCTACATTGCTGACCGTTCCCGCTCCACCGACTCCGCAGCTACCGCGACCTTCGCATCGGATGCGGAATCGCAGGCGTGGACGCCTCCCACCTGGGAGGAGATCGTCAGCACGCACAGCGGCCGGGTCTACCGCCTCGCCTACCGGCTGACGGGCAACCAGCACGACGCCGAGGACCTTACGCAAGAAGTCTTCGTCCGCGTCTTCCGCTCGCTGTCGACGTACACGCCCGGCACCTTTGAGGGCTGGCTGCACCGCATCACCACGAACCTCTTCCTGGACATGGTCCGCCGCAAGCAGCGCATCCGTTTCGACGCGCTCGGCGACGACGCGGCAGAGCGGCTGCCCAGTCGCGAGCCGTCTCCGCAGCAGGTCTTCAACGACACCCACTTCGACGCGGATGTGCAGCAGGCGCTGGACACCCTCGCGCCGGAGTTCCGCGCCGCCGTGGTGCTCTGTGACATCGAAGGTCTCTCGTACGAGGAGATCGCCGCGACGCTGGGCGTGAAGCTCGGCACGGTCCGCAGCCGGATCCACCGCGGCCGGTCGCATCTGCGCAAGGCCCTGCAGCACCGTTCCCCGGAGGCTCGTGCCGAGCAGCGCACGCTGGCGGGTGCGGTCGGCCTGGCAGGAGAGGGCGGACCGGCGTGAGTGGCTCGAGTCCCACCCCCGCGGAGCAGCACCTGGGGGACCGGCTGGCCGCGCTGATCGACGGCGAGCTGAAACATGATGCCCGCGACCGGGTGCTGGCCCATCTGGTGACCTGTCCCAAGTGCAAGGCCGAGGCCGACGCCCACCGTCGGCTGAAGAACGTCTTCGCGCAAACCGCTCCGCCGCCGCCCTCCGAAGGGCTGCTCGCGCGGCTCCAAGGGCTGCCCGCAGGACCCGGAGGTGACGACGACCGCTCGGGGGGACCTTTCGACGGGGGGCGGCTCGCCAATGGAGTCTTCAACGCGCTGAATCCCTCCGCGAGGCCCGGACGCGACCCCCGCACGTCCCGGACGGAGACCTTCGGCTACGTACCGGCGGGCGCGCACGCGACCGTGCTTCCCGGCTCCGGCGGCGGCTTCCGGATCCATGACGTGGGTCGTACGGACGCGGAGCGCTCACCCTGGCTCGGCCGGAGGTTCGTCTTCGCGGCGGCCAGCGCGGTGTCTTTCGCCGCGATCGCCCTCGGCGGAGCGATTCCGCTGGACGCCTCGGTGCAGGCAGGTCCCAGGGGCGAGGGCGCGGGGAACAACGTCACACCGCTGCGCGCCGTGACTCCGACCACGGGCAATACCGGAGTGAACAGCGGAATGAACAACGGCGCGGGCACCGGGGCCACCCCCAGGGGCACGGAGGCCGACCGCCGGCGCAGCGGTGGCAACGGCCTGGCCAGGTCGGACAACCGGCCGGTCATCGCCGCGGCGCCCAGCCTGCTGGCCCCGGCGGCGCCGCTGAACCACCCGTTTTCCGCCTCGATACTGACCGATACCTCGTCCTCCCTGTCCCCGCTGATACGTCCCACGGGCTCGGCGTTCCAGCTCGCCACGGCACCCGGGTCCAACCCGTCAGCCACGCCTGTCCCCACCCATCTCGCCGCACCGACCCAGCCTTCTCGGCCCCTCTCGTCCCGGCGCTGACCAGGTCCCTGCACGGTGATTCGCAAACCTGGTTGAATCCTCTGAGGGGTGCCCCAGGAGGGTGCCGCAGTGGTCGGCAGTTTGCGGGGAGAGCATGGACGACGGGAAGCCCACCGGGCCGAAGGCGAAGTGGTGGAGCCGGCCCAGTGCGGGACGTACGACTCACTCCGAGCCGGAGGCGTCGGCACCGCCGCCCGAGGAGACCGAGGTGACGACGGAACTGCCTCCGGTGCAGACCTCGGTGCAGGCCCCCGTGCCCGTGCCGCGGGACGCCGAGACGGCCGTCGACCCGGTGCCCGCAGCCCAGCCCGCAGCGGAACAGAGTCGGCCGCAGCCTCTGCACGAGCCCGATGCGTACAGCACCCCGCCCTACGGCGGGCCCGGGCCATGGGCGCCGGCCCCTCCCGTGCAGCGGCCGATGCCGACTCCGGCACAGGGCACACCCGTACCGCCGGCGTACCCCGCGCAGAACGGAACACCGGCCGGTGGGGGCACCGGCGGCGGATATGCGCCGCCGCCCCAGGCCCCGTCGCCCCAGCAGCCGCACGCCCAGCCTCAGCCGCACCCCCAGCCCCAGCCTCAGCCGCACCCCCAGCCCCAGCCCCAACCGCACCCCCAGCCCCAGGAGCGGCCGCAGCCGCTGCCCTCGCTGTGGCTGCAGTACGACCCGTGGAGCACACCCGGGCGGCCGCTGACCCACGTCGGTGAGCCCGTCAAGAACAAGGGCCGACGCGGATCGCTGCTGGTCGGGGCGGTCCTGCTCGCGCTCGTCGCCGGTGCTGTCGGCGGCGGCATAGGCGCGTACATCGAGCGCAACGGCGGCATCACCAGCGTCGAACTCCCGCAGGCCGCCAAGGGCAACGGCAACCGCGCACCCGACAGCGTTGCCGGTATCGCTGCCAGCGCCCTGCCGAGCGTCGTCACCCTCCATGTCAGCGGCGGCGGCGAACAGGGCACCGGCACCGGATTCGTACTCGACCAGCAGGGCCACATCCTCACCAACAACCATGTCGTCGACCCGGCAGGCTCCTCGGGTGAGATCTCGGTCACCTTCAGCGGCGGCGAGACCGCCAGGGCGACGCTCGTCGGCAAGGACAGTGGCTACGACCTCGCCGTCGTCAAGGTCTCCGGTGTCTCCGGCCTCAAGCCGCTGCCCCTCGGCAACTCCGACAACGTCCAGGTGGGTGACCCGGTCGTCGCCATCGGCGCGCCGTTCGATCTCCAGAACACCGTGACCTCCGGCATTATCAGCGCCAAGGAGCGCCCCATCACCGCGGGCGGCGAAAAGGGCGACGGCAGTGATGTCAGCTATGTCGACGCCCTGCAGACCGACGCCCCGATAAACCCCGGCAACTCCGGCGGCCCGCTGGTGGACACCAAGGCCCGTGTCATCGGCATCAACAGCGCGATCCGGGCCGCGGACAGCGGCACGGACACCCAAGGAGGCCAGGCCGGCTCGATCGGACTCGGCTTCGCGATCCCCATCAACCAGGGCAAGCGCGTCGCCGAAGAGCTGATCAACACCGGTAAGGCCACCCACCCGGTGATCGGCGTCAGCCTCGACATGAAGTACACCGGCGACGGCGCACGCGTCGGCGACAAGGGCAAGGACGGCTCCGCGTCGGTCAGCAAGAACGGCCCCGGCGCCAAGGCGGGCATCAAGGCGGGCGACATCATCACCAAGATCGACGGCCAGCGGGTGCACAGCGGCGAGGAGCTCATCGTCAAGATCCGCGCCCACCGCCCCGGTGACCGGCTGGAGCTGACGGTGGATCGCGCCGGCCGTGAACGGAAGATGACGCTGACACTCGGCTCCGCGGACGGCACATGACGGCCGGTCGAACGGCCGCCGGACGGCTCGGCGCAGCGCCCATCGGAAGGTACCGCGCAGACAGTTTCGGCGGGTACCGTGGATCGGGCCCGGACTCCATCCGACCTGGCGGGCCGCAGAGAACACGAGGAGCAGCAGGGTGTTCAACGACATAGGCGCACTGGAGCTGGTGGCGCTCGTGGTGCTCGCCGTGCTCATCTTCGGCCCCGACAAGCTGCCGAAGGTCATCCAGGACGCCTCGCGGTTCATCCGGAAGGTCCGCGAGTTCTCCGAAAGCGCAAAGCAGGACATTCGTAGCGAACTGGGGCCGGAGTTCAAGGACTTCGAGTTCGAGGACCTCAATCCCAAGGCGTTCATCCGCAAGCAGCTGGACGAGAACGAGGATCTGAAGGACCTCAAGGACCTGCGCAGCAGCTTCGACCTCAAGAAGGAGATCAACGAGGTCGCGGACGCGGTGCACGGCAACGAATCCGCGGCCTCGGTCCCGGCCGCCGTCAACGGCTCGCCCGGCACCCCCGACCTGCTCAAGAAGCGCGAAAACGTCGATCGGGACGAGCGACCGCCCTTCGACGCAGACGCGACCTGAGTACCGTCAATCCCTGCGAGCCGGGACAGGGTGGTTATTCTCCATCTGTCCGGACGTGAGGACGCCCGAGGGGGGCGGGTCCGCTCCGGGCCTCGGAGACAGAGGAGGCGGCCGGGTAGATGGAGACGACAAGTCGGCTAGCGGCGCAAGGAACGGTCAGCGATTCTCCTGCGCCCGGCGGGGAGAACCCGCTCACGACGCAGCGGGTGACAGCGGCTCAGCGTGTGGTCGACGGATTTCTGCGTGCGACCTTCCCCTGGTACGCGCTGGACGAGGCCTTCACCGGCCCGCGCCGGCTGATGCAGGTGGGTACCGCGGCGGACGGCACGGTCCAGCACGGCTCCATGGGCCACGGCGACGAGCCGTCGATACGGTCGGACGCGGGCGGCCCGGACAAGGAGCGCTTCGCTGTCGTCGTCACCGTGGCTGCCAGCCCGGTACGGCACACGGGCGACGGCACGGGCGTACTGGACGCCACCACGGTCTCCTCCGCGGCCTGGCTGGCCGGCTCGGGGCTCCTGGCCCACACCTGGCCCGGTCAGCTCGACCACTCGCTGCGCGACAACTGGCTGGACCAGCAGACCGAGACCGCCTTCGAGCTCGCCGACGATCTGGCGGGACCGGCCTGGTTGATGCTCTCGCTGCCCGTCGACGGTGTGCCGACGCCCTTCCACTACCGCGAGTCGGAGTTCGGCTGGGTGCTCGCCGGCTCGACCGGGGCCGGGGTGCACGTCGGCGCGTACGGGCGCGGCATGAGCGCGTACGGGCTGGGCTTCTCGGCGGTCCAGAACCTCGGCGCGTACGTCTAGAGCGTCGGGCTGGAAGGTCGGGCTGGAAGGTCGGGCTGGAAGGTCGGGCGTACGACGAAGGGGCGCTGCTCATGAGCGGCGCCCCTTCGCGCTGCCCGTACCGTGCGGGCCGACGGTCGGGTTGTGCGCACCCGTTCCGCTCGGCGGAACGAATGCCCACGACCTTCGTCAGAACTTATTGCGCGGGGTGATCCCCAGCGACATGCCCGACAGCCCGCGCGCGCGTCCGCCGAGCTTCCCCGCGATCGTGCGCAGCGCGGCGCCCGCCGGTGAGTCCGGGTCGGTGATCACGACGGGCTTGCCCTCGTCGCCGCCCTCCCGCAGCCGTACGTCGATCGGGATGGACCCCAGCACCGGCACATTGGTGCCGGTCGTCTTCGTCAGGCCCTCGGCGACCCGCTGGCCGCCGCCGCTGCCGAAGACGTCGACCATCTCGTCGCAGTGCGGGCACGGCAGGCCCGACATGTTCTCGACGACGCCCACGATCTTCTGGTGGGTCTGTACGGCGATCGAGCCGGCCCGCTCGGCGACCTCGGCCGCGGCCTGCTGCGGGGTGGTCACCACGAGGATCTCGGCGTTCGGCACCAGCTGCGCCACCGAGATGGCGATGTCACCGGTCCCCGGCGGCAGGTCGAGCAGCAGCACGTCCAGGTCGCCCCAGTACACATCCGCGAGGAACTGCTGCAGTGCGCGGTGCAGCATCGGGCCGCGCCACACCACCGGCGCGTTGCCCGGGGTGAACATCCCGATCGAGATGACCTTCACGCCGTTCGCCGACGGCGGCATGATCATGTTCTCGACCTGGGTCGGACGGCCGTCCACACCCAGCATCCGCGGCACGCTGTGTCCGTAGATGTCGGCGTCGACGACACCGACCTTCAGTCCGTCGGCGGCCATCGCCGCCGCCAGGTTCACGGTGACGGAGGACTTGCCGACGCCGCCCTTGCCCGATGCCACCGCGTACACCCTGGTCAGCGAGCCGGGCTTGGCGAAGGGCACCTCGCGCTCGGCGGTGCCGCCGCGCAGCGAGCTCGCGAGCTCCTTCCGTTGCTCGTCGCTCATCACATCCAGCGTGACGTCGACGCGCGTGACGCCCTCGAGGCGCGCGACCGCGTCGGTCACATTCTTGGTGATCGTCTCGCGCATTGGACAGCCGGAGACGGTGAGATACACCGTGACGGCGACCGCGCCGTCCGCCCCGATCCCGACCGATTTGACCATGCCGAGTTCGGTGATCGGTCGGTTGATCTCGGGGTCGTTCACCGTCGCCAGTGCTTCAAGCACCGCGTCTTCCGTAGCCATACGGACGATGGTACGGCGCTGACTCCCACCCCCGGAAAGAGCGTTCAGCGGTCGCCTTCGTCACTCTCGCGCGCAGGCTCGTGCGGGAATAGGTGCCGCTCGTCCAGATCCTTGATCAGATCCTGGAATTCGGAGCGGATCCAGTCGCGGGTGGCGACCTCGCCGAGCCCCATCCGCAGCGCCGCGATCTCCCGTGTGAGGTATTCGGTGTCCGCGATCGAGCGCTCGTTCTGCTTGCGCTCCTGCTCACGGGTGACCCGGTCCCGGTCGTCCTGCCGGTTCTGCGCCAGCAGGATCAGCGGGGCCGCGTACGAGGCCTGGAGCGACAGCATCAGCGTCAGAAAGATGAACGGGTACGGGTCGAAACGCAGATCCCCGGGCGCGGAGATGTTCCAGACGACCCACATGATGATGATCAGCGTCATCCAGACCAGGAACCGCCCGGTCCCCAGGAAACGCGCGATCCGCTCCGAGAACCGGCCGAAGGCCTCGGGGTCGTACTCCGGCAGCAGACTGCGCCGTGGCGCGCGGGGCTGATCGAGCCGGACCCGGTGGCGCGGCGCCGCACTCGCCCCGGCGGGCATGCGCTCCTTCGGCTCGCTGCGATCGGCCAACCCGTCGCTGCCGCTACCCATGGGCGGACTCCTCGTGGGCGGCCTCCTCGAACTCCGTCTCCCGCCAGTCGTCCGGCAGCAGATGGTCGAGTACGTCGTCGACGGTCACCGCCCCCAGCAGCGAACCGCTCTCGTCGACGACAGGCGCCGCCACCATGTTGTACGCGGCGAGATAGCTGGTGACCGCGGGCAGCGCGGTGCCCGGCGCGAGCGGCGGCAGATCGCTCTCCACGATCGAGCTGACCAGCGTGAACGGCGGGTCCCGCAGCAGCCGCTGGAAGTGCACCGTGCCCAGGTACTTGCCGGTCGGCGTCTCGTCCGGCGGCCGGCAGACGTACACCTGCGCGGCGAGCGCGGGGGACAGGTCCTGCTGGCGTACGCGCGCCAAGGCGTCCGC
The DNA here is from genome assembly GCF_042888805.1 of Streptomyces sp. NPDC002730. Classification (NCBI taxonomy): domain Bacteria; kingdom Bacillati; phylum Actinomycetota; class Actinomycetes; order Kitasatosporales; family Streptomycetaceae; genus Streptomyces; species Streptomyces sp. NPDC002730. Next base: position 784,897 of record NZ_JBIAQG010000001.1, read on the forward strand.
GACCGTCGCGTCCGGCCGCAGCACGATCGGCTCGGTGGTCATCAGGCCGCCCGCCGTCCGCTCCTCGTACGACAGCAGCCGCCGTACGTCCGCCGCGTCGTCGGGCCGCATCAGCGCCAGCAGCCGCTCCTTGTCCTCCTCCGGCAGCTCGGACAGCAGGTCGGCGGCGTCGTCCGGGTCCATGGCCTCCAGGACGTCCGCCGCGCGCTCCTCCTTGAGCTTGCCGAGAATCTCCACCTGGTCGTCGTCCGGCAGCTCCTCCAGTACGTCCGCGAGCCGGTCGTCGTCGAGGGCCGCGGCCACCTCGGCGCGCCGCTTCGGCGAGAGGTGGTGCAGCACATTGGCGAGGTCGGCGGGGCGCAGCTGCTCGAAGGTCGCGAGCAGGCTCTCGGCGCCCTGCCCGTGCTCCTCCAGCGAGAAGCCGGTGACCGCCGACCACTCGACGGTCAGCGTCTCGCCCTTGCGGCGCAGCGCCCCTGGCTTGCCCTTCCGTACGAAGACCTTGTCGATCTCCCAGTCACGACGGGCCGGCAGCTGCTGGATCGAGACATCGAGGACCGTGGCCTCCTCGCCGCTCTCCACCAGTCGCACGCGCCGGTCCAGCAGCTCGCCGAGCACCAGCCGCTCGGTCGGGCGCTGCTCGAAGCGCCGCACGTTGAGTACGCCCGTGGTGATGACCTGGCCCGACTCGACGCCGGTGACCCGGGTCATCGGGAGGAAGATCCGGCGGCGGCTGAGCACCTCGACGACCATGCCGAGCAGCCGCGGCGGACGGCGGCCGACGCGCAGCATCGCCACCAGATCGCGGACGCGGCCCACCTGGTCGCCCTGGGGGTCGAAGACGGGCACGCCGGCGAGGTGCGAGACAAAGATCCGAGGGGCGCCTGCTGCCATGTTGCGCGCCTCCTTTTTGCCCGCGAATGCTGCCGTTCAGGGGCTTCAGGCTAGCCCGTGCCGTTCCGTGGCGCCCTGGCTGGCGTCCGTACGGCTCTCTGAGGATCGATGTGCTCAGCACAGGTACGCTGCCGTCTGCCAGCCATGACCCACGACTCGCAGATGAGAGGCAGTGCGCTTGTGACTCCCCTCCCCCTGGCCGCCCGAGCCCGCCGGGCCGCGCTCTCGGTGGCGCTCTGCGCCGGGCTGACCGCGGCGCTCACGGCATGCAGCGGCGAGGATCCGGACGCGGGGACCAACGGCGTCGGAAAGCTGTCCGCGACCGAGATCGAGACGAAGGCACGCGACGCCTCGCACGCGGCGGCGTCGGTACGGCTCTCCGGCACGCTGGTCAGCAAGGGCGGCACGTACAAGCTGAACATGCGGCTCAAGCACGACGGCGGCACCGGCTCCGTCACTTCGAAGGACAACACCTTCGAACTGCTGCGGGTCGGCGACGCGCTCTTCCTGAAGGCCGACGCGGGTTTCTGGAGCCATGCGGACGCCAAGGACAAGGAGAAGCCGAGCAAGACCGACACGGAGGCGGCGGGCAAGCTCGACGACATGTACGTGAAGGTGCCGGAGGGCGACCCGGCGTACAAGCAGTTCCGCGTCTTCACGGACATGGATGTGCTGCTCGAGGGCCTGCTGGGGATGCAGGGCAAGCTCAGCAAGGGCGACCGGACCGAGGTGAGCGGTGTACGAACCATCAAGGTCATCGGCGGCGAGGGCGAGGGCGGCACGCTGGATGTCTCGCTGGAGGGCAAGCCGTATCCGCTGCAGTTCGCACGGGCGGGCGGCGCGGGTGTGCTGACGCTGGCGGACTGGGACAAGGACTTCACGCTGGCGGCGCCGGAGAAGGACGAGATGGTCGACTACGGCGGCCAGCTGCCGAAGACCAGGGACTAGCTGTGATGCCTCATGACGTTGGTTCCACGAACTCCTCGAACGTGAGCTGCTGTGGGAGCGTGTCGAGTGGTTCCGGCGGCTGGTCGAAGGTAACGCGGTTGTCGCCGCCGGATGTCCGGCTGATGGGCGGTCGGCCTCCGAGCGCGGCGTGCGGCCGCTCGTGGTTGTAGTAGTTCAGGAAGTCCGCGAGTGCCGTCCGGCGTTCATGCTCGGAGGTGTAGTCGCGGACATAGGCCCACTCCCTGGCGAGTGTGCCGTTATAGCGCTCGACCTTCCCATTCGTCCGCGGGGTGTAGGGGCGGGTGCGCTTGTGCTTCGTGCCCTCCGCGGCGAGTGCGGCGGCCCAGGTCCGGGAGCGGTAGCAGGCGCCGTTGTCGGTCAGGACGCGGCGAATCGGCGTGATGCCGTGGGCGGCGAAGAACGCGACGGCGCGGTGCCAGAAGGCGACCGCCGTCACGGCGCGTTCGTCCTGCAGGGCCTCGGTGTAGGCGAGCCGGGAGTGGTCGTCGAGCGCAGAGTGTAGGTACGTATAGCCGACCTTCCCTGTGCCGGGGCCGGTGCGTTTGGAGGCACGGGCAGCCTCGGTACCCATGCCGTGCATGCGCCAGCCGCCGCCCTGGGGGATGCGTCCGAGTTTCTTGATGTCGACGTGGATCAGGTCGCCGACCCTCTCGTGCTCGTAGCGAATGACCTCGCGCATCTGCTCGCCGGTCGGCGGATCGAGATACCTCAGCCGGTTGAGTCCTCGCCGCATCAGGATTCGATGGACCGTGGCTGGCGCGAGCGTGACGCCGTGCAGCCGCTGAAGGTCGGCAGCGAGGCGGGTGGGCCCGTGCTTGGTCTGCCGCCGCAGCGCCTCCACCAAGTCCGCGATGTTCTCGGCGGTGCGGGTTGGGCTAGTGGTGGGTCGGGAAGAGTGGTCGAGCAGGCCGCTCTCGCCGTGCGCGCGCCAGCCGGCGTACCACTTGGCCAGGCAACGGCGGGAGATCGCGGGCCTCCGCCGCGACGTGTGCGATCGGACGCCCGGCATCCACGCGCTCACATAATCGGCGACGCCCTTCCGGTGTCAGCGGGGCGTTGGGATGTCCCGTCATATCAGGCATCGAGGTACCCGCTGTGAGTACCCATCAAGGGGCGGTCATGAGGCGTGATGTTCATGCGGGGTGGAAGGCAATCAAGCAGAGCCTCTTGGTGGCACGCGTCAGAGCGACATACAGGTCACGTTCGCCGCTGGGGCGGGCCTCGATGATCTCCTGCGGGCCGACGACAATGCTCGCGTCGAACTCCAGGCCGCGGGCCTCGGATGCCGGCACGAGCCGCGCCCACTGTGTGACGCCAGCCGACGCCACGTCGTCCAGCCGGGCATCCGCGCAGATCACGGCGAGCAGGTCGCCCGGATGTGCTGCGGCCTGGGCCCGGAGCTCCCCGGCCACGGTGGCGGCGAGTGTGTGCGGATGTGCGGTGAGGCTGCGGGGAGGCTCGCCGTGGCGGATGGACCGGCTCGGCGTCTGACCGGGGGCGATCCGCGCGAGCAGGTCGCGGGTGGTGGCCAGGATCTCCTGGGTCGTGCGGTAGCTGACGGTCAGGGTGTGCAGGGTGAACCGGGTGCCGAGATGCGGGCCCAGCGCCTGGGACCACTCGCTCGCTGCCGTCGCGGGGCCCGCCTGGGCGAAGTCGCCCACCAGCGTCATCGACCTGGCCGGGCACCGGCGCAGCACCATCCGCCACTGCATGGCGGTCAGCTCCTGGGCCTCGTCGATGACGACGTGCCCGAACGTCCGCTCCGGCGGCCCGTCCACCAGGTTCGCCGCCTCGTCCAGCAGCGCCACATCGGCATCGGTCCACGGGGCGGCAGCAGAGCGCAGCAGCCGGGAGCGCTCGTCATCGGTGAGTGACGGCAGATGTGTGGCTAGGGTGCGGGTGTCCGTCAGCAGGGCCCGTACGACCGTTTCGGGCGTCAGTCGTGGCCAGAGGGACTCCACCGCACCCTCGGCGTGGGCGTCGCCCATGAGGTTCGCGCGCAGCGCGTCCGCATCAAACATCTCGGCCGGGTCGGCGGCCGGCGCGCCATCGAAGCCGAGAGCTTGCAGGTCGGCCTCGGCCGCGGCATCGAGGTCGAGGCTCGTGCTTTCAGTGATCTCGGCGTCGATGTGCGCGAGGGCCTCGGCGGTGCCACGCTCCAGCGTGCTCGTGACCGTGCCGATCAGGTGCTCCTTGAACACCTCCCGCGCACGGTTGTGCACCAGGCCGCTCGCCACCGCAGCCTCTCGTGCCGCCGCGACATCCACGCTCGTCAGACGGACCCACTCCTGCCCCACACGTACCGCGAACCGGGCGTCCGGAGGCGCTTGCCGGGAGTGCACCAGGCCCTCCAGCGCCTCAGCCATGGCGGAGCTGCCCTTGAGCCGCGCGACATCGCACGGCTCCACAGTGGCGGGCACCACTCCGGCCAGCTCCCCGCACGTCGCCAGGTCCACGTCGTTCTCCCCGAGCGAGGGGAGCACGCGCGAGACGTAGTCGAGGAACCGCGCGTTCGGCCCGAGCACCAGGACACCGCGCTCGGCGGCGCGCGGGAATGCATACAGCACGTACGCCGCCCGGTGCAGCGCGACGACGGTCTTGCCCGTGCCCGGGCCGCCCTGCACCACCGTCACCCCCCGATGCGGGGAACGGACGATCGCGTCCTGCTCCGCCTGCAGCGTGGCCACCGCCGCACGCATCCACCCCGTGCGCTGCGCCTCCAGCGCCTCCGTCAACGGACCGTCGCCGACGATGTCGCCGGCCGCGGGTGCGGATCCGTCCAGCAGCTCGTCGCTCACCGCGCGCACAGCGCGTTCCTCCACCCGCAGGTGACGGCGCCGCCGCAGCCCCATCGGGTGGACGGCCGTTGCCGCATAGAAGGGCCGCGCCGCTTCCGCCCGCCAGTCGACGAGCAGCGGCAGGTCCCGGTCGCCCAGGTGCAGGCCGAGCCGTCCGATGTGCAGGACAGTGCCGTCCGCGCCATCGATCCGGCCGAACGCCAGCCCCTCCTCGGCCCCCGCGAGTCGGTGGACCTGCCGTGCCAGACGCTCTGCGGCGACATCACGCGCGTACACCTCTCCCGCGCTGTCGGCCGACGACTTCAGTACGTCATCCAGCTGGGCCCGTACATCCGCCACTCGCTCGTCGAGCAGCCCGTACATGGCGGATACGTGGGCCTGCTCCACCTCGACCTGCCCTACGGCACCCCGGTTGAACTGCGGCACAGCCGTACTCCTCTCGACTCGGCCCTCCACTATGCAGATAAATTTCCATGAAAGTAAGGCTTGACTTACTTGTCTGCATCAGCCGCCCAGGCCCGGTTCGCACTGAACCTCACGGGTTGAGGAGATGATCGGGCTGCATTCCAGTCTGAAGAGATCCGAGCTGGAGGACGCCCGGCATTCGCCGCCATGCCGGAGCCCTTGGCCCCTCGCCTCGCACTCGTCTACGCGCCGCCACCTGGATCGGCCTGGACCCCTTCGGCAGCGGCCAAGACCCTCGGTCGAGCGTCGGCATCTCACCCACATACGTTCAACGCCACCTGGCGCAGCCGGGCCCTTCCTGCCGTCGTCCGTCTACGCACCGCCACCCGCCGCCGAAGCGGCACCAATCTCATGCGACAGCACAACTAGCTGTTTCCCGGGGTTCCGCCCGGACCCCGGTCCTCAATCGCCGGACGGGCTGGATTTTCCAGCCTCCGCCCCTAACCGCGTCTCTTCTTGCGCTTCAGGAGCAGACGCGGCAACGCCACCGGCGCGGGCTGACGCGTCGTCGCCGACGTCGGCAGCGGTACGGCAGCCCCCGAAGTGTCCGGCAGGTCCGTGATCGCGTCCTGCGGCTCGAGGCGCAGCACCCGACACTCGCGTGCCCAGCGCTCCGTCATCTGCTCCGCGTCCGGGGCGTTCAGGCGCTTGCCCTTGAGTTCGGCGACGGCCGCCTCCCACTCCTCGGAGTGCGGGACGAGTTCGCTCACCGACGCCGTCCAGACGACCAGCCGGCCGCCCTTGTCCTTGCTGCGGACGGTGACCTCGGCCGTTCCGCCGGCCGTCAGCTGCGGCAGTGGCTGCTCGCCGGGGCCGTCGCCGACGATGTGCGCGGCGCCTTCGTGCCACACGTGCCACAGCGCCCGTTGCGGGCCCTCGCCGCGCACCCAGATGAGGCCGGACTTCTTGGTGGCCTCCTCGACGAGCGCCTGGCCGAGCAGTGGGGTCTCCCCAGCGAAGCGAGCGGAACTGTCTGTCATGCCCGCAGCCTATCTACAGCCAGCCGTTGCGCTTCAGGGTGCGGTGGATCGCGAGACAGACGCCGATGATGCCGGTGAGCACCATGGGGTAGCCGTACTTCCAGTGCAGCTCGGGCATGTGGTCGAAATTCATGCCGTACACGCCGCACACCGCCGTCGGCACGGCGATGATCGCCGCCCAGGAGGTGATCTTGCGCATGTCCTCGTTCTGCGCGACCGTCGCCTGCGCCAGATTCGCCTGGAGGATGGAGTTCAGCAGCTCGTCGAAGCCGATGACCTCCTCCTGTACTCGGGCGAGGTGGTCGGCGACATCGCGGAAGTACTTCTGGATGTCCGGGTCGACCAACCGCATCGGACGCTCGCTCAGCAGCTGCATCGGCCGCAGCAGCGGGGACACGGCCCGCTTGAACTCCAGCACCTCGCGCTTGAGCTGGTAGATCCGGCCGGCGTCGCTGCCGCGCGGGCTGCCTTTCGCGGGCGCGGAGAAGACATCGATCTCTACCTCGTCGATATCGTCCTGCACGGCCGCGGCCACCGCGATGTACCCGTCGACCACATGGTCGGCGATGGAGTGCAGCACCGCGGACGGCCCTTTGGCGAGCAGCTCGGTGTCCTCCTCCAGCCGGTGCCGGAGTGCCCGCAGCGAGCCCTTGCCGCCGTGCCGCACCGTGATGACGAAGTCCCGGCCGGTGAAGCACATCACCTCGCCGGTCTCGACGACCTCGCTGGTCGCGGTGAGCTCGGCGTGCTCGACGTAGTGGATCGTCTTGAAGACGGTGAACAGTGTGTCGTCGTACCGCTCCAGCTTGGGCCGCTGGTGGGCGTGGACGGCGTCCTCGACGGCCAGCGGGTGCAGCCCGAACTCCGCTGCGATACCGGCGAATTCGGCCTCCGTCGGCTCATGCAGCCCGATCCACGCGAAGCCGCCGTTGTCACGCACCCGCAGCATGGCCTCGTGCGGCGTCTGGCAGGTCGCGTTCTCCAGCCGCTTTCCGTCGCGGTAGACCGCGCAGTCGACGACTGCGCTGGAGGCGGACGGATCGCGAGTGGTGTCGTACGTGCTGTACGGGGCATTGCTCTTGCGCAGGGACGGACGGACCGCTGCACGCAGGTCACGGATCATCGACATGGCTGGCTCCTTCACGGAGAGGCCGTCGGCGAGTGGCGTGGCACAGCCCGGAATGAGGACGTGATGCATACGTCCGCAAAGCGGGCGGCACCGCGGGATCGCGGTGACGGCGTTCGCTACAGACAGGCAAAAACGAAGTGCTCTTCCGTCGTGCGAAATGCCGTGGGCCCCGTGCGGGAAGGCCTCAGATCACAGAGGAATGGTGCCGTGCGGAAGAGCGGTTGGTACTGACCGGTCGACTTCGATCCACCGCAGCCCCACCTCCTCCGGCCGGTCCCCCGTAGGGGATGACGTGTCGTCGGGACTTGAGAGCAACGCTTCTGCGTGCCGTCCCGACCAGCGGCCAAGACTATCAGCCGACTGGGGGCCAATCCCTTCGTTTGCCCGTTCCTTACGCGCTTTATGCTCGCGGCATGGAAGAAGTTCTTGCTCTGGTCGAGGCCAGGCTGCGTACGGCACTTGGCGAACCGGACGCGCGCGCCGCGGTGACATTCCTCGGTACGGACCGCATCGAGGTGCTCCGCTTCCTGGACCGGGACGGTGACGGGGCCATCGTGCGCTACGCCACCCTCGGCATGTCCGCGCATCCGATGACGGACCCCACCGCGGCCCTCGCCGACCCGGTGAAGGGCCCGCGCGCGGAGCTGGTCCTGTCCGTACGGGCCGGGGTCGCCGACACCGACAAGGTGCTCCGTACGCTCGCCGTACTGGCCGCGTCACCGCAGGTCGAGGGCGTGGTCGTGGCACCGGGCGCCTCGCTGGACGTCGGTGATCCGCTCTGGCCGTCCGCACCGTTCAGCTCGGTGCTCGTCGCCGAGCCGGGCGGTCTGGTGGCGGACCTGGAGCTGGACGAGCCGATGGATCCGGTGCACTTCCTGCCGCTGTTGCCGATGACGTCCAACGAGGCCGCGTGGAAGCGGGTGCACGGCGCGCAGGAGCTCCAGGAGCGGTGGCTGACGCACGGTACGGACCTGCGCGATCCGCTGCGCAGGTCCGTAACTCTCGACTGAGGCCAGGCTAGTTGGCGAAGGCCGTCACACCGTCCTGGGTGGCGTGGACGGGCTGGAGCTGCTCCGCCTCGCGGCTCAGCGAGGCGCGCCGTACCCGGACGATGCCCGCGCCGATCACGGCCGCGACCGCCGCGACCACGAACGGGATGTGGATGTTGCTCCACTCCTCGATCTTCGGTGCGAAGTAGGGCGCGGCGGCCGCGGCGAACCAGCGGACGAAGTTGTAGCCCGCGCTGGCCACCGGCCGCGGCGCGTCCGAGACGCCCAGCGCCAGCTCGGTGAACACGGTGTTGTTCAGGCCGATGAAGGCGCCGGAGACGACCGTTCCGACGACGGCCACGGTGTGGTTCCCGTATCCGATGACCACCAGGTCGACGGCGAGCAGCAGCAGCGAGCCGCCGAGCACCTTGAGCGATCCGGAGCGCGCCTGCAGCCGCGGCGCCACCAGTACGGAGAAGACCGCGAGCAGCACACCCCAGGCGAAGAACACCGCGCCCGACGTGTACGGCGTCATGTTCAGCACGAACGGCGTGAAGGCCAGCACGGTGAAGAACGCGTAGTTGTAGAAGAAGGCCGAGGCGGCTGCGGAGGCCAGGCCGCCGTGTCCGAGCGCCTTCACCGGGTCGAGCAGCGAGGTCTTGCGCGCGGGCTTCGGCTGCTCCTTGAGGAAGGCGGTGATGCACAGGAAGCCGATCGCCATCAGGGCTGCGGTGCCGAAGAAGGGGTACCGCCAACTGGCGTTGCCGAGCAGCGCGCCGAGCAGCGGTCCGCATGCCATGCCGAGGCCGAGCGCCGACTCGTAGAGCAGGATCGCCGCGGCGCTCCCGCCGGCCGCCGCGCCGACGATGACGGCGAGCGAGGTCGAGACGAAGAGTGCGTTGCCAAGGCCCCAGCCGGCCCGGAAGCCGACGAGTTCGCCGACGGAGCCGGAGGTGCCGGAGAGCGCGGCGAAGACGATGACGAGCGCGAGCCCGGCGAGCAGGGTCTTCCTGCCGCCGATACGGCTGGATACGAAGCCGGTGACGAGCATCGCGACCGCGGTGATCAGGAAGTACGAGGTGAACAGCAGCGAGACCTGACTGGGCGTCGCGTCCAGGCCCTTGGCGATGGACGGCAGGATCGGGTCCACCAGGCCGATCCCCATGAAGGCGACGACGGACGCGCCGGCCGTGGCCCAGACGGCCTTCGGCTGGCGCAGGATGCTGGTGGCTCCCTCGTCGAACGGATCCTCTCCGCGCATGGACGACTCCTCTGTTTCGCTGCTTCTCCGCTGGATCGTTGCCATATACAAACAATAAATTAGACAGCCTAATGAATGCAAGCTACATCTACTTTTGGCTGATGAGGGCACACGCCGGACGGGTGATCGTCCTTGACGCGGCGACGGCCGGAGAGGACCGTTGGGCGCTATGAGGGGCGAACCCAGTTGCCCGAAGTGCGGTGGCCGGGTGAGGGCGCCCGGTCTCTTTGCCGACTCGTGGCAGTGCGATGTGCACGGAGCCGTGCACCCGCTGCAGCCGGTGATTCCGCCAAGTGTCGAGGCCCTCGGTGTGGTCGTGCACCGCGCGAAAGTCCCCGTGTGGATGCCCTGGCCGCTCCCCGTCGGCTGGCTCTTCACCGGTGTCGCGTACGCGGGGGACGACCGCAGTGGAGGCCGTGCCACCGCCGTGGCCTGCTCGGGCCCCGGCCCGCTCGGCGGAATCGGTGAGCTGCTGCTGGTCGCCGAGGAACTGGGCGTCGGCCTCGGCGCGCGCTACGCCGGGATCGACGGACCCGATCCGGGCCCGCACATCTGCGTCGACAAACCACCGCAGGCCAAGCTCCTCGCCGCCGGCCGCCCCACCCCTCTGTGGCATGTGTCCGACGCTCCCGAGGACCGCGCGGTGTTCGCGGGCGAGGCGCGCGGACTGTGGCTGTGGGCGATCGTCTGGCCGGAGCAGTCCGGGCTGTTGATGTACGACGAGCTGGTGCTGACGGATCTGCGGGACTTGGGCGCCGAGATGGAACTGCTGCCCTGCGGGGCGCTGTCGCCGCGGCTTCTCTCGTAGTCAGCTGTCGTGGTCCGCTCTCGCAGTCCGCGGGCGGCTTCTGCCGTGAACCAGGGCTGTTCGGATCCCCGATACACTTGACCGTCCCCCTGTCCGTCTGCCGTCCCTGGAGTCACGCGTCGTGCGCATCGATCTGCACACCCACTCCACGGCATCGGACGGTACGGACACCCCCGCCGAGCTGGTGCGCAACGCCGCCGCGGCCGGGCTGGACGTCGTCGCACTCACCGACCACGACACCACGCGCGGCCACGCCGAGGCGATCGCCGCGCTCCCGGAGAGCGTGACTCTGGTCACCGGTGCCGAACTCTCCTGCCGTATGGACGGCGTGAGCCTGCATCTGCTCGCGTACCTCTTCGACGCCGACGAACCCGAGCTGCTGCGCGAGCGTGAGCTCGTACGGGACGACCGGGTGCCGCGCGCCCGGGCGATGGTGGCCAAGCTCCAGGAGCTGGGCGTTCCCATCGAGTGGTCCCAGGTGGCCCGTATCGCCGGAGACGGCTCGGTCGGCCGCCCGCACATCGCCTCCGCGCTCGTCGAACTCGGCGTCGTACCCACCGTCTCCGACGCCTTCACGCCCGAGTGGATCGCCGACGGCGGCCGTGCGCACATCACCAAGCACGAACTCGACCCCTTTACGGCGGTCCGCCTGGTCAAGGCCGCCGGTGGTGTGACCGTTTTCGCGCACCCGCTCGCCGTCCTGCGCGGCCGTACGGTGCCGGAGTCCGCGATAGCCGAACTTGCCGCGTGCGGCCTCGACGGCATCGAGGTCGACCACATGGACCATGACGCGGCGACGCGTGTCCGGCTGCGCGGCCTCGCCGCCGACCTGGGGCTGCTGGCCACCGGATCCAGCGACTACCACGGCAGCCGCAAGACCTGTGTGCTCGGCGAGTACACCACCGACCCGGAGATCTACGGCGAGATCACGCGCCGCGCGACCGGCGCCTTCCCGGTGCCGGGCGCCGGCGGAAGCCGCTCGTAGCTCCTCGACCGCACCCCTCTGTACGACCCCTCTTCGCGCTAGGCCCTCACTGTGTTCGACGCTGCCATTTTCGGCTCTCTCTTCCTCACCCTTTTTGTGATCATGGATCCCCCGGGGATCACCCCGATCTTTCTCGCGCTCACCTCAGGCCGCCCTGCCAAGGTGCAGCGCCGCATGGCCTGGCAGGCGGTGGCCGTCGCCTTCGGCGTGATCACCGTCTTCGGCATTCTCGGTCAGCAGATCCTGGACTATCTGCATGTCTCCGTGCCCGCGCTGATGATCGCGGGCGGTCTGCTCCTGCTGCTCATCGCGCTCGACCTGCTGACCGGCAAGACCGACGAGCCCAAGCAGACCAAGGACGTCAATGTCGCGCTGGTGCCGCTGGGCATGCCGCTGCTGGCCGGTCCCGGTGCGATCGTTTCGGTGATTCTGGCCGTGCAGCACGCGGACGGCGTCACGCAGCAGGTGTCGGTATGGGCGGCGATCGTCGCGATGCATGTGGTGCTCTGGCTGACGATGCGCTACTCGCTGCTGATCATCCGCCTGATCAAGGACGGCGGTGTGGTGCTGGTGACCCGGCTCGCGGGCATGATGCTCTCCGCCATCGCCGTGCAGCAGATCATCAACGGCATCACCCAGGTCATCCAGGGAGCCTGAGCGTCTGGCGCCGAACGCACTGCGCCCCCGTACGGATCATCCGTACGGGGGCGCAGTGCGTCACATCACAACGTCGTCAAGTGTTACGAGGCCGTGGAATCGGCCGGTCGGATATAGATGCGCTGGCCGATCGAAGCGGCCTGCTGCACGATCCTGTTGACGGAGGCGGCGTCTACGACGGTGCTGTCCACGGCGGTGCCGTCGACGTCGTCGAGTCGCATGATCTCGAAGCGCATGGCTTCTCCCTTCGTCTGATCCTCCTGCTGGAGAACTGATGGCGACGGATGCCCGTCTGTGTTCTGTACGTGTTCAACGGTATGCACCCTGCAAACATTCCCTACGCTAAGGAAATTTTTTGGATGCCTAACTACTGGCGAGTAGTGGCTCGGCCACGGAGAATGAGCACCGTATGAATGAGCACCGTGTAGATGACGCAGAGACCACTGACATCAGGGCCCGCCTGGAGCGCACCAATGAGCTCCTGCAGCGGATGCTCGCCGAGGTCGCGAAGACCCCTTCTACCCATGCCATCTTCGTGGACGCAGGTTACGTCTATGCTGCGGCCGGGTTGCTTGTCGCGGGCACCGAGGACCGGCGCTCCTTCGACCTGGACGCGGAGGGGCTGATCGAGGCCTTCATCGACAAGGCCCGCACGATCTTCGCGGACAGCAGGCTGCTGCGGGTCTACTGGTACGACGGGGCCCGGCGCCGTATCCACACCCCCGAGCAGCAGTCCATAGCGGAGCTGCCCGATGTCAAGGTGCGCCTCGGCAACCTCAACGCGAACAACCAGCAGAAGGGCGTCGACTCACTCATACGCACGGATCTGGAGTCGCTCGCCCGGCACCGCGCGATCAGCGACGCGGCGCTCGTCGGCGGCGACGAGGACCTGGTCTCGGCGGTCGAGGCGGCCCAGGGGTACGGGGCGCGGGTCCATCTGTGGGGCATCGAGGCCTCGGAGGGGCGCAATCAGGCGGAGCCGCTGCTGTGGGAAGTGGACAGCCAGCGGACGTTCGACCTCGACTTCTGCCGGCCGTACATCACGCGCCGCCCGGTCACGACGTACGAGAACGAGGGCGCGCCGCCGCCGTCACGGGACGAGGTGCGCTTCGTGGGCGCGCAGATCGCGGCGACATGGCTGGCGGAACGGGGCCGGGAGGCGATGGCGGAGCTGCTGCCGGGCCACCCGTATCTGCCGGGCCCGGTGGACCAGGACCTGCTGATCGAGGCGGAGAAGGTGCTGCAGCGGTCGCTGCGGGGGCATGCGGTGCTGCGGCGGGCGCTGCGGGACGGTTTCTGGCAGCACCTTCAGGCTCAGTACTGATCCCAGAAGCCGGCGATCGCTGCGGCTGTCTCGAGGGGGCGGTCGGTGTTCGGCGAGTGCTCGGCGCCCGTGATGACCGTCCGGTGGGCGCTCAGGCGCTGCGCCATCGCGTCGAGAAGTGGCACGGGCCAGGTGTCGTCCCGTTCGCCGGACAGCACATGCTTGGGCAGCGGCTGTACTGCGGCGAGCTCGGCGACCCTGTCCGGTTCGACGGTCAGCAGGCGGCCGGTGGCGATCAGTTGGGCCGGGTTGTGGCGCAGCCAGCGGCGGCGGAGTTCCTCGCCGTCGGTCTCGGCGTCCTCCGGCGGATCGAGCGCCTTCATCGCCTCCCAGACCTGGTCCATCCCCATCACCGAGAGAGCGTCGCTCAGCAGCTTGACCTTCTGCTGCTGGGCGGGGCTGATCTGGGCGGGTCCGGAGGACAGGAGCGTGAGCGTGGTGAACGGGGCGGCGTCGAGGAGAACGGCGGCGCGCGCGATCTGACCGCCGAGGGAGTGCCCGAGGAGATGCACGGGCCCGCCGACGGCTTCGGCCTGGGCGAGTACATCCTGGGCCAACTCGCTCTGAGCGTAAGCCTGTTGGTCGTCGGATCCATCGGTCTCGTACTGTCCGCGCCCGTCGACGGCGACACTGCGGTAGCCGGCCTCGGCGAGTGGCTCCAGCAGCGCGATGAAGTCCTCCTTGCTCCCGGTGAATCCGGGCAGGAGCAGGGCGGTGCCCAAGACGTCGCCGACGGGCTGCGCGTCGAGCACGGCGAAGGTGCCGCGTGCGGTGGCGAGCGCGCGGGGGCGGGCGCAGGGGGGCGGGGTGAAGGTGGGCGGCCGGCTCATGCGACGAGGCTAACGGGGGTGGGTCGGTTGCGGCGCTCCGGGCGCGGGTTACGGGGTTGTTCCAAGACGCCAAGACCCCAAGACGCCGATGGCCCGGCTCCCATAGTGGGGGCCGGGCCATCCGGGCTGCTGGTGCGTCAGCTTTCGGGCTGGGCAGCCTTCGTCGTGCGGGTGCGGCGGCGCGGCTTGGGCTCCGCCTCGACCTCGGTCGCTACTGCCTCGACCGTGTCCACGGCCTTCGCAGCGCGCGTCCGGCGGCGGGGCTTCGCCTCGGCCTCCGTGGCGGCAGCCTCGACCGTGTCGACGGCCTTGGCCACGCGCGTGCGGCGGCGGGGCTTGGTCTCCGGCTCGGCCGCGACCTCGGTCGCTACTGCCTCGACGTTGTCGACGGCCTTCGCGGCACGAGTACGGCGACGGGGCTTGGGCTCCGCCTCGACCTCGGTCGCTACTGCCTCGACCGTGTCGACGGCCTTCGCGGCACGCGTCCGGCGACGCGGCTTGGTCTCCGGCTCGGCCGCGACCTCGGTAGCGACCTCAGCCGCCTCGACCGTGTCGACGGCCTTCGCGGCACGCGTCCGGCGACGCGGCTTCGGCTCCTCGACCACGACATCTGTGAACTCGACGGTCTCCACGACAGCCGTCGCCTCGGCCGCGGCCGGCGCTCCCACTCGGGTGCGGCGGCGACGGCGCGGGGTACGCGGCTCCGTCGAAGGCTCCGCGGACTCCGGCGCGGCCGTGTCCGTCACCGTCGTCGTCGGCTCGACGCCGTCCGGCGTCGACCCGCCGCGCGTGCGGCGGCGCTGGCGCGGCGTGCGGGCAGGGCGCTCCTCGCGAGCCGGGGCCGACGACGCCGACTTGCGGCCGCGGCCGCCGGTCTCGCCCAGGTCCTCGACCTCCTCGGCGCGCAGACCCGCACGGGTCCGCTCGGCACGGGGCAGTACGCCCTTCGTGCCGGCCGGGATGTTCAGCTGCTCGTACAGGTGCGGCGACGTGGAGTACGTCTCGACCGGGTCGGGGAACTTCAGGTCCAGCGCCTTGTTGATCAGCTGCCAGCGCGGGATGTCGTCCCAGTCGACCAGCGTGATCGCGATGCCCTTGGCGCCCGCGCGGCCGGTGCGGCCGACGCGGTGGAGAAACGTCTTCTCGTCCTCGGGCGACTGGTAATTGATGACGTGCGTGACGCCTTCGACGTCGATACCACGCGCCGCGACGTCCGTGCAGACGAGGACGTCGACCTTGCCGTTGCGGAAGGCCCGCAGCGCCTGCTCACGCGCGCCCTGGCCCAGGTCGCCGTGGACCGCGCCGGAGGCGAAGCCGCGACGCTCGAGCTGCTCGGCGATGTCCGCCGCAGTCCGCTTCGTACGGCAGAAGATCATCGCGAGCCCGCGGCCTTCGGCCTGCAGTATGCGCGAGACCAGCTCCGGCTTGTCCATGGAGTGGGCCCGGAAGACGTGCTGCGTGGTGTTGGCGACGGTCGCGCCCTCGTCGTCCGGCGAGGTGGCGCGGATATGCGTCGGCTGCGACATGTAGCGACGGGCGAGGCCGATGACCGCACCCGGCATGGTCGCCGAGAACAGCATGGTCTGGCGCTTGGCCGGCAGCATGTTGATGATCTTCTCGACGTCGGGCAGGAAGCCCAGGTCGAGCATCTCGTCGGCCTCGTCGAGGACGAGCGCGCGCACATGCGAGAGGTCGAGCTTGCGCTGACCGGCCAGGTCGAGCAGGCGGCCGGGGGTGCCGACGATCACATCGACGCCCTTGCGGAGCGCTTCGACCTGGGGCTCGTACGCACGGCCGCCGTAGATCGCGAGAACGCGGACGTTACGGACCTTGCCGGCGGTCAGCAGGTCATTGGTGACCTGCTGGCACAGCTCGCGGGTGGGGACGACCACCAGCGCCTGCGGGGCGTCGGTCAGCTGCTCGGGCTGCGCCCGGCCGGCCTCGACGTCCGCGGGGACAGTGACACGCTCCAGCAGCGGCAGACCGAAACCGAGCGTCTTGCCGGTGCCGGTCTTGGCCTGGCCAATGACATCGGTGCCGGAGAGCGCGACGGGGAGCGTCATCTCCTGGATGGGGAACGGGGTAAGGATGCCGACGGCTTCGAGGGCCTCGGCGGTCTCGGGAAGGATCCCAAGATCCCGGAAAGTCGTGGGCTGCGTAGTCAGGGTGTTGCCTCTTCTGTGAGACGCGGCATGAGGCGAACGAATGGGGGTCGTACCGCACCTGGGTACTGGGCCGGCCGTGGATTGGCCGGATGGCGCGGGACCACTGCCTTCGCTCGAGCGCTCGTGCCGCTGAGGGGGCCCCTCATCTGCGGTCGTACGCAACTGTGCGCACGGTCCGCGCGGAGGGCGGTCGGGGCGGAGCCGATCGGGCCACCGACCGGGCATCCTCAAGGGGGCTCTGGGGGAGCAAATCCCCCAGTCATACACTGGGATCGCCCGCCGAGTAGCTAAAACGCTCGACAGGCGCATTACCACTGTACCCCGGAATCGCGCATGTGTGTTGGGTGAATTCGTAGGAACCGCGCTGCGGACGTGGCTGACCAGGCCCTTCCGCCTCACGATGAGCGGGCTATTGTGCGCTTCATGGAGACGCCTGACAACGCCACTGAACCCACCGGAATCGCCGCCCAGGACTGGGCCACGGCGTCCGCAGACCCCCAGTACCGCGCCGCCGTCGTGGATCTGCTGGGCGCGCTCGCCTACGGCGAGCTGGCAGCCTTCGAGCGGCTCGCCGAGGACGCCAAGCTCGCGCCGACGCTGGGCGACAAGGCCGCGCTGGCGAAGATGGCCTCCGCCGAGTTCCACCACTTCGAGCAGCTGCGCGACCGCCTCACCTCCATCGACGCCGAGCCGACCGCCGCGATGGAGCCGTTCGCCCAGGCCCTGGACGACTTCCACCGCCAGACCGCGCCGTCCGACTGGCTGGAGGGCCTGGTCAAGGCGTACGTCGGCGACTCGATCGCCAGCGACTTCTACCGTGAGGTCGCGGCCCGGCTGGACACCGACACCCGCGCCCTGGTGCTTGCGGTGCTCGACGACACAGGTCACGGCAACTTCGCGGTCGAGAAGGTCCGCGCCGCGATCGAGGCCGAGCCGCGGGTCGGCGGACGGCTGGCGCTGTGGGCGCGCCGCCTGATGGGCGAGGCGCTCTCGCAGGCGCAGCGGGTGGTGGCGGACCGCGACGCGCTCTCCACGATGCTCGTGGGCGGTGTGGCGGGCGGCTTCGACCTCGCGGAGGTGGGCCGGATGTTCTCCCGGATCACCGAGGCGCACACCAAGCGGATGGCGGCGCTGGGCCTCGCGGCCTAGCCTCCGCCCTACGGTTTCCCCGGCGGCGTCGGCGGCCGGTCGTGCGGACTCAGAAAGGGAACGCGCGACGGAGCCGCCGCGTCGACGGCCGGATCAGCAACGAGAGCAGTACGGCTCCGATCGCCACCGCGCCCACCAGCGTCGCCAGTGTGTGGCCGGGACCGAGCGCGGCATGCGTGACATAGCCGCCGAAGAGGGCGCCGAGCGTGCCTGTGGCGAAGACCACACGGCGTGCCGGGAGACGTTCGGACAGGTGACGGGCAGCGGCCCAGGCGAGGGCGAGTCCGAGCAGGACTGAACCGAGCGTTTCCATGAGCACTGCTGATCACCTCGCGGACGCCGGTGCGGGCAAAACGGTCGTAGCCCGTATTACCCGGCGCCCGCGGAAAACAACCCTCCCGGGACAGCGGAAGAGGGCCCGGCGGGGGATTTCCCGCCGGGCCCTCTTCTGTCACGCTCCAGTCGCTTGCGACGCCCTACAGCGCGCCGAAGCCCACGCGCCGCGTCGCCGGCTCGCCGATCTCGACATACGCGATCCGGTCGGCCGGTACGAGGACCTTGCGGCCCTTGTCGTCCGAGAGACTGAGCAGCTGCGCCTTGCCGGCCAACGCATCGCCGACCGCGCGCTCGACCTCCTCGGCGGACTGCCCGCTCTCCAGAACGATCTCCCGGGGCGCGTGCTGCACGCCGATCTTGACCTCCACGGCTATGTCCCTCCGAACGGTCAGTGTGTTGCGCGGTCAGCCGCGCTGTACGCAGCACACATTAGCCCGGCGAGGGGACGCGGCAGGCGTCCCCGGGAAACGCCAGGAGCGAACACCCCCCGGTCCTCGGTCAGTGCTGCTCGGTGCCGTGCAGCGGGAAGCCCGCGATGCCCCGCCACGCCAGCGACGTCAGCAGCTGTACCGCCGTGTCGCGCGGGATCCCGGAGCTGCTGGAGAGCCAGTAGCGGGCGACCACCTGGGAGACGCCGCCGAGGCCGACGGCCAGCAGCATGGACTCTTCCTTGGACAGGCCCGTGTCCTCGGCGATGACGTCGGAGATCGCCTCCGCGCACTGCAGCGAGACCCGGTCCACGCGCTCGCGCACCGCGGGCTCGTTCGTCAGGTCCGACTCGAAGACCAGCCGGAAGGCCCCGCCCTCGTCCTCGACGTACGCGAAGTAGGCGTCCATCGTCGCGGCGACACGCAGCTTGTTGTCGGTCGTCGACGCAAGCGCCGTACGGACCGAGAGCAGCAGCGACTCGCAGTGCTGGTCGAGCAGCGCCAGATAGAGCTCGAGCTTGCCCGGGAAGTGCTGGTAGAGCACGGGCTTGCTGACGCCGGCCCGCTCGGCGATGTCGTCCATGGCGGCCGCGTGATAGCCCTGAGCCACGAAAACTTCCTGGGCAGCGCCCAGAAGCTGGTTCCTGCGGGCTCGGCGTGGCAGGCGCGTGCCCCGCGGGCGCGCTGCCTCTGTCTGCTCGATGGCTGTCACGCCGCCTCCCAAAAAATTGTTCCTTGCGCGCTGTGCGCCGCGCCGCCATCGTACTTTTGGGTAACCCGGCTGTGCGTGGTGCGGACGCAGAATTTCACGGACCGGACAGTCGCGGTAGCTCCCGATTCAGGGGCAAAGAGGGGCAGGTCACCGGTAGTCGTCCTCGTCGAGGGCGACGACGCGGGCCTGTTCCGCGGCATCGGCCTCATTTGCGGAGTCCAGGTCGACGATGTCCACATGGTCGTCGTCGTCGGGCAGCACATCCGCGAGCTGCTCGGCCGCGTCGGCTTCGGGAACCTCTTCGTCGAGCACGGGCTCCTGGTCGTTTGCATCGAAGGTATCCGGGTCTGTGGGGTCGACAGACATGCGGCACCGCTTTCCATGGATAGTGCCCTTCCTACGAGCGTAGGAGGTACTCATTCATGACGCTACGCGGTGTGTGACGCCGAACACACGATCCAGTGTGTGATCGTCTCGTAACATTGCCCGCATGTCTTCGACCGAGCTGCCGGGAGTACGCGCCGTCAACGCCGCCGTGGCCCCCAAGGTCGCGACCGTCCGGGTCGCGGAGGGCGAGGAGCTGCGCTCCACGACGCTGCCCGGACTGACGCTCACCGTCAGATCCAGGCCGCCGACGCGCTCCGGCCTCGCGCCAGCGCTGTATGTGCACGGGCTCGGCGGCTCCTCGCTGAACTGGTCGGCGCTGATGCCGTTGCTCGAAGACATCCTGGACGGTGAGGCGATCGACCTGCCCGGTTTCGGGGACTCCCCGCCGCCGGACGACGGCAACTACTCCCTCACCGCCCACGCCAGAGCGGTGATTCGCTATCTGGACGCCGCGGGCCGCGGCCCCGTACATCTCCTCGGGAACTCCCTGGGCGGAGCGGTCTCCACCCGTGTCGCGGCCGTCCGGCCCGATCTGGTGCGCACGCTCACGCTGGTCTCGCCCGCGCTGCCGGAGCTCCGCGTACAGCGCTCCGCCGTGCCCACCGCGCTGATGGCACTGCCCGGGGGCGCCTCGCTGTTCGGCAGACTGACCAAGGACTGGACGGCCGAGCAGCGCACCAAAGGCGTGATGGCGCTCTGCTACGGAGACCCCTCGCGGGTCGACGACGAAGGGCTGCGCAACGCTGTGGAGGAGATGGAGCGGCGTATGCGCCTCCCGTACTTCTGGGATGCGGTGACTCGTTCCGCGCGCGGCATTGTCGACGCGTACACCTTGGGCGGACAGCACGGACTGTGGCGGCAGGCGGAGCGGGTGCTCGCGCCGACGCTGCTTGTTTACGGAGGGCGGGACCAGCTCGTCTCGTACCGTATGGCGCGCAAGGCAGCGGCGGCCTTCCGGGATTCCCGGCTGTTGACGCTCCCGGACGCCGGGCATGTTGCCATGATGGAGTACCCGGAAACGGTCGCCCAGGCTTTCCGGGAACTGCTGAACGACTGCGACAGGAGCTGATCCGGGGGTGGGACGACACAGCCGCAAAGGCCCCGCGCCCAAGGGCTCCGACTCCGGAAGCAGCGCCGGTATACCCGGCCCCGGTGCATCCGGCACCGGCGAGTGGGAAGCCGTGGGTTCGAGCCCCGGCAGCGGACGGCGCAGACGCAACGCCGCGCCCGGTCCTGAACAGCATGGCTCCTCCGGCTATGGCATGCCCCAGGCCCGCGGTGGACACCCCGAGCAGCATGAAGCGGGCGGTGGCTGGGGCGTACCGCCGCAGCGGTACGGGGACCGGCAGGGCGGCGGCCGGCAGCGTGTGCAGACGCCGGTGCCGCCGCCGCGGACGACCGCCTCGGGAGCGGCCCGGATACCGGGCCCGCGACGGGAGTTCGTCGAGGCCTTCGAGCAGCCCCGGCCCGCAACCGGCCAGGAGCCCGACCCGTACGCCTCCGTCGCCGAACGGGGCGACGAGCCGGATCAGGCCACCGAAGCCGCGACCGAAGCGAGCGAGGAGAAGCCGGCCAAGGGCGGCAAGGGGCGCGCCTTCACCGGCATCGCGGCCGCCGCGGTGACCACGGTGCTCGCGGTCGTCGTGGCCGGCCACGTCGCCTCGGACGGTCCGGAGAAGCCGAGCGCACAGGCCGCGGGCAAGGACCGTGCGGGGGCGGAGAGCCCGGCATCCCGCTCGAACGGTCGGCAGGCGCCGCCCGACGGCGCGGTGAAACCCGCGGTCCCTGCCGCGTACGAGCAGCTGATGGCCGCCCGGTTCCCGATCAACCCCAAACTGACGGCGACGGGTGACTTCGAGGCGGTGCCCGGCTTCGACAAGGCGCCGGGCAAGGGCCGCAAGATCCGCTACCGGGTGGATATCGAGAAGGGCCTCGGTCTGGACGGCGCGCTGTTCGCCAAGGCGGTCCAGCAGACCCTGAACGACGACCGGAGCTGGGCGCACGGCGGGGCGATGACCTTCGAGCGGATCTCGTCGGGAGAGCCGGAATTCGTGATCACGCTCGCCAGTCCCGGGACCACGGCGACCTGGTGCGCCAAATCCGATCTGGACACGAGCGTCGACAACGTCAGTTGTGATTCGGCGTCGACCGACCGAGTGATGATCAATGCGTACCGGTGGGCTCAGGGCTCGGCGACATACGGCGACGAGGCAATGTTCACCTACCGGCAGATGCTCATCAACCACGAGGTCGGGCACCGGCTCGGGCACGGTCATGTGAACTGCCGCACGCCGGGCTCGCTCGCGCCTGTCATGCAGCAGCAGACCAAATCCCTCGACATCGACGGGGTCAAGTGCCGGCCCAACCCCTGGGTGCATCCCGGCGGTTGAGCCCAGAGTGCGAGACGGGCGTCTCGCATCCGGTCCGCGCCACCGCACGTCAAGGAGCTGGCCGCAGCCTGACACTCCGTAACTGCACCGCCCCGTAGCGCGACTGAACGCTACCGGGGTGGGAAAGTTACGTGCATTCACCCCTTCTGGTGGCGTGATGGACAACCGTCCGTCGCGTCACTGGCGTATCCGCTTACCGTCGTCCCGCTGTGAGCCGCCGGACCAACGGCGGCCGCCCACAAGGGAGATCGGGGGTGCGCTGGTGCGGATCGGACTGCTTACGGACGGTGGTTATCCATATGCGACGGGTGAGTCCAGGCTGTGGTGCGACCGGCTTGTGCGCGGGCTCGCGCAGCACGAGTTCGACGTCTACGCGCTGAGCCGCAGCGCCCAGCAGGAGGACCACGGCTGGATCCAGCTCCCGCCGCAGGTGCAGCGGGTGCGCACGGCCCCGCTGTGGGCGCCCGAGGACGACGGACATACGTACGGACGGCGCGAACGACGCCGCTTCGTCGCCCATTTCAAGGAGCTCGCCACCGCCGTCTGTACGGAGGGCCAGGGTCAGGGCGAAGGCTTCGCCGACGCACTGTACGGACTCGCCGAACTGGCGCGTGAACGCGGCGGGCTCTACGCCGCACTCCGCTCCGAACTCGCCGTGCGCGTCCTCGAATCCGCCTGCCGTGCCCCCGGCACGCGCCGCACCGTGCACGCCGCCACCGTCCCCGACTACCTCGCCTTCGTCGACCAGCTGGAGCGCGCTCTGCGCCCGCTCTCGCTCGACTGGTACGGCGCCGACTGCCTCGGCGCGGTCGACCTGTGCCATGCCGCGTCCGGCGGCTCCGCCGCCCTGCCCGGCCTGCTGGCCAAACGCTTCTTCGGCGTCCCACTGCTGGTCACCGAGTACGGCGTACAACTGCGCGCGCACTACCTCGCCGCGAGGGACGGCGAGCTGACCGCGCCCGTACGGGCCCTGCTCGCGGCCTTCCAGGGCCGGCTCGCCGCCGAGGTGTACCGGCAGGCGTCCGTCATCACGCCCGGCAATACGCATGCACGCCGCTGGCAGGAGAAGTGCGGCGCCGACCGCGCCAAGTTGCGGACCGTCTACCCCGGCATGGAGGTGGACCGTTTCGCGGCGGTCGGGGAATCGGTGGGGGAGGCTGCGGGGGAGGGCGACGGCAGCAGCGACCCGCACACCCTCGTCTGGGTCGGCCGGATCGAGCCCGCCAAGGACCTCATCGCACTGCTGCACGCCTTCGCGGAAGTGCGCAAGGAGGAGCCGCAGGCGCGGTTGCGGCTCTTCGGCGCGCCGGTGCAGGGGCCGGAGGCCAGGACCTATCTCGCCCACTGCAAGGCGCTGGCCGCCCAGCTCTTCCCCGACGAGGCGGCCGACGCGCACGCCGTCGGCGACAACCCGGTCTCCTTCGAGGAGATCGGCGGACCCGAGGCGCCCGAGCTGGCCGACGCGTACGCCTCCGGCGGAGTCGTCGTCCTGTCCAGCGTCGTCGAGGGCTTCCCGATCAGCCTGGTCGAGGCGATGTTCTGCGGCCGCGCGACGGTCTCCACGGACGTCGGCGCGGTCGTCGAAGTCATCGGCGGTACAGGGCTTGTGGTGCCCCCGCGCAATCCGCGGGCCCTCGCGGAAGCCTGCCTCGCGCTGCTGCGCGACCCCGAGCGCCGTGAACGGCTCGGCGCGGCCGCCCGGGCCCGCGCGCTCGAGCTCTTCACGATCGAGCAGAACCTGACGGCATTTCGCGGCATTTACCTGGAGCTGATCTCGCACTCCCCGGTGCAGCGGGAGGCGGTGAACGCGGACGGTGAGCCGCTGCCCTTCGCCCGTCCCGCCGAGGCGTATGTGCCGTGTCACTGGTCGGGCGGCGGCACCGCATCGGGCGCCCGCACCCCGCGCTGGGCGGACCGGCCGCGGCTCGTCGGCGCGCTGACCACGGCGAAGGAGGCACGCGCATGAGTACGTTCCGAAGTACGTCCCGCAGTACGCCACCCGGTACGTCCCGCAGTGCGTTCCGTATCGCCGCGAGCGCAGCCGCCGACGAACGCGGATCACCTGTCGGTGCGAGCGGCTGGGACACCCACTTGGCGGCCCACTCGGACACCCAGCCGGAGACCCTGCTCGCCGAGGTCCGGGCGGACGGGCCCGCGAAGACGCGCAAGCCCGCTGCCCGCCGCGGCCCCGCCGACCCCGTCAAGGCGCTCATGCACCGCCACCGCGAGCTGTGCGAACGGGCCGTCGACCCCCTGGAGATCGCCGCCGGTCTCGAGGCGCACGGCGTCACCGACCGGACCGCCGCCCGCTTCCGCCACCGGGACGTCTTCTCGCTCGCCGAGGAGCTGTACGCGCGCGTGCCGCGCGGAGGGGAATCGACAGAAGCCGCCGAACGTCCGGCGCGCGCCGCCGGTCCGAGCACCGGACGACGGCCCGGCCGCGCCGGACACGCACTCCTCACGCTGCTGCCGGGCGCCGTCTGCGCCCTCGCCGTCGCCATGCAGTCCATGGAGCCCATAGAGGTTGCGGAAGGCACGGTCCGGCTCGCGGCAGGGGCAGTGGGCGTGTCCGGAGTCGCCGTCGCCCTCGCGCTCTGCCTGCGCCGCGGACCGCTGCGCGCCGAAGGACGCACCGTCCCCGCCGTACGCCTGTGGACACTCTGGCTGCTCGTGTACGCGGTGTACGGCGAAGGGGCGCAGGCCCAGCTCATCGGCGGCGGTCCCGGCGCTTCCTGGCCCATGACCCCGGCCCCGCTCGTCGGACTCGCACTCGCCGTCGCCCCCGCGGCCTGGTGCGCGCACCTCTTCTCCGTACAGGCGCGGCGCAGGCTCGACGGCAGCCGCGGTCTCGAGGAGTTCGCCTCCGGCGCGCGTCCGCTGCTCCTCGGCGTCGTCGCGCTGTACGTCGGTGCCCTCACCGCGCTCCTCGTGCTCGTCGGCCTCGTCCTCCCTCACAAGGCCCTCGTCCCCGCCGTCGCCCTCGGCACCCTGCTCTTCCTCGCGCGTCTGCTCATCGTCCACGGCTTCCCCGATTCCGCCGCTGCGGGACTCGCCGCCGCCTGCGCCGTCGAAGTCGCCGCCCCCGCCCTCCTGCTGGCCGGACGGCTCCCTGGCTGCGGCTTCCTGGCGAGCCCGGTCGAGGCGGCAGTCGGAGCCTGGGGCACCGGATCCGTACCCGCTCTCGCCTGCGGCGCCGCCGCCCTCGGCCTGCTGGCCCACGCCACCGCAGCGCTGTCCCGGGCCTCGGCGCACAGCGTCTGAACCTGCTGCGGGTCCGACACCGGGTGCGTACCCGACACCGCGGGCGTACCCGATTCCAGCACCCAGTACTGCATCGACAGCAACATCCCTAAGGAGAAAGCGACATGACCCCCCTACCCCCAGCTCCGGCCCGTCGGCACCGAGGGGCGGCCGCGCGATGAGGGTGCTACTGCTCGGTGCCAATGGATTCCTCGGCCGCTTCGTCGCCGACCGGCTGCTCGCCGACCCGGCCGTGCACCTCACTGCCCTCGGGCGCGGCGACGACGCCGACGTGCGCTTCGACCTCGCCGGCGGGAGCCCGGGCGCGCTCACCCGCTTCCTCGGCGCCGTCCACCCCGGGGTCGTCATCAACTGCGCGGGCGCCACCCGCGGCGGCGCCCGCGAACTGACCCGCCACAACACCGTTGCCGTCGCCACCGTCTGCGAAGCCCTGCGCCGCAGCGGTTGCGGCGCCCGGCTCGTCCAGCTCGGCTGCGCCTCCGAGTACGGGCCGTCCCAGCAGGGATCGTCGACGGCGGAGGACGCGATCCCGCGTCCCGGCGGCCCGTACGGAGTGAGCAAGCTCGCCGCCACCGAGCTGGTGCTCGGGGCCGGCCTGGACGCCGTCGTACTCCGCGTCTTCTCGCCCATCGGCCCCGGCACCCCGGCAGGATCCCCGCTCGGCCGCCTCGCCGAGGCGATGCGCCGCGCCATGCAGTCCGGCGACGGCGAGCTGAAGCTCAGCGGCCTCGGTGTGCAGCGCGACTTCGTCGACGTACGGGACGTGGCGCGCGCCGTGCACGCCGCCTCGCTCTCCGCCGCGCAGGGCGTGGTCAACATCGGTACGGGACGTGCCGTACGGCTGAGGGACGCGGCCGCCGTGCTCGCCCGGGTCGCCGGCTACGCCGGTGGACTGCACGAGCTGGACGCGCCGTCGGGCCGGCCCCCCATCGGCGCCCCGCGCACCGAATCCGTACTGGACCACCTGTCCGTGCCCCCGGCGCCGTACCCCGACGGCTGTGGCGGCTGGCAGCAGGCGGATGTGCGCACCGCCCGCGACCGGCTCGGCTGGCGCCCCCGTATCAACCTCGAAGAGTCCCTCGCCGACATCTGGATGGAGGCGGCATGCCGCATCTGACCAGCACGGGCGCCCACCCCTCGACGACCGCAGCGAGAGAGGTCCCCCCGGACGAAGTCTGGGGGAGGCTCGGCTTCGGCATCCCCGGCTACGCCCACCCGTTGCTCGCCCCTGTCGAATGGGCCGGGCTGACCCGGCCGGGAACGCCGTTGCACTGGGTGGTCCTCAATGTCGACGACGGCCCCGGCGACCGCCCCGACCCGCACTGTCTGGAGGCCGCGGGCAGGCTGCGCAACGCGGGCGTACGCGTCCTCGGCCATCTCGACCTGGCACACGGCTCGCGATCATTCGGCGATCTCGTCTCCGACGCTCACCGCTTTCTCGAGTGGTACCAGGTCGACGGCTTCCTGCTGGACCGCTGCCCGACGGACCGTGCAGACCTGCACGAGGTGCGGCGTACGACGGCGACGCTGGAGGCGGTCCTCGACGGCGGACATCTGGTGCTCGGGCACGGCTCGCACCCGTATCCCGGCTACGCGGAGATCGCCGACCAGCTGGTCACCTTCTCCGGGCCATGGACCGACTACCGCTGGTCGCAGGTGGCGGAGTGGACGGCGGACCACCCGCCGGAGCGCTTTGTGCACTTCGTCCACGGTGTGCCGCGGACCCACCTGGAGGAGGCCACGCGTATCGCCCGCTGGCAGGGCGCCGGGACGATCTTCTTCACCGACCGTACCGGCGGCAAGGGTCGAAGCGAACATAACGGAGCATTCGAGGCGCTGCCCGGCTACTGGGACGAAATCGTCTCGCAGATCGGACCGGGTGTCTCGGAATGAGAGGGGGCGTGGCAGTGTTACGGAGAGAACCACCGTACTGACTTACCGACCAACGGAGTCCCCGTGTCGCTGCCACCCCTGGTCGAGCCAGCTGCTGAGCTCACCGTCGACGAGGTCCGCAGGTACTCCCGCCACCTGATCATCCCCGATGTCGGGATGGACGGGCAGAAGCGGCTGAAGAACGCCAAGGTGCTCGCCGTCGGCGCGGGCGGTCTGGGCTCGCCTGCCCTCATGTACCTGGCCGCCGCCGGCGTCGGCACGCTCGGCATCGTGGAGTTCGACGAGGTCGACGAGTCGAACCTGCAGCGCCAGATCATCCACA
The DNA here is from genome assembly GCF_042888805.1 of Streptomyces sp. NPDC002730. Lineage (NCBI taxonomy): Bacteria > Bacillati > Actinomycetota > Actinomycetes > Kitasatosporales > Streptomycetaceae > Streptomyces > Streptomyces sp. NPDC002730. The sequence continues at coordinate 812,029 of NZ_JBIAQG010000001.1, forward strand.
GCCAGGCCGATATCGGCCGCTCCAAGGCCGAGTCCGCCAAGGACTCGGTGCTCGGCATCAACCCGTACGTGAATGTGATCCTCCACGAAGAGCGGCTCGAGGCCGAGAACGTGATGGAGATCTTCAGCCAGTACGACCTGATCGTCGACGGCACGGACAACTTCGCGACCCGCTACCTGGTCAATGACGCGTGCGTGCTGCTGAACAAGCCGTACGTCTGGGGCTCGATCTACCGCTTCGACGGCCAGGCCTCCGTCTTCTGGTCCGAGCACGGGCCCTGCTACCGGTGCCTCTACCCGGAGCCCCCGCCGCCGGGCATGGTCCCGAGCTGCGCCGAGGGCGGCGTGCTCGGTGTGCTCTGCGCGTCCATCGGCTCCATCCAGGTCACCGAGGCGATCAAGGTCCTGACCGGGGTCGGCGACCCGCTGGTCGGCCGGCTGATGATCTACGACGCCCTGGAGATGCAGTACCGCCAGGTCAAGGTCCGCAAGGACCCGGACTGCGCGGTGTGCGGCGAGAACCCCACCGTCACCGAGCTCATCGACTACGAGGCCTTCTGCGGCGTCGTGTCCGAGGAGGCCCAGGAGGCGGCGCTCGGTTCGACGATCACTCCCAAGCAGCTCAAGGAGTGGATCGACGACGGCGAGAACATCGACATCATCGATGTCCGCGAGGTCAACGAGTACGAGATCGTCTCGATCCCCGGCGCCAGGCTGATCCCGAAGAACGAGTTCCTGATGGGCACCGCACTCCAGGACCTTCCGCAGGACAAGCGCATCGTCCTGCACTGCAAGACGGGTGTCCGCAGTGCGGAGGTCCTCGCGGTGCTCAAGTCCGCGGGCTTCGCCGACGCGGTGCACGTCGGCGGCGGCGTCATCGGCTGGGTCAACCAGATCGAGCCGGACAAGCCGATCTACTAATCAGCCCTTGGGCTGACCAGCAAGGCTGAAGAAGCCCACGGCTCTGACCAGGTCAGGTGCCGTGGGCTTCTGTCGTTGTTGGTCGGCGTCGGGCGCCCTCGCACGGCCCAGTGACGGCCCGGACTTCCCGCAGGGCCGTCGTCCGTTTCCCCAGTGCCGGGGCAGCCCTACAGGTCAATACGGGTCTCGATATCGCCCCGCCTGAGAACGACGTTTGCCGGCCGGAAGGGCAGACTGCGCAGAGTCGGTTCCAAGACCTTGAAGAGAGCATCTGCATCAGGCCCGTAGGCGTAGACCACAGCCTTGCCTCCTCCGAACTCGTTGCCGTCGACCTCGCCGACACCGGCCTCCTCGGCCGCCGCCGCCATCACTTGCTCAGCCTCGTAGACTCGCTCTCGCTGGTCGGCGTCGCCAAAACCGCCAGCAGCAAGCATGAAGTGGGCGATGACGGCGTGCTCCTCATCCCCGATGTCAGGGGCCACGGGTATCTCCATGCCGGACACACTCTCATCGGACTCTGACATCGCACTGACTCAGCTCCGCCGCTGCTCGAATCCGCCACGACCTCTTCGCCCCGAAGCAACTGGGATGACCGTGTGACAGGGCGGCGCGTAGCTGAGCTGCTGCGATGTTCGTCGTCGTCCGTTGTTGTCCGAGGCTGTTGCTTTGCTGGCGTTGTCACGCAGTTAGACACTCACCCACGGCGCTCGATCCTGCGGCCAGGCGATTAGAAGGCGCTTTGGTGCAGGTGATCCTGTACTCCCATGACCTGCGGGAATGTCGTTGCTGCTGAGGCTAGTTGGATGCGCTTCGACACGTATTCGGCAGGGTCGATGACTGGCGTTGCACTTGGTTCCCGAAGGTGCCTGCCCTCGCGCACGTCACGCAGCGATCGTGTCCCGCGCGGGGGCCACCATGCTCCGGCAGGCGCTCGCCTGGACTACGGGCGGGACGGGCCGGGCAGGGGCACGACACTCTCCTGGATCCGGGCTCACCCATAGGGCACCACTAGCTCTCACTACCAAGACAGTCGCGGGTCTTGCTCGTGCTCGGGAGAGTGTGCCGGCCACTTCCCTGCGTCCGGCCTGTCCGTCCGCCACAGACATCCGGGATCGGGGCTGTCGCTTCTCCACGGCGGCGGCGTGACGTGGACCCGCTGTGTGCGTGGGATCGGCACCTCGGCCAGCGCGCCGTCCTGGAACATCCATAGCCCGAAGCAGTCGTCGTCTTCGTCGTGGAGCATGACCTGGACGCACTCCGGCTGGTTCCACGGCAGCGCCTCCAGATCCGCGAGGACCCCGCGGCGCTGGCTCTCGCGGTAGAACTCGAGGTACCACCCGCCAACGAACCAACCGGGTATCTGCTCGAAACTGCCGCGCCAGGTGCGCGCCTCGTCGGGCCGTGTCAGCGGCTCCATTACCTCGTCCTCGTACCGTGCCAGGACGAGAACCTGCGCCATTCTGCTCATGAGCGCATGTCACCCTGTGGAGCGGCCCCCTAGCAAATCAGTTTCGCCGCAAGCCACTTAAGCCTCTCGATTCCGACACCGATACCGGATCGTTACGGGACAGCGTGCAGCACCCGGCTCTTGACCTGCGACACCCGCTTTATAGGCTCGCTCGCGGGATCTCGGAACGGCACCCAACACCCTTTCCTCTCCGCTACTGGCCGGCCGCCGATGATCGGCGTTGGCCGGCGCCGGTCGCACGCGTTGAGGTGAGCCGGTGATGTCAGGAATCGAGGTTGCCCCGACACTGCTCGTGATGGCACTCGTCCTCTCTCAGGTGCAGCCGCCGGAGGTCTTGTAGAGCGGCGACGGGGAAGGGGTGCTGCACCCACTTCTTTCGATAACCGACCTCGCCATGGATCTCCAGCACCGCCTGAGCAGCCTCCATCACTGCGTGGCCGAACACGTGGCGGGGTTGTATGGAGCTCCAGCAGAGCGTGCCCTCCTCGTCAGGCGCGTCCCAACTACTGTGCAGATCCGGGAACCGGTAGACAGCGATGTCTACGCTCGTCCCTCGACACCGGAGCCGCCACCTCACTTCGGCCGGTTCGAGGTCGAAGGAGACCCGCTGGACGGTCGAGGTTCCGTAGAGACCCGCCACACCGTGAAGCAAGTCAGCCAGAGCGTCCGTGCAGTAGCTGACGATGTCAGTCCGCTCCGACGTGCCGTCAGCGATTCGACACGTTGCCCACCCAGAGCCGCTCAGTTCCCAGCTGACCTGAAGATCACTTGCCATTCGGCCGCCCCCTGTTCGTCTGCCGAGACGGTACAGCCAAGATCGACGGGGGCGGCATAGCCGCTCGATGAAGGTCGTCGAGAGCAAGGCGTAACCGCCCGCGGGGGCCGTGAGTGACCGTATCCGTTGATGCCAAAAGTAGATGTCAAAGACCCCCAACCATGATCGGTTGGCGGCCTTTGCACCGGTGGGCGCGAACGGTTTCGAACCGCCGACATCTGCTTTGTAAGCCTGGCGCCCCCGCAGCCACATCCTCACTGGCCACTGGCCGCCCGGGACGCTGAGGCCAGGGACGGTCATCCACGCCGTGACGCGCCTCGATTGACCGTCGTTGACCGCTCGATCTGGCACGGATGTGGCACGCGACCACTTCGTCCCGAACTACCGGCGGGGCGGTCGCTGAGGTCCGCTCGACTGGTCAGCCGGGGTACCTGGGGCCGACCCGGGTCGGATGCGGTCGCAATGGTTGCTGTACTTCGCTGCTGTACGGCAGCCATTGGAGTGAACGCAACGGGCACGGGAAGGGCACGGCTACCTTCTGATCCGTAGCTCTAGCCGGATCGGTCAGCGACGGTCACACCAGCCGCTTCACGGCCAAGGAGGGACTCTACCGGGCAAGTGCAGCTGCTGGGGTACTGCGTTGCTGTACTGCCGACGTAGGGGGCACGAGCGACTCAATATCTGCCGAGCGCGTGGGCGGTTTCGAGGGTGTCGGGGTGGTCCTCGCCCAGCACCTGCCGGCGCCGCTCCAGCGTGTCCTCGTGCATGCGGCGGGCTTCGTCATGGTCACCGAGGTTGTGCAGGGTGACCGCAAGATCGTGGGCGGTTTCGAGGGTGTCGGGGTGGTCCTCGCCCAGCACCCGCCGGCGCCGCTCCAGCGTGTCCTCGTGCATTGGGCGGGCTTCGCCATAGCGGCCGAGGTTGTGCAGGGTGACCGCAAGCTCGCGAGCGGAGTCGAGGGTGGCGGGGTGGTCCTCGCCCAGCACCCGCCGGCGCCGCTCTAGCGTGTCCTCGTGCATGCGGCGGGCTTCGTCATGGTCACCGAGGTTGTGCAGGGTGACCGCAAGCTCGCGAGCGGAGTCGAGGGTGGCGGGGTGGTCCTCGCCCAGCACCCGCCGACGCCGCTCCAGCGTGTCCTCGTGCATGCGGCGGGCTTCGTCATGGTCACCGAGGTTGTGCAGGGTGACCGCAAGATCGTAGGCAGAGAGGAGGGTGGCGGGGTGAAACTCGCCCAGCACCCGCCGGCGCCGCTCCAGCGTGTCCTCGTGCATTGGGCGGGCTTCGGCATGGTCACCGAGGTTGTCCAGGGTGTTGGCGAGATCGCGAGCGGAGTCGAGGGTGTCGGGGTGGTCCTCGCCCAGCACCCGCCGGCGCCGCTCCAGCGTGTCCTCGTGCATGGGGCGGGCTTCGCCGTAACGGCCGAGGTTGTGCAGGGTGTTGGCGAGATCGTGGGCGGATTGGAGGGTGTCGGGGTGGTCCTCGCCCAGCACCCGCCGGCGCCGCTCCAGCGTGTCCTCGTGCATTGGGCGGGCTTCGCCATAGCGGCCGAGGTTGTGCAGGGCGACCGCAAGCTCGCGAGCGGAGTCGAGGGTGTCGGGGTGGTCCTCGCCCAGCACCCGCCGACGCCGCTCCAGCGTGTCCTCGTGCATGCGGCGGGCTTCGCCATAGCGGCCGATGTCGTGCAGGGGGTTGGCGAGATCGTGGGCGGAGCGGAGGGTGTCGGGGTGATCCTCGCCCAGCACCCGCCGGCGCCGCTCCAGCGTGTCCTCGTGCATGCTGCGGGCTTCGGCATGGTCACCGAGGTTGTGCAGGGTGTTGGCGAGATCGTGGGTGGATTGGAGGGTGTCGGGGTGATCCTCGCCCAGCACCCGCCGGCGCCGCTCCAGCGTGTCCTCGTGCATGCTGCGGGCTTCGGCATGGTCACCGAGGTTGTGCAGGGTGTTGGCGAGATCGTGGGCGGATTGGAGGGTGTCGGGGTGATCCTCGCCCAGCACCCGCCGGCGCCGCTCCAGCGTGTCCTCGACCTTGCGGCGGGCTTCGCCATAGCGGCCGAGGTCGTACAGGGCGTCGACGAGCGCTTCGGCGGAGTGGAGGGTGTCGGGGTGGTCCTCACCCAGGCCGACGACCCACGATTGGTGGAGGGTGTGGGCGAGATCGTGAGCTGCACGTCGCTGGCCACTTTGGATGAGGTACCGGGCTGCATTGAGCAGCGTCGACCGCAGGTCGGGGTGGGCGCCGATCGCGTGCTGGGCGACTGTGAGGTGTGACGTGAGCGTGCCCCATCGCGGCCACGTGTGGGGCAGTTGGGGATTCCCTGGGTCGGCAGTGGACAGCAGCGCTGCAAGGTCGTGATGGATCGCTGCGGTGTCAACTTTGCTGGCCTGATCGCGCACGATGGCCTGGGTGAGACGGTGGATCTGGACCGTTTCCTGCCCAACGCGGGCCAGGCCGAAGCGGGCGAGCGGCTCGATGGCGGACTGAGGCCACATGAGGTCGTCGTGGTCGCCAGGGATGGTGGTTAACCGGCTGTGCGCGTCGGCCAGCCAGGGAGTGGGGATGGGGTCGGGGCCGAGGAAGGATAGGAGGCGTAGCAGTGCGATCGCGTCATTGCGGCTGACGCTGAGCCGGTCGTTGGCGATGGTGACGGTGGCTGCCAGTGAGACCGGATACCCAGGGGTGTCACCGTGGCTGAGAAGGTCGCTGGTCTTGGTGTCCAGGAGCTGTCGGTAGCGTGCCAGCGGCATCCCCGCGGTCAAAACACCTACGGCTTGGGCGAGGGCGAGGGGGAGGTCTCCCAGCGCACCGGCCAGCGAATTTGCCTGCTCGGGATCGAGGGCGGGCAGACGACTGTTCAGGTAGGCCAGAGAGTCCCGGCGGCTGAATACATCCAGGCGCAGTCCGGGGACGGTCAACTGCCATGCGGAGTTGCGGGACGTGATCAGAACATGGCCGGGCCCCTCGGGCAGCCATTCATCCAACTTGTCCCGGTCCTCGGCGTTGTCCAGGATGAGCAGCCAGCGGTCCAACGTGCGCAGGCGCTGCATTGCGTTATGTGCGTTGGCTTCGGTACCAGCCTCGGGCCGAGCCACGTCCAGGCGCGCGGCTAATTCAGCGTAAGTCTGGGGGACCTGGTCGACTTGTTCGGCGTCGACCCACCAGACGAGGTCGTACTGGCCGGCGAAGCGGTGCGCATACTCCACTGCGATCTGCGTCTTGCCGATGCCGCCCGACCCGTGCAGCGCCTGGACAGCGACGTGCCGCTTCGCGAGCAGTCTGCTTCGCAGATCGTCGATGACCGTCTCGCGGCCGGTGAAGTGCGGATTGCGCCGCGGTACGTTCCACACGTCGGGGAGGCCGGTGCTCGACGGGAAACGTGGCTGCGGCCCACGTCGAACGACCGGAGCGGTGTGCGCAGTCTGCGTGGTGGCGCCGGGGAAAGCCGGTGGACTGGTCGGAGGCACGGGGCCGCGCACCGCCTCCACGAGCGCAGCGATAGCCGTGGTCTCGTCCAGGCCGTGCAGCTCCTTCCAGAGGCGCGATGCCAGGATCGGCGGCAGCTCGTCGGCCTCAAGCGGCTGGATGACGACCGGGATGAAGCGGTCCCTACGGGCCAGGGCCGCCCTCCACTCCTCCTCGGTGAACCGCCCTGCGACAAAGTAGGCAGGTGAGAACAGGGCCACGACCGCTGTGGCCTTCGCCAGAGCCTCGCTCATCTTTCTCACGAAGTCGTCGCCGGTGCGCCAGTGCCACACGTCCAGCTCGACCGGGTGGCCGGCTTCCTCCAGGCGCCACGCGACCCACTCGGCCCACTGACGGTCCGACCCTGCATAGCTGATGAAGATCGAATCGGAACTCTCGGGCATCCCCGTCTCCCGTCCCCCGGCGGCGATCGCGTGGACGCCGTACCGCAACACGCCCCTTGTATAGCGCGCCCTGCCCCCGGACACGCTGAAAGTCGACGCATTCCTCCGCACGCTGTAGCTGACCGCCTGGCGCCAGCCTCGTGAGGTCGGTGGAGCGGCTTTGGCCGGTGTCCTGCCCGGTTTGGGGTCGTGCATGATCAGGGGGCCGTACGCTTGCCGGCTACTCGGGCAGGTTTCACCCCTGCCCGCAATGTGTCCGAGTGGCCCCCTGGTCTTGCTCGACGCGGGTCCCGGATCGGGGAGTGTGGGTAAAGCCGTGGAGTCGACCGTCCCCACCCCCGGCCTGGTTCTTTTCGCCCCTTGTGGGCGCGGGCGGGCGACGACGTGCGGCCCCGGTGGCGTAGACATGGAGGGGCAAGCGCGGCGGCGTCCGGCCGGCGCCGCCGCACTCCGTGCGGCACCCTCTGATCTCTGATCAGACTGCTACCGCAGTTCAGGAGGCCGGGAATGCAGACGTTCAATGCGTCAACTGTGGTGTTCTCCCGAGCGTCCGCCTCTTCCCCCGGGGCCTGGTGCGCTGGTGTTTTTGAAGCCTTCTGGGGGCCACTCGGGCGCATGGCGGGCGTGGGACAGGGCCGGTCCCGTGTGGCTGGGCTGCGTGTGGCGGCTGGGTTGGCAATGTCCACGCGCTCACCGAACGCCGGTCGGGCAGCGAGCGCAGCGAGCCTTGATAGACGTAGGGAAACTCTGTCCGCGCTTGACGCCGTGGGACTGGGCTCGGCCGACCTCGCCGCGTCAGTGACAGAGCTCGTCGAGGTCCTCGGCGAAGGTCGCGAACTCAGCCTGGGCCTCGATGATGATTTCTCGGGCGGGCCGGCGCGGGGTGGTCGCATGCCGCTCGGCGAGCTCTGCCAGGGCGGCGTCCGGGCGCGCCTCGCGCTCCTCATACAGGGCGGCCTCCATTGGCCCGAAACCGTCGGCAAGCACCCACAGGAAGCCGGACAAGTCCCCGGCCACCACGCCGCACTCGCCCTCCGAGCCCATGAACACTACTGGCTGCTCGGTGAGAGGCCGCCCTGGCCGCGCGTACCAGATGGCGGCGAGACCTCCGGTGCCATCCTGCCCGAAGACCCGGTAGGCGCCGCCGTCGAGCTCGTGGTTGCCGGTCCAGTGGCGTAGCCAGTCGGTGGTCTTCTCGGCAGAGTCGAAGGCGTCGTACGGCTCGAAGTCGACGCCCTCGCCCTCGTCGCCGTAGTCGAATTCGACCCGGGCCACGTCGGCCAGGGCAGGCGGAAAGTAGCGGTCATCGCTGGTCGTCTCGATCATCTGCGCAGGCTAACTGCCCCCACCGACACCGCCGGGTCAGCCCCCGGGACGCACGATTATCCAAGAGAAACCGTCTAGGCAACTCAGCGGGCGCGGGTGAGCGTGTTGAGGTGGTCCAAGTACTCACGCCCTACAGTTTCGTTGGCGTAGTCGCGGTTGACGATCGAGGCGAGTTCCCGGCTGACCATGAGGAGCGAGGGCAAGGATTGCCGGTCCCCCTTGAGTGCCCACTCGCCGTAGTTCACGGCTTGATCTAGGTCGCCCTGTCGGGCTGCGACCACACCGAGAGTGATCCGGGCTTCAGCCATCCTCATAGGCGATCGCTCGGCTCCGTCGAAGTCCGTTCCGGCGCGAATGACCTCGTGAGCAAGGTTCTCCGCGAAACGGTCTTCTCCGAGTAGCCGGTAGCAATCCATCGCGTAGAAGTCGAACTTGGCTGGGTCCACGACGAAGTGGTGATCGAGGTTCTCGGGGTACGGCATTCCTTCGAGTAGCTTCCGACCGCGGTCGAGCGCTACTTCCGTCTGTCGACGGTCACCAAGTCGGGCCCATCCCTTGGCTTCTTGCGCTGCCAGCTGTACGGCTACGCCATGGCTGGGTGCGGCGTCGGTGCCCGCCTGGGAAGCGGCAAGGATGCCGCGGTAGTCGCTGGTCGTGAGGGCGAACCACGCTCGCATCTCGTGTGCCCAACCGGTGATCTCGGAGTTGTCGGCCTCATGGGCAAGGGACAGCGCAGCCCGGCGCGTGCTCTCGGCGGCGGCTCGGTCGCCCATGTCGTACTCGACGCAGCCGATCAACAGGGCCAGCCAGCCCGAGAGCGTGAGTACCTCTCGGTGCTGAGCAAGCGTGAGCCGCTGCGACTGAAGGCCGGCCACTCGCTTGAGCCACTGACGCCCTTCCATCGCAAGCTGAGCGCTCGGCAGGTGCGGGTATTCGGAGCACAGTCGATCGGTGGTGATCCTTAGCGCGTCCAGGGTGGCGCTGTCGACGTCGGAAGCCTGCAAGCGGCTGATGATGTCCAGCGTCTCCATGCCGCTGGCCGCGACGATCTCAGCGTTGCCATCCCGTCGACTCGCGACGGGGAAGATCGCGTGTGTCACCGTGCCGAAGGTTGCGGCAATGAGCGGTTGGTAGAACTCGCTCGGCGTGACCTCGCCGGACTCCCACCGCTTCCACTGCCGCACCATGCTGGCGCCTTCAGGCAGGCGCTTGGGGGAGTGTGCTCGCAACGCGGACGGCTTCGGACTGTGACCACTGCCGGGCTGCTCACCGACGCGATCCGTAAGGCCAGGAAGCATCCGTACACCACGGTGACCGTGCCCGCCGTTGGTCCGCAGCCCTCACGGTCACTGTCCTGGGGCAGGAAGCTCGACATTCAGTCCATCACCGCCTTCGACAGCGACGACATCACCGAACAGAAGGTCGCCGCCTACATCGCCAAGTACGCCACCAAGGCAGCCGAGACCACCGGCACCCTCGACCGCCGCGTCGGCGAGCTCGCCGAACTCGACCAGCACCGCGTACCCGACCACGCCCGCCGCCTCATCCGCGCGTGCTGGGACCTCGATGCCCTCTACCCGGAACGCAAGCTGCGGGCCTGGGCCCACATGCTCGGCTTCCGCGGCCACTTCCTCACCAAGTCCCGCCGCTACTCGTCCACATTCACCGAACGCCGTCAGGTCCGTGCCGACTACCGCGCCGCCGAACTACGCCAGGCCCTCGGCCTGCCCGAGCCCGACACCACGCTCGTCCTCGCCGACTGGCGATACGCCGGCCACGGTCACACCCCCGGCGAATCCGCCCTTGCCGCCTCCATCGCCGAAGACATCCGCATCAACCGAGAAACCGCACGTGAAGCCCTACGCGATCAGCTCACCGATGAAGGGGAGTGCTGACCATGGCCTCAGAGCTGCCGAACCGGTTCCTGACCCCTGAGGACCTGGTCGAGATGTTCGAGCTTCCCAGCGTCGAGACCGTCTACCAATGGCGGCGCAAGCGCACTGGGCCTCGCGGATTCCGAGTTGGCCGGCACCTGCGCTTCGATCCGGGTGATGTGCGGGCCTGGGTGGACTCCCAAATTGGGGAGGCTGCCTGATGGCCGGACACATTCAAGACCGCTGGTATCGGACCGAGCCTGGACCCAACGGCAAGGTCGTCAAGGTCAAGACCCAGCGGTACGGCGTCGGTCTGCGCTACCGCGCCCGTTACATCGGTCCCGACGGCATCGAGAAGTCCAAGAGCTTCCCCGATCGTCAGAAGCGGCTTGCTGAGCAATGGCTCACGCAGATCGAGGCGGACATGTCACGCGGCCAGTACATAGATCCGCAAGGCGGTCGCCTCACCGTTCGACAGCACGCCCAACGATGGTTGGCGTCGCTCACCATGGACCCTGGCACCTTCGTGGGCACCGAGCAGCGCATCCGCCTGCACGTCCTGCCGTACCTGGGCAGTCGCACACTGGGCTCGCTCCGGCCGACACACATCCGTGAGTGGCTGCGGAAGCTGCAGGACGGGGGAGTCGCACCCGCCTATCAGCGGGTGATCTTCGCGAATCTCTCCACCATGCTGACGGCGGCAGTGGATGACCGCCTGATCCCCGAGAACCCTTGTCGTTCGTCGTCCGTGCGTGCGCCGAAGCTCGACCCTAGCCGGGCCGCGTGAGCGTGTACTCGCGGTTCGCTCGGCATTGCCGGAGCATTACGGGGCCATGGTGGATTTGGCTGGCGGATGCGGCTTGCGTCAGGGCGAGGTCCTCGGCTTGGCGGTCGAAGACGTGGACTTCATCGAGGGAGTGGTTCACGTGGTACGTCAGGTCAAGCTCATCCGTAACCGTCCGGTGTTCGCACCGCCCAAGGGAGCCAAGGCGCGAACGGTCCCGCTGCCCGAGAGCGTTGCCCGGTCAATCGAGGAGCACATCAGCCAGCACCCGCCAGCCGCTGTGAGGCTGCCGTGGCGGGCGGTCGACGGCTCGCCGGTCACGGCATCCCTGCTCTTTCATTGGGATCAAGGCCGTCCGGTCAACCGCAACGACTTCAACCGCTGGGCCTGGCGCCCGGCCCTGAATGCGTCGGGCATCTCTCCCGGCCGGACGAGCGGCATGCACGCGCTGAGGCACTTCTACGCGTCCGTTCTGCTGGACGCGGGGGAGAGCATCAAGGCTGTGTCCCAGTACCTGGGGCACCACGACCCGGGCTTCACCCTGCGGACGTACACGCATCTGATGCCCAGCAGCGAGAAGCGGACCCGGGAGGCAGTGAACCGTGCCTTCGGGGACGGCGCGGACACCGATGACGGCCCCACGACGGCCCAGAGGGAGTGAGGATGCCGGAAACGCGCAGGTCAGGCGGTACATGGCCTGACTTGCCGATCTACTGAGGCTTGTAGCGGTGCGGGAGGGCCCTGGACCGGAGTGCCGGTCCGGGGCCCTTCGCGCTGCCGGTTGCTACGAGCAGGTCTTGCCGTTCACCGGGACCTTGCCGTCCAGGAGATACGCGTCCACCGTGCCGGTCACGCAGGCGCCATTGCCGTACGCGCCGTGCCCCTCGCCCTTGTTGGTGAGCAGCACCCCGACGCCCGCGCCCAGCTCGTCCGCCATCCGCTTCGCGCCCTCGTACGGGGTCGCGGGGTCGCCCGTGGTGCCGACGACCAGGATCGGAGCCGCGCCCTCGGCGGCTGTCTCGGGAGTGTCCGACTCGCCCGGCACCGGCCAGTCCGCGCACCATCCCGCCAGGTCCCAGGCCAGATACGGGCCGAAGACCGGCGACACCTTGGTGAACTCGGCCAGATGACGCGATGTGACCTCGGCGGCGGTCACCCGGCCCTTGGTGTCCGCGCAGGATATGGCGCGCTGCGAGTGGTCCTGGGTGCTGTAGTGGCCTTTCTCGTCACGGCTGTTGTAGGCCTCCGCCATCAGCAGAAGACGGGTGCCGTCACCGTTCTCCGCCTCGTTCAGCCCCTTGGTGAGGTATTCCCAGTTGTCCTTGGAGTACAGCGGGAAGACGATCCCGGTGAGCGCCAGGCTCTGGGTGAGCGGGCGTCCCTCGTCGGTGGGCAGCGGCTTGCGGTCCAGCTTGCCGAGCAGCTTGACCACGCGCGCGGTGCCCTCCTGCGCGCTGATGCCGCGGCTCTTGAAGTAGTTCTCCAGGGCGCGCTGGAAGCCCTGCGCCTGGCCTCGCGAATGCGCGGCGTAGTCGGCGGTGGGATCGACCACCGCGTCCAGGACGAGTCGTCCGACGTTCTTCGGGAACAAGTGGGCGTAGGTGCCGCCCAGTTCGGTGCCGTAGGAGAAGCCGAGGTAGTTCAGCTTGTCGTCGCCGAGGACCTGGCGCATCAGGTCCATGTCGCGGGCGGCGTTGGCCGTGCCGACATGCGGCAGCACCCGCCCGGACTTCTTGGCGCAGCCCGCGCCGAAGGCCTTGGCGTCGTCGAAGTACGCCTTCTCCTCCGCGGGTGTGTCGGGGGTGAAGTCCAGCCTGTGCGCTGCCTCGATCTCCTGGTCGCCCCGGCAGGTCACCTCGGAGCTCTCCGCCACGCCGCGCGGATCGAAGCTGACCAGGTCGTAACGGCTGTGCAGCTTCTTGAACTGATCGGCCGAGCCCGGCAGTCCGGCGACACCCGAGCCGCCGGGACCGCCGAAGTTGAAGAGGAGTGAACCGATCCGCTTGGACCGGTCCTCGGCCGTCGAGCGGATCAGAGCGATCCCGATCGTCTCGCCCGTCGGCTTCTTGTAGTCGAGCGGGGCCTTGAGCCGGGCGCACTGCCACTGATTGCCCGGCGCCTTCGCGTAGCTGCCCTCCGCCTTCACGGGCGCCGCGCAGCGCTGCCAGTCGAGCTTCTGGCCGGTGAGGGTGGCGGGCAGGACCGGCTCGCTCGGCCTGCTCGGGGCGGCCTTGTCCGGGGCGGTCCGGGAGGCCGAGGGCTTGGCGGTGTTCTTGCCGTCGCCCCCTGCCGCGTCCGTACTGCCGTCACAGCCGGCGATGGCGCCGGCCGCCAGCACCGCCGCAGCGGCCAGCGCCCCCGCCCGTACCCGCGTCGTCATGGATGCCCCCCCGGGCTTCGAAGATAGTTTCGACATCTTATGCGGGCCTACTGACACACCGTTCCGGCGGCGGGAGCCTTGCCGTCCAGGAGGTAGGTGTTCACTGCCTTCTGCACACACTTGTTGCCGCTGTTGTACGCGCCGTGGCCCTCGCCCTTGTACGTGAGCTCGATGCCGACGCCCTTGCCGAGCGCGTCGGCCATCGCCTTCGTGCCCTGGTACGGCGTGGCAGGGTCACCGGTGTTGCCGACGAGGACGATGGGGGCAGAGCCCGGGGCGGAGACATCCGGCGTGCGCCACATGCCGGGCACCGGCCACTCACTGCAGCCCATCAGGCCCCAGCCCATGGTGTCGCCGAAGACCGGCGACGCCTTGCGGAATTGAGGCAGCTTCGCCCTGGCCTGCTCCAGGGTGAAGCGGTCCTTGTAGTCGACACAGTTGATGGCCGAGTTGGCCGCCTGGATATTGCTGTAGTCGCCGTTCTCGCTGCGTCCGTTCAAGGCGTCGGACAGTGCGAGCAGCAGCGCGCCGTTGCCTCCGTCGGCCTCGTCGAGACCCTGCTCCAGCAACGGCCAGTACTCCGTGGAGTAGAGGGTCTGCGCGATGCCGTTGGTGGCTTCGGTCTGGGTCAGCTTCCGGTCGCCGCTGCCGGTGATCGGCTGCTTGTCGAGCTTCTTGAGGAGGGCGATGATCCAGTCCTGGATCTCCTGCGGTGTCGAGCCGGGGATGGGGCACTTGTCGCCGCGGGCCACGCAGTCCTTGGCCCAGTTGGTGAGGGCCAGTTGGAAGCCCTTGGCCTGGCCCAGCGCGCTCTGCTCCGAGGTCGCGGTCGGGTCGACGACGGCGTCCAAAACGGCTCGGCCCACGTTCTTCGGATACAAGTGCGCGTAGACGCCGCCGAGTTCGGTGCCGTACGAGATCCCGAAGTAGTAGAGCTTCTTGTCACCGAGGACCTGGCGCATCAGATCCATGTCGCGGGCGGCATTGGTGGTGCCCACATACGGGAGCTCGTTGCCGGAGTTCTTCTTGCAGGCGTCCGCGAAGGACTTCAGACTCTCGACGAGGGTCTTCTCCTCGGCGGCGTCGTCGGGGGTCCAGTCCTTAGCGAAGTACGCGTCGAGCTGTCGATCGTCCTCGCACTCCACGCCAACGCTGCGACCGACCCCGCGCGGGTCGAAGCTCACCAGGTCGTAGCGGGTGCGCAGGGTCTCGAAGTCCGCGGCGACGGAGGGCAGCGTGCTGACCCCGGAGCCGCCGGGACCACCGAAGTTGAAGATGAGGGAGCCGATCCGCTTGCTTTTGTCGAGCGCCTTGGCGCGGATCAGGGCCAGCTCGATGGTCTCGCCGTCCGGCTCGGCGTAGTCGAGCGGGACGTCCATGAAGGAGCACTCCCAGGTGGTGCCGCCGGGCAGCGGCGAGGGCTGGGTCCCGCCGCCCTCGGCCTCCGACGGGGCCGGGCACTTCTGCCAGTCCAGCGTCTGGGAGGCGAGATCCTCCGTCGGGCCCTGCTCCGTCTTCTTGCCGCTGCTGTCGGAACAGCCGGCGGCCAGCAGTACGGTGGCGGAGGCGGCGAGTGCGACAGCGCGCAAGGCGGCGGAAGTGGTCGGCATGCTGTCATCGTCCGCCGCGAGCGCCCCGGCCGCGCGGGACGGCGGTCCATGCGGGTGGCGACGGAGCGTAGCCGCGGCGGGGCGGCCATGTGGGTGGCGACGGAGGGTTCGCGCGGCGGGGCTGCCGTGCGGGGACCGCCCGAGCCCTTCTAGAGCGCGCCCTTGCGGGTGAGGTGGTTGAAGGCGAACCACCCCGGCAGCACGGGCAGCCAGAGCGTCATCATCCGGTACAGCAGGACCGCCGGCGCCGCGACCTCCTTCGGCACTCCGGCCAGGACCAGACCGAAGGTCAGCGCGCCCTCGACCGCGCCCACACCGCCCGGCGTCGGTGCCGCCGAGCCCAGTGCGTTGCCCGCCAGGAACACCACGGCGATGCTGGCGTAGCTCAGCGGCTGGTGGCCGTTGTCGAAGGCCCGGATCGACGCGTCCAGACACATCACGAACACGCCGGTCAGCAACAGCATCCCGCCGATGCCGGTGAGCAGCTTCCCCGGCCGCTGCAGTACATCGAGCATGCGCGGCACCACACCGGCGAACAGCGAGCGCAGCCGCGTCGAGACGAACTTCCGCAGGAACGGGATCGCGGTCACCACCAGCACCAGCACGGCGACCGTCAGCAGACCCGCGATCACCGTCCTCGACGGCGTGAACGACGCCGTTCGCTCCGTACCGGTCAGATAGCCGAAGGAGAGCAGCAGCAGGATGTGTGCGCCGAGGCCGAAGAGCTGTGAGGCGCCGACACTGGCCACGGCGAGACCGGGCCGTACGCCCGAACGCTGGAGGAAGCGGGTGTTCAGCGCGACGCCGCCGACCGCCGCCGGGGCGACGATCTTGACGAAGGACCCGGCGACCTGTGCGACCACGGTCCGCAGGAAGCCGACCCGCTCCGGCACGAAGCCCAGCAGGCTCATCGCCGCCGCGAAGTAGCTGATCGCGGAGAAGGCGACGGCCACCACCACCCAGCGCCAGTCGGCCTGCCGGAATACCGTGCCGAAGTCGATGCCGGCGAGCTGCGAGAGCAGGAAGTACGCGGCGACCGCGCCGGCGATGAAGCTGATGAGCGTACGCGGCCTGATCCGCTCGAGACGGACCGGCTCGACCGGTGCCTGCGGTCTGATCAGCAGCACCTGCCGACGGATCTGGGAGAGCAGATCCTCCTCGCGCGCCTCGTCCATGGCTTCGTCCATGGCCTTCTTGTCGGCCTGCTTCTCCGCCCGTTCCGACTTGCGTGCGGCCTTGCGGTCGTCGGCCGACGCTTCCTCCGCCGCCTCTTCCGTACGAGCCCGCTTGGTGGCGGCGGACGCCTCGAGCACCGCATCCCGCTCACGCTGCGACCGCTCGCGGGCCAGCTTGCGCAGTGTCGCCCGGGTGGAGCGGCTCAGCGCGATCGGCTGGAGCAGCGGCAGACAGTCGGCGACCGCGTCCGGGCCGAGCACCTCGACCGCGGTGGCCACCGCACGCGCGGCACCCACCCGCAGCCCGATCGTGGTGAGCAGCTGCGCGATGTCCATGCGCAGCACCACATCGCCCGCCGCGATCTCGCCGCCGCGCAGATCCGTCAGGATCACCTTGCCGGAACGATCCACCAGAATCGCGTCGCCGGTCAGCCTGCGATGCGCGATACGCCGCGACTGGAGCGCCTTCACCTGCCGCCAGGCCCCGCGCACCACATCGTCGGTGATCTCGTCGTCCGTCAGGGAGTCCAGGGAACGGCCGCCCAGGTGCTCGTACACCAGCATCACGGCGTCCGGACCGAGTTCCGAGGTGGCGATCAGCTTGGGGGCGTTGGCTCCGGCGGCGATCGCCGCGTACGCCAGCAGCGCCTCCTGCTCCAGCGCCTGGCGCAGCGACTGGATGGAGCGGCGTGTGGTGATGGAGCGCAGCGTCAGCCGGCGCCACACCCGGTAGAAGAAGCCCTGCGCCTGCTGCTCGCGGTCGACGACGGTGACATCGAGCGGCGCGCCCTCCTCCAGCGTGACCAGATAGCGGCGGCCGCGGTCGCCCTGCTCGGCGGAGTCGGGAACGTCCTCGGAGCGCATCGCGGTGACCGGGCGGAAACCGACATGGCGCAGACCGGCCAGCAGGGTCTGGCCGGTGGGCCGTACGTTCGGCGAGCCGACGGCGTACAGCGTGCCGTACGCGACGGTCCAGCCGAGCAGCACGGTGAGGATGATCGAGAACGGGGTGGTGTAACCGGCGACCAGCATCGCGAAGGCGTCGAGCAGCAACACCACCCACAGCACCACACGCCAGCGCGGCCGCCGGGCCATCCCCACGGCCGTCATATAGGCGATCACGGGCGCGAGATAGCCATGCACCGGATCGGTCAGCCCGCCGCCGCTCTGCGCCTGGGTCAGCGCGTCCTGGAGCGTGCCGGGCGCGGCCTTGGCGACCCAGAGATCGGTGGCGAGGGTGACGCCGTGCGCGAGGACGGCGGCGAGGACGCCGTCCGCGATCCGCAGCCCGTCCCGTTTGACCAGCCGCTCGATCGCGAAGGCGACCGGGACGAGCAGTACGGCGATGCTGGACGCCAGCCCGGCGATCTTGACCAGCAGGTCAGGGGCCTGCCCGGTGCCCTTGTTGATGTCCTGCTCGAGACCGGAGGTGGTGCCGTGGGCGAAGGCGGCGACGGCGAGCACCACGGCGATCGCCAGGATGCCGATGAGCAGCCGCAGCAGATCGGAGGGGCGGTGGACGCGGGCGGCAAGCAGCGGTTCGTCCCCGGAAACCCGGTCGACGCTGGTCACGTCCGTGACGTCGGCCGCCCTGGTCGAACCGGTCGCCCCTTTCGCCCCGGTCGAATCGGCGGATCCTTTCGCCTCGGTCGCATCGCTCGCGTCGGCCTGCGGAGCGGTCGCTTCCGGGTACGACTCGGACTCAGGGGTGCTTGCCGCCTTCGGAGGCTGCACGCCCTGCTCCTTCGCCGTCTCGGTCTCTTCTTGATCTCGTATCACCAGTCACCGCCCGCATGATGGTGGCACGACCGGACGGCAGAGGGGGGCATCAGGGTGCATCGCGGGGACTTGAGGCACGTGAGATACGCCCCTCTGCCTCTCCGGTCCCACTCCCTCCACTGTGCCTGCTGTCGGAGGCGTTGTCGGTGGCGTGCGGCAGGATGGGCCGGATGGACGAGCTGCCGGAGTACGCGGAGCGGGTGCTTGAGGTCGCCGAGCTGATCCCGCCCGGCCGGGTGATGACGTACGGAGATGTCGCGGAGTGGCTCGGGCAGGGCGGGCCGCGCCAGGTGGGCCGGGTGATGGCGCTGTACGGCGGCGCCGTGCCCTGGTGGCGTGTGGTGCGCTCGGACGGCACGCTGCTGCCCGGGCACGAGCTGCGCGCCCTGGCGCGGTACCGCACGGAGGGCACGCCGCTGCGCGAGGCCTCGCGAAGTGCCGAAGGCCATGTGCCACGGCTCGACATGAAGCGCGCGCGATGGGACGGCGAAGGTGGTGCGGGCGGCAGCGCTCACATGTGACAGCTTCGGCCGATCGGTGGCACCAGGGGCACGCCGGGGACTGTACGGCGTACGAAGACCGTACGGAGCCCCGGTGCGCGGCTGACTCACTGCGTCCCCACCCCGCGCTGGCGTAGCGTCGTCGGCGCGCGGCACGAACCGCTCCACCCTCGGCACGAACCGCTCCATCACCACCAGCACACCCACCAGGACCGGCGATCCACGTGAGCTCCTCCTCCACCACCGGGCGTACGACGTACCAGCAACAGGTACGGCGGCGGACCTCGGGCGCGTACCGACTGGTGCGTACCCCGCCGGGCCCGGTGCATCCCCCTCTCCTGGACGCAACTCAGCGCGCGGTGGTTGACCACGGTCACGGTCCGTTGCTCGTTCTGGCAGGTCCGGGCACCGGCAAGACGACGACGCTGGTGGAGGCGGTGGCCGCGCGGGTCGCGAAGGGGGTGGATCCGGAGCGGATCCTGGTCCTCACGTTCAGCCGCAAGGCGGCGGTGGAGCTGCGGGACCGGATGGCGCTGCGGCTGGGTGGTGCGCGGGGGCCGCAGGCGACGACCTTCCACTCCTTCTGCTACGCACTGGTCCGCGCCCACCAGGACGCGGATCTGTTCTCCGAGCCGCTGCGGCTGCTGTCGGGTCCCGAGCAGGACGTCGCCGTTCGCGAACTGCTGGCGGGCCAGCTCGACCTGGAGGCCGAGGGGCTGGTGCGCAATCACTGGCCGGACGAGCTGCGGGCGTGCCTCACGACGCGCGGTTTCGCGGACGAGGTACGGGCGGTGCTGGCCCGGAGCCGGGAACTGGGCCTCGGCCCCGACTCCCTGGCCCGCTTCGCGGCCCGCACCGGCCGTCCCGACTGGGGGGCGGCCGCGTCTTTCCTCGCCGAGTATCTGGACGTCCTGGACATGCAAGGGGTCCTCGACTACGCGGAACTGGTGCACCGCGCGGTCCTGCTGGCCGAACGGACCGGGTCCCCGTATGACGTGCCGCACCCCTCGTTCCTCTTCCCGTACGACACGGTGTTCGTGGACGAGTACCAGGACACGGACCCGGCCCAGGTGCGGCTGCTCCAGGCGCTGGCCGGCCAGGGCCGGACGCTGGTCGCCTTCGGCGACCCGGACCAGTCGATCTACGCCTTCCGCGGCGCGGACGTGAACGGCATCCTCGACTTCCCGGACGCCTTCCGGCACGCGGACGGCAGACCCTCTCAGGTGTCGGTCCTGACCACGTCGCGTCGCAGCGGGTCGGATCTGCTGGCGGCGACCCGGCTGCTGACCCGGCGGATGCCGCTGCCCCGCCTCCCGTCGGAGAAGGCCCGCGCCCACCGGGAGCCGGCGCCGGTCCGCGAGGGCGGGCGGGTGGAGACGTACACCTTCCCGACGACGTCCACGGAACTCGACAACATCGCCGACATCCTGCGCCGCGCCCATCTGGAGGAGGGCGTCCCGTGGAACGACATGGCGGTCCTGGTCCGCGCGGGTGGCCGCACCATCCCCTCGGTCCGCCGGGCGCTGACGTCGGCGGGCGTCCCGCTGGAGATCGACGGCGACGACGTCCCACTGCGCCACGAACCGGCCGTATCGCCGCTACTGACGGCCCTGCGCACGGCGGCAACGGCCGCGCTGCGGGGCCCGGCGGGACCGCGGGAGGGGACTGCGGAGGCCTCCGGTTCCGCCGGTGCACCGCCGGCGGATGCGGGTTCGACACCGGATGCGGATGCGGATGCGGCGCCGGGTGCCGAGGCGTCCGAAACCGAGACCCGCACCCCCTGGCTCACCACCGAGACCGCTCTCACCCTGCTCACCTCGCCCCTCGGCGGGATGGACGCCGCCGACCTCCGGCGGCTCGGCCGCGCTCTCCGGGACGAGGAGCGCGCCGGTGGCAACCGGGTACCACCGCCCTCCGACCAGCTCCTCGCCCGCGCACTTGCCGAGCCCGAGCGCCTCGTCGCGCACGACCCCGCCTACGCCCGCGGCGCCCAGCGGCTCGGTGCACTCCTGCGCAAGGCGCGCGAGCTTCTCGAAGGCGGCGGCACCGCCGAAGAGGCCCTCTGGGAGCTCTGGGACGGCACCCCCTGGCCGCAGCGACTCGAGCGCGCAGCTCTCCGCGGCGGCGCGGCCGGCCGCAACGCCGACCGCGACCTCGACGCCGTCTGCGCCCTCTTCGACGCCGCGGCCCGCGCCGAAGAGCGCACCGGCGGGCGCGGCGCCCTCAACTTCCTCGAAGAGGTCGAGGCCCAGGACATCGCCGCCGACACCCTCGCCAAGAGAAGCGTGCGCCCCGATGCCGTACGGCTGATGACCGCCCACCGTTCCAAGGGCCTCGAGTGGAGCCTGGTCGTCGTCGCCGGCGTGCAGGAGGGCCTGTGGCCGGACCTCCGCCGCCGCGGCTCGCTCCTCGAGGCCGACCGCATCGGTCACGACGGCCTCGCCGAGCCGCTCACCCCCGGCGCCCTCCTCGCCGAGGAGCGCCGGCTCTTCTACGTCGCCGCCACCCGCGCCCGCGACCGCCTCGTCGTCACTGCCGTCAAGGCCCCCGCCGACGACGGTGACCAGCCCTCCCGCTTCCTCACCGAGCTCGGCGTGGAGCCCAGGGACATCACCGGCCGCCCGCGCCGCCCCCTCGCCGTCGCCGCGCTCGTCGCCGAGCTGCGCGCCACCACCGTCGACCCGCAGGCGACGGACGCGCTGCGGGACGCCGCCGCCCGCCGCCTCGCCCGCCTCGCCGCGCTCACCGACGACGAGGGCCAGCCGCTCGTACCGTCCGCGCACCCCTACCGCTGGTGGGGCCTGTACGAGCCGACGCAGAGCCAGATCCCGCTTCGGGACCGGAACCAGCCCGTGACCCTCTCCGGCAGCGCACTGGACCAGCTCGCCAACACCTGCGCGCTCCAGTGGTTCCTCGGGCGCGAGGTGAAGGCGGACGCACCCGCCACCGCCGCCCAGGGCTTCGGCAACGTCGTCCACGTACTCGCGGACGAGGTCGCCTCCGGACAGACCCCCGCCGACCTCGCCGTTCTCATGGAGCGCCTCGACTCGGTCTGGAACGCGCTCGTCTTCGACGCTCCCTGGAAATCGCAGCAGGAGAAGGAGCACGCGCGCGTGGCGCTCGAACGCTTCCTGCGCTGGCACGTCATGGACCGTGGCGGTCGCGGCGGTCGCGCCCCCGCCGCCACCGAGCACGACTTCGACGTGACGCTCGAGGCGGGGGAGTACGAGGTACGGATCCGGGGTTCCATGGACCGCGTCGAGGAGGACGCCGAAGGACGCGCGTATGTCGTCGACTTCAAGACCGGCAAGCAGACACCCACCAGGGACGAGGTCGCTGCCCACCCCCAACTCGCCGTCTACCAGCTCGCGGTGCGCGAAGGGGCGCTCGACGAGGCCTTCGACGGCCGTCGCCCGGAACCCGGCGGCGCCGAACTCGTACAGCTGCGCCAGCCCGCCGCCAAGAAGGACGGCGGCGACGGCCTCCCCAAGATCCAGGCCCAGGAACCCCTGAGCGGCGCTTGGGTCGGTGATCTGCTCGCCACCGCCGCCGGACGCGTACTCGACGAGCGCTTCACCCCGTCCACCGGGCAGCACTGCACCCACTGCACCTTCCGCGCCTCGTGCAGCGCACAGCCGGAGGGACGCCAGATTGTCGAGTGACCGCCGCCGACGTTCGGTGTTGTGGCCCATGTGGTCCATCTCACGTCGACTCCCTGCATCCAAATGAGGTCCGCGACAGTCGCATAAAAGTGCGATAAGCAGGATCTACAGGGGAGACACATGGCAGCCAATCGGAAGTTCCTGGTTTCGGCGATGGTCTGTGCGACCGCGATCGCCGGACTGGCGGGCTGCTCCAAGGACACCAAGGCCAAGGGCGACTCCGAGGAGAAGGCGAAGGAGCCGGCGGCCGCCACGACCTCGAAGGCTCCGGTGGACCCGTTCGCCGGCCTCACCGCCGACCAGATCGGCGACAAGGCCCTCACGGCCACGAAGGCCGCCCAGTCCATCCGGATGGCGGGCCAGATCAAGAGCGACGGCGAGCAGCTGACCGTCGACTTCGCGGTCGACACCAAGGGCGCCTGCACGGGCAAGATGAATGTGGAGGCCGGCAAAGCCGAGCTCCTCCAGGCCAACAAGGTCCTGTACATGAAGGGTGACGAGAAGTTCTGGCGCGCCTCGATGAGCGAGGACGGCTCGTCCGGCAAGGAGGCCGACAGCGTCGTCGAGCTGATGAAGGGCCGTTGGATGAAGATGCCGGCGGGCAGCTCCGGCGACATGGACGGGGTCTGCGACCTCAAGGCCATGATCGCCGATATGGACAAGGACAAGTCGGAGCGCAAGGGCATGACCAAGGGCCCCGACGCCGAGGTCGACGGCCAGGCCACGGCGACCGTGGTGAAGAAGGCGGCCAACGGCGAGACGACGACCATGTACGTGGCCAAGGAGGGCGAGCCCTACCTGCTCAAGGTCGTCAAGGTTGGCGGCGACGAGCCCGGCACGATGGTCTTCAGCGACTACAACAAGCCGGTGAATGCCGTGGCTCCGCCGGCCGACCAGGTCGTCGACCTGGAGAAGCTGGGCGCGGGCTCCGGCAACGGAGCCTGACGCGGTTGAGGCCGAGGGGGACCACCGCTGTCAGTGGTCCCCATTAGCCTCTCTGAGGTGACCGCACGCATCACCGACCCCGAGCAGCTCAAAGAGCTCCTCGGTATCCCCTTCACCCCGGAGCAGACGGCCTGCATCACCGCGCCGCCCGCCCCGCAGGTCATTGTTGCCGGAGCCGGTTCGGGGAAGACAACGGTGATGGCGGCACGGGTGGTGTGGCTCGTCGGGACCGGCCAGGTCGCGCCGGAGCAGGTCCTCGGCCTCACCTTCACCAACAAGGCCGCGGGCGAGCTCGCCGAGCGCGTCCGCAAAGCTCTCGTACGGGCCGGGGTGACGGACCCCGACGCCATCGACCCCGACAACCCGCCGGGCGAGCCCCGTATCTCCACGTACCACGCCTTCGCCGGACAGCTCCTCACCGACCACGGACTGCGCGTAGGCCTGGAGCCGACCGCGCGTCTGCTCGCCGACGCCACCCGCTACCAGCTCGCCGCGCGTGTGCTGCGCGAGGCGCCGGGGCCGTACCCCTCGCTGACCAAGTCCTTCCCGTCCCTGGTCAGCGACCTGCTGGCACTCGACGCGGAGCTCGCGGAGCATCTCGTACGGCCCGAGCAGCTCGGCGCGTACGACTCCGAGCTGCTGAGCACGCTGGAGAGCGCCCGGCTCAGCAACGCCGAGCTGCGCAAGGTCCCCGAGGCGGCCGCCGCACGCCGTGAGCTGCTCGAACTGACCGTCCGCTACCGCGAGGCCAAACGAGCCCGCGACCTCCTCGACTTCGGCGACCAGATCGCCCTCTCGGCCGAGCTCGCGCTCACCAGGCCCGAGGTCGGCACCATCCTGCGGGACGAATTCCGGGTCGTCCTCCTCGATGAGTATCAGGACACGTCCGTGGCTCAACGGCTGCTGCTGTCCGGCCTGTTCGGGCAGGGCACCGGTCATGCCGTGACCGCGGTCGGCGACCCGTGCCAGGCGATCTACGGCTGGCGCGGCGCCTCCGTGGCCAACCTGGACGACTTCCCTGCGCACTTCGCGTACGCCGACGGCCGCCCCGCCACCCGGTTCTCGCTCAGCGAGAACCGCCGCAGCGGCGGCCGCCTCCTCGACCTCGCCAACGGCCTCGCCGAGCCTCTGCGCGCCATGCACGAGGGCGTCGAGGCGCTGCGGCCCGCCCCCGGCGCCGAGCGCGACGGCATCGTCCGCTGTGCCCTGCTGCCCACGCACGCGGAGGAGATCGAGTGGCTCGCCGATTCCATCGCCCACCTCGTGCGTACGGGCAAGGAGCCCGGCGAGATCGCCGTCCTGTGCCGTACGGCGGGCGACTTCGCCGAGATCCAGGGCGCGCTGGTTGCCAGGGACGTCCCGGTCGAGGTCGTCGGCCTGTCCGGGCTGCTGCACCTCCCCGAGGTCGCCGACCTGGTCGCGATGTGCGAGGTCCTGCAGGATCCGGGCGCCAACGCCTCTCTCGTACGTCTGCTCACCGGACCGCGCTGGCGGATCGGCCCGCGCGACCTGGCGCTGCTGGGCCGCCGGGCCCGGCTGCTGGTCCACCGCACCTCGTCCGACGAGAAGGACCCGGACGAGCGACTGGCCGCCGCCGTCGAGGGCACCGACCCGGCCGAGGTCATCTCGCTCGCCGACGCGCTCGACACATTCCTGGAGTCGGCCGGCGGGGAGGACGACGGCCTGCCCTTCTCCACGGAGGCCCGGGTCCGCTTCGCCCGCCTCGCCGCCGAACTGCGCGACCTGCGCCGTTCGCTCGCAGACCCCTTGATGGACGTACTGCACCGGGTCCTGACCACCACCGGCCTCGAGGTCGAACTCTCCGCCTCACCGCACGCCCTGGCCGCCCGCCGCCGCGAGACTCTGGCCAACTTCCTTGACACGGCGGCCGGATTCGCGGCGCTGGACGGGGAGGCGACGCTGCTCGCCTTCCTCGCCTTCCTGCGTACGGCCGCGCAGTACGAGAAGGGCCTGGACAACGCCCTGCCGGGAGGCGAGAACACGGTCAAGGTCCTGACGGCCCACAAGTCCAAGGGCCTGGAGTGGGATGTCGTGGCGGTCCCGGGCCTGGTCGCCAAACACTTTCCGAACGACCAGGCGCGCGAGGCCTGGACCTCCCAGTCCAAGGTCCTCCCGCATGCGCTGCGGGGCGACGTGACGACCCTCCCGGACGTCCCGTCCTGGGATGCGAAGGGGCTCAGGTCCTTCAAGGAGTCGATGAAGGACCACCAGCACACCGAGGAACTGCGCCTCGGCTACGTCACGTTCACCCGCCCCCGCTCGCTGCTCCTCGGCTCGGCCCACTGGTGGGGCCCGACCCAGAAGCGCCGACGCGGCCCTTCGGCGTTCCTCCAGGCGCTGTACGACCACTGCGCGGAGGGCTTCGGCGAGATCGAGGTCTGGGCGGACGAGCCGGAGGAAGACGCGGAGAACCCGGCGCTGCACACGACGACGGCGTCGCAGGCCTGGCCGCTCCCTCTGGACGCCGCCTCCCTGACCCGCCGCCGCGCCGCGGCGCACACGGTGTTCTCCTATCTGGCCAATGCGTCGGCGGATGCCTTTGAGGAACCCCTGCCGCCGGACGAGCCCCTGGACGTGCCCCTGGACGGGCCGCCGGACGAGCTCCTGGACCCCGACCCCGTGGATCTGCCGGACTGGGACGACTGGGAGCCGGAGCCGTTCCGGGAGGGCGACGACGAGCACGGTCATGAGCCGGACCCGTGGCACGACACCGTTGTCCCGGCTCAGAGAGGCCACCGCGAATCCGGCGCCGGGGGTGTGGGGACATCAGCTCCCATGTCCACCACCACCCCTGGGGGGCCTGGGGGCCCGCCCCCGATTTCGGGAAGGGGTGGGGTGGGGGACATCCCCCCGCACCCCGAAGACGCCCGCACCATCGCCTCCTGGGACCGGGACCTCGACGCCCTCGCCGGCGAGCTCCGCCGCACCCGCGCCACCGTCCGTGAGGTCCTCGTACCGCCCTCCCTCTCCGCCTCGCAGCTGCTGCGCATCGCCGCCGACCCCGACGGCTTCGCCCAGGAGCTGGCCCGCCCCATGCCGCGCCCCCCGCAGCCCGCCGCCCGCCGCGGCACTAGGTTCCACGCCTGGGTGGAGTCGCGGTTCGAGGAGCTCCCGCTGCCGATGCTCGGCCCCGACGAGCTTCCCGGCGGCGACGCGGACGACCCCGAGATCGCGGACGAGCACGACCTCGCCGCGCTCAAGGAGGCCTTCGAGCGCACCCCGTACGCCCACCGCACCCCGTACCGCGTCGAGGCTCCGTTCCAGCTCACCCTCGCCGGCCGTGTCATCCGGGGCCGTATCGACGCCGTCTACCGAACCGACCCGGGCGACGGCGACGGCGACGGCGAGGAGAACGGCAACGGCGTCGACGGCGAACCGCACATATACGGCAAGGCGCACACGGGCGGCGTGCCGCACACGTACGAAATCGTCGACTGGAAAACCAGCCGCACCCGCACCGCCGACCCTCTCCAGCTCGCCGTCTACCGCCTCGCCTGGGCCGAGCAGCACGACCTCCCCCTCGAAGCCGTCAACGCCGCGTTCGTCTACGTACGCAGCGGAGAGATCGTCCGCCCCGGCGCCCTCCCCGGCCGAGCCGAGCTGGAGCGCATCCTGCTGGGCGAGACGGCCGGTGGGACAGCCACCGGAGCCCGTTAGGCTCAAGTGCATGAGCGACACCCCGGACAGCGCCGTCCGTACGTACATCAATCAGCACAGCGCCGCCTTCCTCGACGACCTCGCCGACTGGCTGCGCATCCCGTCCGTATCGGCCCAGCCCGACCACGACGCGGACGTACGGCGCAGCGCCGACTGGCTCGCGGCCAAACTCAAGGAGACCGGCTTCCCGGTCGTCGAGGTCTGGCCCACGCCCGGCGCCCCCGCGGTCTTCGCCGAGTGGCCGTCCGGCGAACCGGACGCGCCCACCGTCCTGGTCTACGGCCACCACGACGTCCAGCCCGCCGCCCGCGAGGACGGCTGGCACACCGACCCGTTCGAGCCGCAGATCGTCGACGGCCGGATGTACGGCCGCGGCGCAGCGGACGACAAGGGCCAGGTCTTCTTCCACACCCTGGGCGTACGGGCCCATCTCGCCGCCACCGGCCGCACCGCCCCCGCGGTCAATCTCAAGCTGCTGATCGAGGGCGAGGAGGAGTCCGGCTCCCCGAACTTCCGCGCTCTCGTCGAGACCGCCGCCGCCCGCCTCGCCGCCGACGCGGTGATCGTGTCCGACACCGGTATGTGGTCCGAGACGACCCCCACCGTCTGCACCGGCATGCGTGGCCTCGCGGACTGCGAGATCGCGCTGTACGGCCCCGACCAGGACGTCCACTCCGGTTCGTTCGGCGGCGCCGTGCCCAATCCGGCCACCGTCGCCGCCCGCCTCGTCGCCGCACTGCACGACGATGACGAACACGTCACGATCCCCGGCTTCTACGACGGCATCGCGCCGCTCACCGACGCGGAGCGCGAACTCTTCGCCGAGCTCCCCTTCGACGAGGCGTCGTGGCTGAACACCGCCAAGTCGCACGGCACCCTCGGCGAGGCCGGCTACTCCACCCTGGAGCGCATCTGGGCCCGCCCGACCGCCGAGCTCAACGGCATCGGCGGCGGTTACCAAGGCCCCGGCGGCAAGACGATCATTCCGTCCTCCGCCCAGCTGAAGCTCACGTTCCGCCTTGTCGCCGGCCAGGAACCGGAGAAGGTGGAGCAGGCCATCGGCGACTGGGTCGCGGCCCGCGTCCCGGCGGGCATCCGCCATGAGGTCACCTTCGGGGCGTCGACCCGCCCCTGTCTGACCCCGCTGGACCACCCCGCGCTGCAGTCGGTCGTACGAGCCATGGGCCGCGCCTTCGACGGACAGAAGATCCGCTTCACCCGCGAGGGCGGCTCCGGCCCCGCAGCCGACCTCCAGGACGTGCTGGACGCTCCCGTCCTCTTCCTGGGCATCTCCGTACCGTCCGACGGCTGGCACGCGCCCAACGAAAAGGTCGAACTGGACCTGCTCCTCAAGGGCGTGGAGACGACCGCCCACCTGTGGGGCGACCTCGCCGCCACACTCCGCTGACCTGAACCCAATCCACCCGGGGGAGTTGGAAATAACTGTGAGCACCATCAGTAACGGCACCACACACCGCTCGATCGGTCTCACCGCGCCGAGCGGTATCGACCGCGAGGCACACCACCGCCTCGACGAGGCCTGGCTGGCGGCGGCCTGGAGCCACCCGTCGACCCGGGTCTTCGTGGTCTCCGGCGGTCAGGCGCTGATCGACGACACCCCCGACGGTCGCACCGAACTCGTCATGACGCCCGCCTTCGAGGCTCCTGTCACCGAGACCCACCGCTACTTCCTGGGGACGGACGAGGACGGGGTGCGCTACTTCGCGCTCCAGAAGGACGCCCTGCCGGGACGTATGGACCAGTCGGCCCGCCCGGCCGGACTGCGCGAAGCCGGACTGCTGCTCTCGCAGCGCGACGCGGGCCTGCTGGTGCATGCGGTCGCGCTGGAGAACTGGCAGCGGCTGCACCGTTTCTGTTCACGCTGCGGCGAGCGCACGGTCATCGCGGCCGCGGGCCACATCCGGCGCTGCCAGGCTTGCGGAGCGGAGCACTACCCCCGTACCGACCCTGCTGTGATCATGCTCGTCACCGACGAGGAGGACCGCGCGCTGCTGGGCCGGCAGGTGCACTGGCCGGAGGGTCGCTTCTCGACGCTCGCCGGCTTCGTGGAGCCCGGCGAGTCGATCGAGCAGTCCGTGCGCCGCGAGGTCTGGGAGGAGGCGGGTGTCACGGTCGGCGACGTCGAGTACATCGCCAGCCAGCCCTGGCCGTTCCCGTCCAGCCTGATGCTGGGCTTCATGGCGCGGGCGACGTCCTCCGAGATCAATGTGGACGGCGAAGAGATCCACGAGGCGCGCTGGTTCTCCCGGGAAGACCTGCGGGCCGCATTCGAGTCCGGGGAGGTGCTGCCTCCCTATGGGATCTCGATTGCGGCCCGTCTCATCGAGCTCTGGTACGGCAAGCCTCTGCCGAAGCCCGGAGATGTCGCCTAGCCGACCGGCCGGGCTCTCTGCCCACCTGCTCGGACGGTCTGCTCGGACGGTCTGTCTGCTCAGACGCTGATCTTCTGCTTGACCTGGGCCAGCGAAGGGTTGGTCAGCGTCGAACCATCCGCGAAGAGCACGGTCGGAACGGTCTGGTTACCCCCGTTGGCCTTCTCGACGAAGGCCGCGGAGTGCGGGTCCTGCTCGATGTTGATCTCGGTGTACGCGATGCCCTCGCGGTCCATCTGGCTCTTCAGCCGACGGCAGTAGCCGCACCACGTCGTGCTGTACATCGTCACAGTCCCCTGCATCGTCCCTGCGCTCCTCTGTTCGTCCCGCCAGATCTCGCCGGATCTCGCTCGATGCGTGTTCGCACCGCGTATGTGAACGTACGTGACCTGGCCACCATTCCCGCATTAGTACGACTGCTCTTGCCCCCCTGTGGACAACGGCCGCACCCATCTCCGCCGACCTGGCAGCATGGCGGTGTGACAGCAGCAACGCACTCCTCTCTTTTCCCACAGGTCCCCGAGTCGGCGGACGCGGTGCTCGACGGGCTCGACCCCGAGCAGCGCGAGGTCGCGACGGCCCTGCACGGTCCGGTGTGCGTGCTGGCAGGAGCCGGCACGGGCAAGACGCGCGCGATCACCCACCGCATCGCGTACGGCGTCCGCGCGGGGATACTCCAGCCCGCCAGTGTGCTGGCCGTCACCTTCACCAACCGCGCCGCGGGAGAGATGCGTGGGCGGCTGCGGCAGCTCGGCGCGGGCGGCGTCCAGGCGCGTACGTTCCACTCCGCCGCGCTGCGCCAGCTCCAGTACTTCTGGCCGAAAGTCGTCGGTGGCGAGCTGCCCCGCCTCCTCGAGCGCAAGATCCAGCTGGTCGCCGAGGCCGCCGCCCGTTGCCGTATCCGGCTCGACCGCAATGAGCTGCGCGACGTCACGAGCGAGATCGAGTGGGCCAAGGTCACCCAGACCGTGCCCGCCGACTATCCCGCCGCGGTCGCCAAGTCGCACCGCGACGCCCCTCGCGATCCGGCCGAGATCAGCCAGGTCTACGGGATGTACGAGCAGCTCAAACGCGACCGCTCAGTGATCGACTTCGAGGATGTACTGCTGCTCACGGTCGGCATCCTCCAGGACCGGCATGACATCGCCGACCAGATCCGCCGCCAGTACCACCACTTCGTGGTGGACGAGTACCAGGACGTCAGCCCGCTCCAGCAGCGGCTCCTCGACCTGTGGCTCGGCGACCGCGACAGCCTCTGCGTCGTCGGCGACGCCAGCCAGACGATCTACTCCTTCACCGGCGCCACCCCCGACCATCTGCTGAACTTCCGCACCCGCCACCCCGGCGCGACCATGGTCAAGCTGGTGCGCGACTACCGCTCCACGCCCCAGGTCGTCCATCTGGCCAACGGTCTGCTCAGCCAGGCGCGCGGCCGAGCCGCCGAGCACCGCCTCGAACTGATCTCGCAGCGCGAGGCCGGTCCCGAGCCCGCCTACACGGAGTACGCGGACGAGCCGGCCGAGGCCGAGGGCACCGCCCGCCGTATCCGCGATCTCATCGCCTCCGGCGTCCCGGCCGGGGAGATCGCCGTGCTCTACCGGATCAACGCCCAGTCGGAGGTCTACGAGCAGGCGCTGGCCGACGCCGGAGTGCCCTACCAGCTGCGCGGCGCCGAGCGCTTCTTCGACCGGCCCGAGGTACGGGAAGCGGGAGTGGCCCTGCGCGGTGCCGCCCGCGCCGGTGGCAACGACTCCCTGCTCGACGACGCCGAGGGCCTGCCCGCTCAGGTCCGGGCAGTGCTCTCCACCAAGGGCTGGACCACCGAGCCACCTGCCGGATCGGGAGCGGTGCGCGACCGCTGGGAGTCCCTGGCCGCGCTGGTCCGCCTTGCCGAGGACTATGTACGGGTCAAGCCCGAGGCGACCCTTGCCGATCTGGTGGCCGAGCTGGACGAGCGCGCCGCTGCACAGCATGCCCCCACCGTCCAGGGCGTCACTCTTGCCTCGCTCCACTCGGCGAAGGGCCTGGAGTGGGACGCCGTGTTCCTGGTCGGTCTCACCGAGGGCATGATGCCCATCACCTACGCCAAGACGGACGAGCAGGTCGAGGAGGAGCGCCGGCTGCTCTACGTCGGCGTCACCCGCGCCCGTCTCCATCTCTCCCTGTCCTGGGCGCTGTCCCGCTCGCCCGGGGGCCGCGCCTCCCGCCGCCCCACCCGCTTCCTGAACGGGATGCGTCCCGGCTCGGCGGCCCCCGGCGCCCCCGGCGCGGGCGGTGCCGGTGGCATCGAGCGCGGCAGCGGCAGTCGGCGCAAGCGGCGCGGGCCCGTCCTGTGCCGCGTCTGTGGCAAGACGCTCACCGACGCGGGCGAGATGAAACTGATGCGTTGTGAGGACTGCCCCTCCGACATGGACGAGGCGCTGTACGAGCGCTTGCGCGAGTGGCGCTCGGAGCAGGCGAAGGAGCTGGGCCAGCCCGCGTACTGCGTGTTCACCGACAAGACGCTGATGGCGATCGCCGAGGCCGTGCCGGACAGCGAGGGCGAGCTGGCCGGGATCTCCGGGGTCGGCGGTCGCAAGCTCGAACGCTTCGGAGCCGATGTGCTGACCATCTGCGCAGGCCAGGAGGTTGGAGGAGACGACGAGGAGGACTGATACAAACTCGTCGAAAAAATAGTTTGCGCCCGCCCCAGCAATCCCCATAGGTTCTTAACCACGGGAACAGCGAGCTTCTCTGAAGCCCTGTCCTCGTGCTGTACTTATCCGAATACGCGCGATCGGCCCCGGCCGGTCCTCTAGACGCCGAGAGGAGGCGATTCCAGTGATCAGCATCAAGACCAGCTTCGTCAGCACCGCCAAAATGACCGATCGCTCGGTCGCCTCCGCCTGCTCGCTCGGCTTCTCCGCGGCGTTCAACGGCACCGGTGTGTCCGGCATTTCTGCCGCGCTTCCTGTGGCCGGCCTGGGCGGTCTCCCCGTCCTGGAGCGCAATGAGCGACCGACCAAGGCACTGGAAGCAGGAGTAGCAGCGGCAAAGGCTCGGGCCTATGCCTCTGCGGCGGCCAGTGCCGAAACCCAGAAGCAGACGAAGCAGCACCGGACGACGCAGCACCACACGATGTGGGCCTTCCGTGGGCTCGAACCCTGGAGTGATCCAGCCTGATCCAGAATCAGGCCGGCGCCTTCAGGGCCGCGGAACCCCACCCGGGATCCGCGGCCCTTCTGTTTTCCCTAAAGCGGGACGACAGGGCGAAGGGGCCTCGGGACACGCAACACCCGGTACCAGCCGCCACCCGGCCAACAGGCCGGAACGACCAGACGAGGAACGACACCACCGTGCAACTCGAAGCGCACGCCCCGTCCGTACCGCCTTCCGAGACGATCCCCCCGCCCGCCCTCACGGAGGACTCCACC
This sequence comes from Streptomyces sp. NPDC002730, assembly GCF_042888805.1. Lineage (NCBI taxonomy): Bacteria > Bacillati > Actinomycetota > Actinomycetes > Kitasatosporales > Streptomycetaceae > Streptomyces > Streptomyces sp. NPDC002730. Next base: position 844,574 of record NZ_JBIAQG010000001.1, read on the forward strand.
TTGACTCCGCTCACTGCGCTCTCCGCGCTCGATGACGCCATCGAGGCCCTCGGCGTACCCGTCCCCTGCCGTTCCTACGACCCGGAGGTCTTCTTCGCCGAGTCGCCGGCTGATGTCGAGTACGCCAAGTCCCTCTGCCGTACCTGCCCGCTGATGGAGGCCTGCCTCGCGGGTGCCAAGGAGCGGCGTGAGCCGTGGGGCGTCTGGGGCGGCGAGCTCTTCGTCCAGGGCGTGGTCGTCGCCCGCAAGCGGCCGCGTGGTCGCCCGCGCAAGAACCCGGTTGCGGCATGAACGCCATCGGAACCATCGACCGCCCCGTCACGCACGATCCCCAGAAGCTGGCCCCAATGACCTCTTCCACGAGCGAGCCGTCAGGCTCCGCCACCCCAGCCGTCACCACCATCGGCGCGAACGCCTCGCGTCAGAACAGGACCCGTGAGATGCAACTCATCCCAGAAGCCATGGCGCGTGCGCATATGCACGAGCGCCTTCGGGAAGCCGACGCGGAACGCCTGGCCGTTCGCCTGGTCGCCGCCCGGCGGATGCAGCGCCGCGCCGAGCGTGTGTCGATGCGCGCCCGCCGCGCACTGGCCATGGCCGTCATGCACTGACCGCACAAGAGCACTGCACGACAGACGCTGACCCGCGGGGGCCGGTCCGAACGGACCGGCCCCCGCGGTGCGTTGTCCCGGTGGCCGGTCCCTTATGGGGTTATCGTCACGAGGTGGACCAGCAGCAGACTTCTCACCCTGCACAGCCGGATTCCGAGAGCTTCGTGTGTTCCCACTGCGGCGCGATCGCCGAGGGACCACCGCCCACCTGGACCTGCTCCGTGGAGAACGGCAGCCGTCACTACTTCTGCGACGACTGCGCACGCGCCAACATCAGGGCGATCGAGGGCAGGCTCGACTCAGCCTGGTGGTGACGACCGGGTGGCGCGACGGCGGTCGCTCAGGCCTGAGCCCCGACCGCCGTGCTGTCCTCCTCGTCCTCCGGCAGGAACCCGGGCAGCCACGATTCGAGTTCGTCCCGCAGCCGCACGGTCGCGTTCAGCTGGCACAGCACCCCGATCGTGCTCAGCGTCACCCGGTGTATCAGCAGATACGACGGCGGCAGATTGAGCTGCTTGCCCAGCTGATGTGCGGGGGAGCGGATGTCGGCGATCCGGGCTGCCTGGTTGCGCATCCAGCTCCTGGTGAAGGTGAACTCCTCGGCTTCCGCCGGCTCGATGATCGGCAGCAGGTACTCCAGCACCGCGTCCGGGTCGAGCTCTATGGACTCCTTGACGAAGCCCGCCTCGCGCAGCAGCTCGTAGACCGCCTCGGCTTCGCTCTCGAGTGTCATCCGCAGGCAGTCGCCGATGGTCTGCGGCAGCCCGCCGGGCAGCCGGTCCACGGTGCCGAAGTCCAGCACGCCGAGCCGCCAGCCCTCGCCGTCCTCCTCCGGGAGCAGCCGGAAATTCCCCGGGTGCGGATCCGCGTGCAGCAGTCCCGTACGGGCCGGGCCCGAGAAGAGGAAGCGGGCCAGCAACTGCCCCGCGCGGTCCCGCTGCTCGGTCGTGCCGTCGGCGATGACCTCGGCCAGCGGTATCCCGTCGATCCACTCGGTCACCAGCACCTGGTCGCACTGGTGCACCACATCGGGCACCAGCACGTCGGGATCGTTCGCGAACTCCGCCGCATGCTCCCGCTGCGCCTGCGCCTCCAGCTCGTAGTCCAGCTCCTCCGACACCCGGTCGCGGAGCTCGGCGATCAGCGGCTTGATGTCCATCCCCGGAATCAGCGGCCCCAGCAGCCGGGCGAACCGGCTGAGCTGCGTCAGGTCGGAGAGCAGCGCATCCCCCGCCCCCGGGTACTGCACCTTCACCGCGACCTCGCGCCCGTCGTGCCACACCGCCCGGTGTACCTGGCCGATGGACGCGGCGGCCGACGGCTTGTCCTCGAACTTCAGGAACAGCTCCCGCCACTCCTCGCCCAGCCGCTCGTCCAGGACCGAGTGGACCGTGCGCGTCGGCATCGGGGGCGCCGCGTCCTGAAGCTTGGTCAGGGCCGCGCGATAGGGGCCCGCGATCTCCTCGGGGAGAGCCGACTCGAAGACGGACATGGCCTGCCCGAACTTCATCGCACCGCCCTTGAGCTCGCCGAGCACCTTGAACAGCTGCTCCGCAGTGCGCTGTTGCAGCTCCCGGGCCACGATCTCCGCGGACTTGCCGCCGATCCGCTTACCCAGACCCCAAGTGGCACGGCCCGCGATGCCCAGTGGCAGCGCGGCCAACTTGGCGGTCCGGGTGACCGCCTTCCGGGGAAGATCAGACATGCGCCCCTCCAAATCCCAGACTGCCGTGCCGCGTGTGCCTTACAGCATTGCTTCGTTGACGGCGGTTACCCGGCCATTGTCTCGTGCGGCGGCCCGATCCCCGAGGTGTGCTCCCTCTCACTCTTCCCATCCGCACTGCAGACACAGTCGAGGTGCGGGGTGACCGTCTCCGATCGCCAGTCAAGCAGAGGTAGTGAAGTCTCCCAGCGCGCCCCGGTACTCGCGGGCAGCTCCCCGTCGAGAAACGACAGCGCGTGCGCCGCCGTCATCCCTGCCACGGCCGTGGCCAGAGCGACATCGCAGGCCGGCACAGCTCTCCGGCGGCCCGAGCGCCACTGTGCCAGCAGCCTGGGCCGCGCCGGGTCGCGCTCCGCCCTGCCCAACTCCAGACACCCGGCACAGGCAGTACCGCCGGGCAGCACCAGCGGACCCACCACACCGGTCCCCTCGACAACTCCCGCATACAGATGGGGTGTCCCGGTGGCGATCCAGTCCTCGGCGGCGGCCGGATCGGGGGCATAGGCCGCCAGGCCGTCCCGTGGCGCGACGATGACCAGGGAGAGACCGGGCTCAGCGCACTCCGCGGTCCCTGCCGACTCGGCCGCGCGCGGCGGACGGTCGGGCGCGGACCGCCGCACCAGCTGCCGGGCCGCCGCGTCCCGCCTCTCACCGACCGCCTTGGTCGGCAGCCCGCCGGGCGCCACGTCCCACGGCTCAGTACATCCGCCGTCCAGCACCTCCACCCCGGCCACGCCGGCCGCCGAGAGCACCGCGGCGACTGTCGCACCGACCCGTCCCGCGCCCCGGACCTGGACACGTATGGCCCGCCGGGCTGCCAGGCGCCGTATCCCGCCGCCCGGTTCCGGATGGACCACGGAGAGCGACGCCAGGTCGGGGCGCAGCCGGTCAAGGGCGCCGACCCGTTTCCGTAGCGCATCGGCCGCCGGGCCGCCTGCCGTCGGATCGTCGAGCAGCCCCGCCGCCGTCAACCGGTTCACCAGAGCGTCCAATTGTCCCTCCGGCAGACCTATCGACCGCGCCTCCTGGCGCAGCCACGGCAGCCCCCGCGTCCCGTCGAGCAGCTCGATCAGGGCACCTGTCGCGGTGTCCACCGGACCGACCATCACCGCTTGCGCGGGTGTCGCCCCGAATTGCACGGTCTGTCGCTCTCGCCATGCCCGCCGCAAGGCAGGCTTCACCGTCGGATGCATATTCGCTTCCCCCGTTGATCCGTCGTCCGGCCTCTCCTCTGAACTGTTGTCAGAATGCCCGGCGGCGTCGACGGGTGTGAAAAGTTATCCACAGGTGCGGGCATTAGTCGTTCAAATGGTGCACGCCATGGAGTGGATCAAGCTCGAACCGTCCCGGAGGCGGGACTTCCTCCTCTGGCAGCGGGTAACGTCGGGGCGTGTCCGTCGACCCTTCCCCTCGCCTCGCTGGGGAGACCCCACCGCACAGCGCCGGAAGCCAACAGCGCAGCGCGACAAGCCACCCGCCCCGTGGATCGGGGACGAGTGCGGTCGAGGTCCGCAGGAGCGCCCGGCGCAGCAGAACGGTCTCGGCCTACCGGGAGGGTGACCGGACCATCGTCCTCATCCCCGCCAGGATGTCGGAGGCGGAGGAGCAGCGCTGGGTCAGCGTGATGCTCGACAAGCTCGCAGCGCAGGAGAGCAAGCGGACCCTCGGCGACACCGAACTGGCCGAACGTGCCGAGCGATTGTCCGCCCAGTACTTCGACGGACGCGCAAGACCGACATCCGTGCGATGGGTGACGAATCAGAACACCCGCTGGGGCTCCTGCACTCCGGCGGAGGGCAGCATCCGCCTGTCACACCGCCTGCAGGGGATGCCGGAGTATGTCGTCGACTACGTGCTCGTCCATGAGCTGGCCCATCTGCTCGTGCCCGGCCACGGCCCGCGGTTCTGGCGGCTGCTGGAGGCGTACCCCCGCACCGAGCGGGCCAAGGGTTATCTCGAAGGCGTCGTCGCAGCCGACCGGCTGCCGCATCTGCCCGCCGCACGCGGAGAGTGACCGGCGGGAGCGACCGCCGACGGTCCTGTACCGAATGTGTACCGGCTTGGCTCAATGTCGGCCCCAGCAGTTAGCCTGGCGCGACGCAGTCACATTTCGGGATGGGGGACGGTCGTTACGCATGGCCAGGGAATTCCAACGCGGCCACAAGGCCAAGATCAGTGATCTCACGCCAGGAACGGATCTGTACGTAGGTGTGCAGATCGCCGGTCCTGGGCTGACCTTCGATATCAGCTGCTTCGGACTCGACGCCAATGAGCAGCTCTCGGACGACCGGTACTTCGTTTTCTTCAACCAGCCGAAGTCTCCCGAGGAGTCCATTCAGCTGCTCGGCGCGCAGTCCGGTGACACCGAGTCATTTCGCGTCACTCTGGACCGTATCCCGGCGAACATCCACCGACTCTCCTTCACCGCGACCATCGACGGTGCCGGGCAGATGTCTCAGATCGGCCCCGGGTACATCCGTATCGTCGCGGGCGGCGAGGAGGTCGTCCGGTACGCCTTCAACGGTTCGGAGTTCTCCACCGAGCGCGCCGTGATGCTGGGCGACTTCTACCTGAAGGACGTGTGGCGCTTCGCCGCCGTCGGTCAGGGCTTCGACGGTGGTCTCGACGCGCTGCTGAAGAACTTCGGCGGCGAGGTCGCCGAGGAGCCACCGGCCGCGCAGCCACCACAGGGTGCCGCGCCCTCGTTCGCGCCGCCCGCGCAGGCCACAGCGCCCGCCCCGGCGTTCGGCGCACCGCAGGCGCCTCAGATACCGCAGGCCCCTCAAGGACCGCAGCCAGCACCCTCCTTCGGTGCTCCCGCAGTCCAGGCGCCCGCCCCTCAGCAGAACCCGCAGATGCATGCGGCGCCGACCATCGCGGCTCCGATGACCCCGCACGGGGGCACCGTACCCCCGCCGCCGGCTGCCCCGTCCCCGTACGGACAACCGCCTCAGCAGCCGCAGTACGGCCAGGTCCCGGGGCAGATGCCCGGACAGATGCCGGGTCAGGTCCCGGGGCAGGCCCCGCAGCCGGGCGCGCAGTCGCCGTACGGACAGCAGGCCCCGTCCCCGTACGGACAGCAGCCTCCGGGCATGCCCCCCCAGGGCGTCCCGCAGGGCGTTCCCCAGGGAGTCCCGCAGGCCGGCGCCGGCCTGCAGGCCGCCCTCCAGCCCTACCGCGAGACCCCCACCGGCCAGCGCTGGACCCCGCAGAACCAGCAGCTCATGCGGGTCGATCTGACCATGGGCGGCACGCCCGTCCTCGCCCGCCAGGGCAGCATGGTGATGTACCAGGGCAAGGTCGATTTCAGCTACAAGGGTGCTGGTTTCGCCGGCCGGATCGTCGGCAATGCGACCGGCCAGGAGATGCAGCTGATGCGCTGCAGCGGCCGCGGCCAGATCTTCCTCGCCGAGGACGGTTCTCATCTGCACTCCATTGAGTTGCAGGGCGACGGCATCTGCGTCTCCGCGGAGAACGTCCTCGCCTTCGACGAGTCGCTGCAGCACGAGGTCCGCAGGATCGAGGGCCACGGCATCCCCGGCGGCGCCCTGTTCACCATGATGTTCCAGGGCACCGGCACGGTCATTGTGAAGACCCACGGCATCCCCGTGGTCCTGCCGGTCACGCCGACGACGTTCGCCGACTGCAATGCGGTCGTCGCCTGGTCGGCCGCGTCCCAGGTGATCCTCTCCAGCCAGGTCCGGCTGCGCCGCAACGCGTACCCGGGACACAGCGGAGAGACCATCAACCTCCAGTTCCGGGGCGCCCCCGGCAACTTCATCGTCGTCCAGCCGTACGAGGTCTGAGGGAGCCCGAAGAATGAACCAGCAACTCGCGGGCTTCGCCCCGACCCCGATCGCGGCCCGGATGGAGAACCACGGCCGCTCCATGCTCAAGGTCGCCATGGCCACCGGCCAGGACCTGTACGCACGCACCGGCTCGATGGTCGCCTACGAAGGCTTCGTCCAGTACGAGCCGAACCCGCCGGCCGTCCGCCAGATCGCCTCCCAGTGGGTGACCGGCGAGGGCGCGCCCATCATGAAGTGCTCCGGAGACGGACTGCTCTACCTCGCGGACTACGGCGCGGACGTCGTCGTCATCAACCTCAACAACGACTCGCTCTCGGTCAACGGCACCAATCTGCTGGCCTTCGACGCGCACCTGCAGTGGGGCGTCCAGCGGGTCAAGGGCCTGGCCAAGTTCGCCGGCCAGGGCCTGTGGAACGTCGAGGTCGCGGGCACCGGCTGGGTGGCCCTCACCTCGCGCGGGACGCCGATCGTCGTCGACTGCGGCCGTGGCGAGGACGAGACGTATGTCGACCCGGACGCCCTCGTCGCCTGGTCCCCGAACCTCAAGGTGAAGGGCAAGCGCAGCTTCAAGGCCTCCTCGCTGATCGGGCGGGGCAGCGGAGAGGCCTACCAGATGGGCTTCTCGGGCCAGGGCATCGTCGTCGTACAGCCGAGTGAGGACAGTACCGACCGCCTGCGGATCCGGAACTGAGGGGGAGGAGTACACATCATGCAGAGTCCGCTCTTCAGCTACACCGAACAGCAGTCCCAGGATCGGTACATCGTGCAGAACCCGCAGTTGCTGCGGGTCTCGCTCACCGGCCATGACGACGTCCTCGCCCGCAAGGGCGCCATGGTCGCGTACCAGGGGCTGATGGACTTCGACGGCGAGTACCAGTCGAACAACCAGCGGCGAGCCCGTGCCAACACCGGTGAGGGCCTGGACCTGATGCGCTGCTCCGGGCAGGGCACGGTCTACCTTGCCAACCTCGCGCAGTACATCCACGTCGTGGACGTCGACCAGGACGGCATGACGGTCGACAGCGCCTATGTCCTGGCGCTCGACTCCACGCTGCACACCGAGGTCATCGCGGTGGACAGTCAGTACGGCATCTCCGGCTCCGGGAAGTACCAGCTCAATATCTCCGGCCGGGGCAAGGTCGCGCTGATGACCTCGGGCCAGCCGCTGATGATGCAGGTCACGCCGGACAAGTACGTCAACGCGGACGCCGACGCGATCGTGGCCTGGTCCTCCGCGCTGCGGGTGCAGATGCAGGCGCAGACACACTCCTCCGGCGTACGGCGGAGGCGCGGCAACACCGGCGAGGGCTGGGAGCTCAGCTTCCTCGGCCAGGGCTTCGCGCTGGTGCAGCCCAGTGAGGTCATGCCGCCGCAGAGTGCGGAGATCGGACAGGGTCTGCGCGCCCAGTACGGCGTGGGCCAGCAAGGGGCCCACGCTCAGAACCAGAACAACGCCTGGAACTGACACGCACCAGGCACACAGGTAAGGGGCAGCCTCAAAAGAGGCCGCCCCTTACTCATGCCCCCTTACTCAAGCCTCGTACTCATGAACTGCTCGCGACAGCGCCGCGCGCGTACGCTCAAGCAGCCGTACGACCGACTCGTCGGCCACACCCGCCACCTCGTCGTACGCGAACCAGCGCAGATCCAGTGACTCCTCGCTGATCTCTTCGACCGCCCCGGCCGGAGCCAGCGCCGCATACTGCACATCGAGATGCCAGTGGCAGGGCGCCGGAATCGCATGCCGGTCCAGCCGCACAGGACCACCGGGCAGCAGGGTCAGCCCCTGGATCCCGGACTCCTCCGTGGCTTCGCGCAGCGCGGCCAGAGCCAGTGTCGCGTCATCCGGTTCGCAGTGGCCGCCCATCTGCAGCCACATGCCGAGCTTCTTGTGCAGCGTCAGCAGCACCCGGCCGCGCTCCGCGTCGATCACCAGCGCGCTCGCCGTGACATGCCCGGCCTCGCAGGCCTTCCACATTCCGTCCGGGTGCGCCGCCAGATGGTCCAGATAGACCTGCCGCAGCTCCTCCTGGTCCTCGTAGCTCTTCAGTACGAGTACGGCGTCGTCGTACAGGCTCACTGGTCCTTGTCGCCCTCGTCGTCCTTGGTGCTCTTCTCGACGTCGTCCTTGTCGAGATTCGGCTTGCTGCCGCCGCCCGCGGCCTCGCCGAGCATCTTGTCCAGCTCCGAGAAGTCGAGCTGCTCACGGTGGACGAAGCCGTCCGGATCGTCCAGGTCGGTGGCCGTCGGCAGCATGTCAGGGTGCTCCCACAGTCCGTCGCGCCCGTCCACGCCCCGTGCGTCGGTGAGCGAGGCCCACAGTCGCGAGGCGTCCCGGAGTCGGCGCGGACGCAGCTGAAGACCGATCAGTGTCGCGAACGTCTGCTCGGCGGGACCGCCGGAGGCCCGGCGCCTGCGCAGCGTCTCGCGCAGGGCGTCCGCCGACGTCAGACGGGTCGAGGCCGCCTCGTGCACCACCGCGTCGACCCAGCCCTCGACCAGCGCGAGCGCGGTCTCCAGACGGGCCAGCGCCGCCTTCTGCTCCGCGGTGTCCTCCGGCTGGAACATGCCCTGCTGGAGAGCGTCCTGCAGCTGCTCGGGATGCGTCGGGTCGAACTGGCCGACCACGTCCTCCAGCTTGCTCGTGTCGACCTTGATCCCGCGGGCGTACCCCTCGACCGCGCCGAACAGATGCGAGCGCAGCCACGGCACATGGGCGAAGAGCCGCTGGTGGGCGGCCTCGCGCAGGGCCAGATACAGCCGCACCTCTTCCTTCGGCACGCCGAGGTCCTTGCCGAACACCTCGATGTTCAACGGCAGCAGAGCGGCCTTGCCGGCCGGGCCGAGCGGCAGGCCGATATCGGTCGAGCCGACCACCTCGCCCGCGAGCACACCGACGGCCTGCCCGATCTGCTGGCCGAACATTGCGCCGCCCATGGAGCGCATCATTCCGATCAGCGGGCCCGCCATGGCCTGCATCTCCTCGGGCAGCACATCACCCATGGCCAGGCCGACACGCTCGGCGACCGGGTCGACGAGCTGCTGCCACGCCGGGAGCGTCGCCTCGACCCACTCGGCACGGCTCCACGCCACGGCGGTGTTCGCACCGGAGGGCAGCGAAGTCGCTCCGTCCAGCCACAGGTCGGCGAGCCGCACGGCCTCCTCGACCGCGGTGCGCTCGGCCGGGCCCACGCTCTCGTCCTTGGTGCCGTCCGGTGTGCCCTGCGAGACCGTCTGACGCGCGATCTGCTTGGCCATGTCCCAGTTCACGGGACCGCCCTCGTAGCTCAGCATCTGGCCGAGCTGCTGGAAGGCCGCGCCCAGGTCGTTCGGGTTCAGCGAACCGAACATCGCGGCGAACGGATTGTCCCCGCCGCCCTCACCGGTACCGAACCCGAAAGGATTGGGCGGGAACTGCCCGCCGGAGCCCTGGCCACCTCCGGCGGGATCCTTCTTCTTGCCCTCGTCGCCGTTCTCCGGCTCCTCCGGCGGAAGGCCGAATCCGAATGGGGTGTCACTCACGGGTTTCCTCGGCTCGTAGGGCCGCCGGCTTCCTGCCGACGGCGACTGCCCGACAACACCACCCAGCGTAGACATCCGGGCCGCATATGGGCTCGGTGCTCCGCCGACTCTTGGCCTGCGGCAGGATGGACGCCACCTGGTACGTACGCGTCATTCGCGTACGTACTGAAGACAACCGCTGGAGACGCCTGGTGAGTTCCCCAGATCCGCAGGTTCGCGCAGCGCGAAACCACTCAACCCCGGCCTCGGGCCGCGGGTCCAACGGCCGTGGTCCCGTCGTCGCGGTCACCGGCGCCGCCTCGGGCGTCGGTGATCTGCTTGTCCGGCGGCTGGCCGCGTCCGAGGAGGTCAAGCAGGTCGTCGCCATCGACGAGCGCCGGGGCGAGGTCTCCGAGGCGCAGTGGCACATCCTCGACGTACGTGACCCGGCCATCGCGGAGAAGCTGCGCGGCGCCGACGTGGTGGTGCACCTGGCCCTCGATCTCGACCTGGAGACCGACTCGGCCGCCCGTACGGCGTACAACGTGCGCGGTACACAGACCGTCCTGACCGCCGCCGCGGCGGCCGGCGTCCACCGGGTCGTCCTGTGCACCTCGGCGATGGTCTACGGTGCGCTGCCCGACAACGACATCCCGCTCTCCGAGGACGCGGAGCTGCGCGCCACCGCCGAGGCCACGGGCGTCGGTGACCTGCTGGAGATCGAGCGCCTGGGCCGCCGGGCACCCCGCGCCCACCCCGGGCTCAACGTCACGGTGGTAAGACCCGCCGTCCTGGTGGGCGGTACTGACACCGCGCTCACCCGCTACTTCGAGTCGCCGCGCCTGCTCGTGGTCGCCGGATCGCGTCCCACCTGGCAGTTCTGCCATGTCGAGGACCTGGTGAGCGCGCTTGAGTACGCAGCACTGGAGAAGGTCGACGGGGAGCTCGCGGTCGGCTGCGACGGCTGGCTGGAGCAGGAGGAGGTCGAGGAGCTCAGCGGCATCCGCCGGATGGAGCTGCCGTCGGCGGTCGCCCTGGGTGCCGCGGCCCGGCTCCACCGGATCGGCCTGACCCCGTCCCCGGCGGGGGACCTGGCGTACACCATGCACCCCTGGGTGGTCAGTGTGAGCCGGCTCCACGACGCGGGATGGCGACCTGAGTGGACCAACGAGGAGGTCCTGGCCGCGCTGCTGGAGGAGGTGGAGGGCCGCCACACCGTCGCGGGCCGCCGCCTGGGCCGCAAGGACGCCACGGCGGCGGGTGCGGCGGGTGCGACGGTCGCGCTGCTCGGCACGGCGGCCCTGGTGCGGCGTGCCCGTAAGGCGCGGCGCCGTATCTAGCCGCCTGCGAGCCGCCTGCGAGCCGTCTGTAGGAGGCTCCAAGGCGGCCCGCCCCCGACCGGTCGAAAGAGCTATTCCGCGTTGTCAGTGCGGTGCGGCACGATGGAAGGCATGGCAAGCACCTACGACCACCCCGGCGAGCAAGCGGCGGACGACCCCATCCGGCTGCTGGCGATCCGCGACACCCCGCTCTCCGTCGACGAGGTCTTCGCGGCCGTCGGCGACGACGCGACGGGCGGCACCGCGCTGTTCGTCGGCACCGTGCGCAACCACGACGGTGGCGCCGATGTCGACACCCTTGGGTACTCCTGCCATCCCACGGCCGAGGCCGAGATGCGCCGGATCGCGGAGAAGGTCGCGGTGGAATTCCCCGTTCGGGCGCTTGCCGCCGTCCACCGTGTGGGTGACTTGGAGGTCGGGGATCTGGCGGTCGTGGTCGCCGTGTCATGCCCTCATCGCGGGGAGGCCTTCGAGGCCTGCAGGAAGCTGATCGACGACCTCAAGCACGAGGTGCCGATCTGGAAGCACCAGAAGTTCTCCGACGGTACGGAGGAGTGGGTCGGGGCCTGCTGAAACCCTGACGGAGCTCAAGCACCCCGATTTGCGTAACCGCCTCCCTGCCATGAGCGTTGGACTGGCAGATGGCTAATCTGCTGATCACTCAGTTGGGTTTGCTCATGGGGTAGGGAGGTCGTGATGGCAGCACTCGCTTGGTTGCTGATTCCGCTTTTCGCTGCCGTCGGTGCTGCGATATGGGGAAGCTGGGCTTCACGGAACCGGACGACCGGGGATGTGGCCGAGCTTGCCGGATATGCGCGGTTCCGCGACGCGATGGAGAAGACAGACTCCGGTTCTGATGCCGCATGACCCGGGTATGACCCGGCCGCCGGCCGTACGCAGTTGCCAAGTCGCCACGTACGGACCGGCCCCGACGGTGGTCTGACAGACCCGTCCCGTACTGTCGTTCCATGCCACGCCGCACCGCGACGATGCTCGCCTCCACCCTCACTTTCATTGCGCTGCTCTGCGCAGGGGTGTTCATCCCAGTGCCGTACTCGGAGATGTCGCCCGGGCCGACGGTGAACACCCTGGGCGCGGCCGGTGGAGAGCCGGTGCTGCAGATCTCCGGCCGCAAGACATACCCGACCACCGGTCACCTCAACATGACCACGGTGAGGGTCACCGGTGCGGACTACAAGATGAACATCGTCGAGGCGGTCTACGGCTGGCTGGCCCACGACAACGTGGTGGTGCCGCACGACACGCTCTACCCGGACGGGAAGACGGAAGAGCAGTCCACGCAGGAGAACGCCGAGGAATTCACCCAGTCGCAGGAGAGCGCGAAGGTTGCCGCGCTGGAGCAGCTGAAGATCCCGGTGAAGTCGCGGGTCGTGGTCTCCACGGTGCTCAAGAACACGCCTTCGGAGAACCGGCTGCACGCGGGTGACGTCATCCGGGCCGTGGACGGCACGCCGGTGAAGGAGCCGGCCGACGTCGCCAAGCTGGTCGTGAAGCACAAGCCCGGCGAGGACGTCGTCTTCACGATCGTGCCGGCGAAGGATGCGGCGGCGGCGGAGAAGGCCGGGAAGGAGCCCCGGACCACCGAGAAGGTCACGATCACCACGGTGAAGTCGGCCAAGGGCGACCGGGCGATCGTTGGCATCCAGGCCGGGACCGACCACACGTTCCCGTTCGCCGTCAACATCAACCTGGCGGATGTGGGCGGCCCGAGTGCGGGCCTGATGTTCGCCCTCGGCATCGTCGACAAGCTCACGCCGCAGGATCTGACGGGCGGGAAGTTCGTCGCGGGCACGGGGACGATCGACGACAAGGGCAAGGTCGGGCCGATCGGCGGCATCGAGATGAAACTGGTCGGCGCGCGGAACGCCGGGGCGGAGTACTTCTTGACGCCCGGTGACAACTGCGCGGCGGCGGCGTCGGACATCCCGGACGGACTGACGCTGGTGAAGGTGAACACGATCGCCGATGCGACGACGTCGCTGCAGAAGATCAAGTCGGGGGACACGGCGGGGCTGCCGGGCTGCGCGGCGAGCTGAGGCCGGGGGCGCTTCGTCTGGACGCCCCTTCCCGAACCTGCCCCGCCCTTTCCCGAAGCTGGGGGAAGCCCCCCAGAGCCCCTGAGCGCGCGTGCTGCGCCCAGCTCCCGGCCCTGACCCGCGGCCGGCCACGCCCCTACAGCAGACCGCCGTACCCGATCCCTCACGATCCGGTACGGCGGTGCCATCAACAGTCGTCGTTACGCCTCGAACGTCGCCGCAAGCGCCTCCGCCAGGCCCGGCACCAGGTCCGAGCCCGTCAGGACCTCCGTCGGGGAGTCCTTTTCACGCAGGCGTACAGCCGACTCGCGGGCGCCGTCGCGCAGGACCGCCACTGTCATGCGGACCTCCTGTCGGTTCGGGTGGGCGGCGACCCACTTGGTGAGGGCCGCTTCGTCGAGGCCGTCCGGGACGGAGGACTCCGCGGACGGTGGGAGCATCAGGCGCTCCACCGTCAGCGCGCAGCCGGCCACCGCCTCCGGCCAGGCGATCGTGGCGAGGAACTCGTCCAGCGCCTTCCCGGCGGGGATTTCGTCCTGCTCGATCGGGGTGAGCGGCGCAGCCGCCTCGTCGCCGTCGAGGCCGAGCTGGGCCGCGAGGCCCGGCTCCTGGGAGCGCAGGTGGGCGGTGTCGACGAGTGCGAAGAGCCTGGCCGGCTGGTCCCAGCCGAGCCCTGATGCGTACTCGTCGATTTCGAGCACGGCGCGGGTGAGCGGGCTCGCGGCCATCGGGGGGCCGGAAGAGGAAACGTTGGACATGGCCAATATCCTGCCTCCTTCCGGGCCCGAGACGGGAACTAGGTAAAGCCTTAGTAAGTTGCATCAGTGGGCTCTACGATCGCGGGGCCCGTTTTCACACGACCGCGAACTTCGAGGTGCGCACGTTGGCTTTCCAGATGCCGGACCGCGGCGGAGGCCCGACCGGGCCACGGATCAGAGTGGGCCGGCCGTCCCGGCGTGTCCGCACCCTGCTCATGACACTGGGCGTGCTGGCCGTGCTGGCCATGGCTTTCGTCATGTTCGCCGGGTTCTGGACCGACTGGCTCTGGTACCGCTCGGTCAACTACTCCTCCGTCTTCACCACCACCCTGTGGACCAAGATCGGGCTGTTCGCGGTCTTCGGGCTGCTGATGGCCACAGCCGTCGGCGTGAATATCTGGCTCGCGCACCGGCTGCGGCCGCCGCTGAGCGCCATGTCGCTGGAGCAGCAGAGTCTTGACCGCTACCGGATGGGCATCGCCCCGTACAAGAAGTGGGTGCTCCTCGCGATCACCGCTCTCGTCGGGCTGATCGCCGGAGCCTCCGCCACCGGTCAGTGGCGCACCTGGCTGATGTGGGTCAATGGCGTCTCCTTCGGTCAGAAGGACCCGCAGTTCCAGATGGACGTGTCGTTCTACGCGTTCGATCTGCCCTGGTACCGGTTCATGCTCGGCTTCGGCTTCGCGGCCGCCGTGCTCTCGCTGATCGCCGCTGCGCTGACCCACTATTTGTACGGCGGACTGCGTATCACCAGCCCCGGCGCGCGGGCGACGGGCGCGGCCACCGGTCATCTCTCGGTGCTGCTCGGTGTCTTCGTATCGCTCAAGGCCGTCGCGTACTGGCTCGACCGGTACGGCCTTGCGGTGAAGTCCAGCGACTTCAAGGCCACCGGCAATTGGACGGGTCTGCGCTACGTCGACGCCAACGCCTATCTCCCGGCGAAGACGATCCTCTTCTGCATCGCGGTCATCTGCGCTCTGCTCTTCTTCGCGACGCTCTGGCGCCGGACTTGGCAGCTGCCGGTGATCGGCTTCGGGCTGATGGTCCTGTCGGCGATCCTCATCGGCGGCCTCTACCCGGCGATCGTGCAGAAGTTCCAGGTCCAGCCGAACGAGCAGGCCAAGGAAAGCCCGTACATCAAGAAGAACATCGAGGCCACGCGGCACGCGTACGGAATCGACAACGCCAACCCGGAGGACTACTCCGGTAAGGGCGACCCCAAGCGGAAGGCCCAGCAGCGCGCCGACGCCCCCACGGCGGCCAGCTACCGCCTGGTCGACTCGAACGTCGTCTCGCCCGCCTTCCAGCAGCTCCAGCAGGAGCGCAAGTACTACCAGTTCCCCGCGACTCTGGACGTCGACCGGTACCCCGGAACCGACGGCAAGCCGCAGGACACGGTCATCGGTCTGCGTGAGCTCAACATCAAGGGCATCCAGAAGCGCAACTGGATCAACGACCACTTCACGTACACCCACGGCTACGGCGCGATCGCGGCCAAGGGCACGAACACCATCACGGACCCGGACAAGGGCACCGTCGGCTCGCCCGACTTCACCGAGTCCGGGCTGCCGACCAGCGGCCAGCTCGGCAAGTACGAGCAGCGGATCTACTACGGCGAGAAGACCGAGCAGTACTCCATCGTCGGTGGCCCGCAGAAGGAGCTCGACTACGAGAAGAACGGCGAGGAGACCACCAGCTACGAGGGCAAGGGCGGGGTCAACCTCTCCAACCCGCTGAACCGCGCCGCGTACGCCGTCGCCTTCAGCGAGCCGCAGATCCTCTACTCGGGAGCAGTCGGCGAGGGCTCGCGGATTCTCTACAACCGCACGCCCAAGGAGCGCGTCGAGGCGGTCGCGCCCTGGCTGACCATTGACGGCGACGCCTACCCGGCGGTCGTCGACCACCGCATCCAGTGGATCGTCGACGCGTACACCACGACCAACGGCTATCCCTACGCCTCCCGTACGACGCTGGGGGACACCACCGCCGACTCGCTGACCACCAATCAGCGTGCGGTCGTCGCGCAGCAGAACCAGGTCAACTACATCCGCAACTCGGTGAAGGCCACCGTCGACGCGTACGACGGCACGGTCAACCTGTACCAGTGGGACACCAAGGACCCGGTGCTGAAGACCTGGATGAAGGCGTTCCCCGGCACGGTGAAGGCGAAGGACAAGATCTCGTCCGACCTCAAGGCCCATCTGCGGTACCCGCAGGACATGTTCAAGGTGCAGCGCGAGCTGCTCACCCGGTACCACGTCACCGAGCCCGAGCAGTTCTACAGCGGCAGTGACGCCTGGCAGGTGCCGGACGACCCGACGAACAAGGACACCAGCGCCGTTCCGCCGTACTACCTGAGCCTCAAGATGCCCGGGGACCAGGCGCAGAAGTTCTCTCTGACGACGACGTTCACGCCGGCCGGACGCCCCAACCTGGGTGCGTTCATGGCGGTCGACGCCGATGCCAACAGCGACAAGTACGGCACGATAAGGCTGTTGAGAGTCACCGAGACGGTGCAGGGTCCACAACAGGTGCAGAGTGAGCTCAACGGTGTGCCGGAGGTCGCGACCTTCGTCAGAGACCTCAGGGGCACCGACTCCGACATCGAGTACGGCAACCTGCTGACAGTGCCGCTGGACGGCGGCTTCCTCTATATCGAGCCGGTGTACGCACGAGGCGGCAGCGCGAACTATCCGCTGCTGAAGAAGGTCGCTGTCGCCTACGGCGGAGGCAAACCGGTCTTCAAGGACAGCCTCACGGAGGCGCTCAACGCGGTCTTCGAGCAGAACGTCGCCGAGCCACCGACGACGACACCGCCACCGGGCGACACCACAAAGCCGCCGGCGACCGGTGACGCCGCGCTGAAGGGCGCCATCGCGGACGCCCAGAAGGCGTACGACGATGCCCAGGCGGCACTCGACAAGAAGCCGACGGACTGGGAGGCGTACGGCAAGGCGCAGGCTGCCCTGCAGGACGCGCTGGAGCGAGCCGCGGCGGCTCAGAGCAAGCCCAGTCCGGCGACCACCCCCAAGGGCGGCTGAGCAGGGGCCATCCCGCGTCGTGGTACGGTTGCAACACAACGACGCGGGGTGGAGCAGCTCGGTAGCTCGCTGGGCTCATAACCCAGAGGTCGCAGGTTCAAATCCTGTCCCCGCTACTGAAGAAGAACAGGGCCCGAATCCTTTGAGGATTCGGGCCCTGTTCGTGCGTATGTGCTGCCGGTGAGAAGTGTGTGCCGCGCGGGGCGAGTTGGGCCTGAGCGTGTTTGACTTGTCCATCTGTGGGCATGTCGACAAAACGCTGAAGTGACCTCACTGGCTGCGGTATACCAGGTGTACGCGGGTTGCGGGTGGTGCGACGATGGAATTTATGGGGGACAGGGCAACTCTGTTGAAGACAGGGCGGTTTGTGCAGCGGCATGCCGGAGGCGTGGCGGACGCGATCGGCGCGGGCGACGCTGTTGTCAACGTTGACAACGTTGACACTGCCGGTGCCGGTGCCGGTGCCGGTGCCGGTGGCGGTGAAGGCGTCGACTCCGTTTCCGTGGAGACCGCGGGAAGCGAGGCGCGCCACCGGCGTGCCGCCGACGGCGGCGACACCGCGTCGATGAGCGTGCTCGGCGCGCTGCTGCTGCGCCGCGGCGACCTCGACGGCGCCGAGCCCTACCTGCGTGGCGCGACCGCCGACGGCGACCGCGCCGCCGCCAACAATCTCGGTGTCCTCCTCCACCAGCGTGGGTACGCCGACGAGGCGGCCGGGTGGTGGCGTATCGCGGCCGTCGCAGGTTCCGCGGCGGCGGCGCACGCCCTGGGGCGTCACTTCCGTGAGCGCGGCGACGAGCCCGCCGCGGAGTACTGGCTGCGCCAGTCCGCCGAACAGGGCCACGCGCTGGGCGCGTACGCCCTTGCCGATCTTCTGGAGCACCGCAGCGACGCGGGCGCCGAGCAGTGGCTGCGCGCGGCGGCCGAGCAGGGGCACCGCGAGGCGGCGTACCGGCTGGCCCGTGTGCTGGAGCGGCTGGCGGCGGAGGAGGCTCGCGAGGGCGGGGACGTGGGCCTGCGGATGGGGCGTGCGGGAGGGATCGGCTCGGTCGATCAGGGCGTCGTGAAGCCTGTCGAGACGGGCGCGGGCGCGGGTCGTGCAGGGCGTGCGGGGGAGTTCGGCTCGGTCGATCAGGACGACGTGAAGCCTGTCGGGACGGGCGCGGGTCGTGCGGGGCGTACGGGGGAGGCCGGCGCCGTCGGACAGGACGACGTGAAGCACGACGGCCTGGCTGCGGGCGGCGGCGATGACGTCGAGCTGTCCGTGCTCGACGAGGCCGTGCAGTGGTACCGGCAGGCCGCCGCTCGCGGGCACCGGCGGGCCGCGCTGCATCTCGGCGCGATCCTCGAGAAGCGTGGCGAGTTCAAGGAGGCCGGTCGCTGGTACCTCACGTCCGCCAAGGACGGAGAGGCCCGCGCAGCCTGCGCGCTCGGGTTCCTGCTCCGGGACGCGGGCGACGAGGAGAGCGCCGCCGTCTGGTGGCTGCGTGCCGCGCAGGACGGTGACGGCAACGCCGCCAACGCCCTCGGCGCGCTGCACGCCGCCCGCGGGGAGCAGCAGACCGCCGAGCGCTGGTACCGCGCCGCCATGGACGCGGGTGACGTCAACGGTGCGTACAACCTCGGGCTGCTCTGCGCCGCCCAGGACCGTACGCCGCAGGCCGAGCAGTGGTACCGCCGTGCCGCCTACGCAGGGCACCGTGAGGCCGCCAACGCGCTCGCCGTACTCCTTCTGCAGGCCGGCGACGCGACGGGTGCCGAGCCCTGGTTCTCCAAGGCTGCCGAGGCCGGCAGCGTCGACGCGGCGTTCAATCTGGGCATCCTCTACGTCGGCCGTGACGACGACCGTACGGCTCTGACCTGGTACGAGAGGGCAGCCGCAGCCGGTCACACCGAGGCCGCGCTGCAGGTAGGCATCGCGCTGCTCAGGGACGGTGACGAGCAGGCCGCCGAGCGCCATCTGCGCTGCGCGGCGGGCGGCGGCAGCGCCGAGGCCGCCTTCCGTCTCGCCACCGTGCTCGATTCCCGCCAGCCGCCGCCCGGGCCGCCCGCGCTCGGCGAGGCGACGGCGGAGAAGAGCGAGTGCGAGGAGTGGTACGAGCGGGCCGCCGAGCAGGGGCACCGCCGTGCCCAGGTGCGGGTCGGCATGCTGGCCGCCGCCCGTGGCGACATGGTGGACGCCGCCCGCTGGTACCGGGAGGCGGCGGAGGCAGGCAGCCGCAACGGTGCCTTCAACCTCGGGCTGCTTCTCGCCCGCGAGGGCAATGAGCGCGAGGCGGCGCTGTGGTGGTGCCGCGCGGCCCGTGCGGGGCACGGCCGGGCCGCGCTGCGCCTGGCGCTGCTCGCCGCCCGCAGGGGTGAGCTGACCGAGGGCCAGCGGTGGTGCGCACGGGCCGTCGAGCTGGGTCCCGCCGAGGTGGCGGAGAGGGCCGCGCGGCTGCGCGAGGCGCTGCACCAGGAGCTCACGGCGTAGCGCTGCGGGCTCATGGCGTACCGCCGACTATCGATTTGCGCTGGTCGGCGGGGTGACGTAATGTTGTGTTCACCGACGCGGGGTGGAGCAGCTCGGTAGCTCGCTGGGCTCATAACCCAGAGGTCGCAGGTTCAAATCCTGTCCCCGCTACTGACAGACAAGGGCCCGGATCCATCAGGATCCGGGCCTTTGTCGTAGCCGCATGCCGGTAAGGCGGATCAGGCCGGTCAGGCGGGCCAGGCGCTGAAGGCCTTCTCCACGGCTGCGGAACGACTGCCCGCGGACCACGACGAAGGGTCCGGCACGAAGGGCCCGGCACCTCTCGGGTGCCGGGCCCTTCGTGAAGGTATGTGTGTCAGGCGGCCGCGCAGTTCGGGCACGTGCCCCGGTACGTCACCTCGACGCCCGAGACCGTGAAGCCGAAGCGCTCCGCGTCCGGGAGGTCGGCCAGCGGGTTGCCCACGGGGTGTACGTCGCGGATCGCGCCGCACTGGGCGCAGACCAGGTGCTGGTGCGGCCGGTGCGCGTTCGGGTCGTACCGCTTGGCGCGGCGGTCGGTCGACACCTCGATGACTTCGCCGAGGCTCACCAGCTCACCCAGCGTGTTGTAGACGGTCGCCCGGGAGATCTCGGGCAGCCTCGTCACGGCACGCGCGTGCACCTCGTCGGCCGTCAGGTGGACGTGGTCGCCGTCGAGGACCTCTGCCACGACACGCCGCTGTGCCGTCATGCGCCAGCCGCGTCCGCGAAGTCGTTCCAACAGGTCACTCATAAGGACAAGCCTAACAGTGAAGGGAACCAGGTTCCGAACAGGTGTGAGTTTGGATGCTTGCTTGACTTAGACAAAGTCCATTGTAGGATCGGGACCGGCATACGCCAAGGGACAGGACTGTCAGGTATGACGCAGGAGGCGCACGTGACGCAGGGACCGCTCACCACGGAGGCCGGCGCACCGGTCGCCGACAATCAGAACAGCGAGACCGCGGGCGTCGGCGGACCGGTTCTGGTTCAGGATCAGGTGCTGCTCGAGAAGCTCGCGCACTTCAACCGTGAGCGCATCCCGGAGCGCATCGTGCACGCGCGCGGCGCCGGTGCGTACGGCACCTTCACACTGACCCGAGACGTCTCGCAGTGGACGCGCGCGAAGTTCCTCTCCGAGGTCGGCAAGCAGACCGAGACGTTCCTGCGCTTCTCCACGGTCGCGGGCAACCTCGGCTCGGCGGACGCGGTGCGTGACCCCCGCGGTTTCGCGCTGAAGTTCTATACCGAAGAGGGCAACTACGACCTCGTCGGCAACAACACCCCGGTGTTCTTCATCAAGGACGCCATCAAGTTCCCGGACTTCATCCACACCCAGAAGCGCGACCCGTACACCGGCTCGCAGGAGGCCGACAACGTGTGGGACTTCTGGGGCCTCAGCCCGGAGTCGACGCACCAGGTGACCTGGCTCTTCGGTGACCGCGGTATCCCGGCGACGCTGCGTCACATGAACGGCTACGGCTCGCACACGTACCAGTGGAACAACGAGGCCGGCGAGGTCTTCTGGGTCAAGTACCACTTCAAGACCGACCAGGGCATCAAGAACCTCACCACGGACGAGGCCAACCGCCTCTCCGGTGTGGACCCGGACTCCCACCAGCGCGACCTGCGTGAGTCCATCGAGCGCGGCGACTTCCCGTCCTGGACCGTGCAGGTGCAGATCATGCCGGCGGCCGAGGCGGCGAACTACCGCTTCAACCCGTTCGACCTGACCAAGGTCTGGCCGCACGAGGACTACCCGCCGATCGAGATCGGCAAGCTGGAGCTCAACCGCAACCCGGAGAACATCTTCGCCGAGGTCGAGCAGTCGATCTTCAGCCCCGCGCACTTCGTGCCGGGCATCGGTCCGTCCCCGGACAAGATGCTCCAGGGCCGTCTCTTCGCGTATGGCGACGCCCACCGCTACCGCGTCGGCATCAACGCCGACCACCTGCCGGTGAACCGCCCGCACGCCACCGAGGCGCGCACCAACAGCCGTGACGGCTTCCTGTACGACGGCCGCCACAAGGGCGCCAAGAACTACGAGCCGAACAGCTTCGGCGGCCCCTTCCAGACGGACAAGCCGCTGTGGCAGTCGACCGCCGTCGCCGGTGGCACCGGCACCCACGAGGCCCCCAGTCACAGCGAGGACAGCGACTTCGTGCAGGCGGGCAACCTCTACCGGCTGATGTCCGAGGACGAGAAGGGCCGTCTGATCGAGAACCTCGCAGGGTTCATCTCGAAGGTGTCGCGCGACGACATCGCCGAGCGCGCGGTCAACAACTTCCGCCAGGCGGACGGTGACTTCGGCAAGCGGCTCGAGGCCGCGGTCCAGGCCCTTCGCGGCTGACGGGCGCTTGTCGTAGTACAGAGGGCCGGATCCCTGTCCAGGGGGTCCGGCCCTCTCATATGCCCTGATCCGTCGTATGCCTCAACCCGTCAGGATCGCCGGGTGCCGCCTGACCGGGGCCCAGCAGCGGATGATGTCGCGTACCGAGACGATGCCCACGGGCCCGTCCTTGTCGAGCACGATCAGATGCCGGAAGCCGCCGTGCGTCATGGCCTCAGCGGCCTCCTCCAGGGTCCAGGACGGCGCGGCGAAGACGACGTCGGTGGTGGTGTGGGTACTGGCGGTCTCCAGATCGGGGTCCTGCCCCGCGCCCACCGAGTTCAGAATGTCGCGCTCGGTCAGAATGCCGAGGCCGCCGGCGTCGGTGTCGAGGACTACGGCGGCGCCGATACGGCGCGCGGCCATCAGGCCGGCCGCCTGGCGGAGTGTGTGTGCGGGTCCGATGGTGAGGACCACCGTGCTCATGGCGTCACGGACGAGCATGGATGGAGCCACCTCCTTGGTGGATCGGTTGTTCGGGAACCGATTCACAAATTCACAAGTGGGGGGACTCTTAGAGTCGCAGCCCTGCGGGGCGGCAGCAAGGGGGCGCGCACCGCAGCCTGGGCGGCGCGCGGAAGCTCATGGGAAAGGTGTATGTACCCGTCAGTACCGCTGGTTGAGATAGCCCAGCAGTTCCTCGTGGAGCAGGCCGTTGGACGCGGCTGCGTTGCCGCTGTGCGGGCCCGGGCGTCCGTCGAGGCCGGTGAAGGATCCGCCCGCCTCCTGCACGACGATCGCCGTCGCCGCCATGTCCCACAGCGAGAGCTCCGGCTCGGCGCAGATGTCCACCGAACCCTCGGCGACCATCATGTACGGCCAGAAGTCGCCGTAACCACGGGTGCGCCAGCAGGCCCGGGTCAGATCCATGAACCCGTCGAGCCGCCCCTGCTCCTCCCAACCGGTGATCGAGGAGAACGCGAACGAGGCGTCCGCGATCCGGCCGACCTTGGAGACCTGCAGCCGGCTCGCGGAGGTCAGACTGCGCCCGGTGTAGGCGCCGCGGCCCTGAGCGGCCCACCAGCGGCGGCCCAGCGCCGGGGCCGACACCACGCCCACGACGGGCTGGTAGCCGCCCTCGCCCTGCACCATCAGCGAAATCAGCGTTGCCCAGACCGGCACACCGCGTACGTAGTTCTTGGTGCCGTCGATCGGGTCGATGACCCAGCGGCGCGGGCCCGTGCCCTCAATGCCGTACTCCTCGCCGAGGATCGCGTCACGCGGCCGTGCCCGCTGGAGCTGTCCGCGGATCAGCTCCTCCGCCGCCTTGTCGGCCTCGCTCACCGGCGTCATGTCCGGCTTGGTCTCCACCTTGAGGTCTATGGCCTTGAACCGGTCCATGGTGGCGGCGTCGGCGGCGTCCGCGAGGACATGGGCGAGACGCAGATCATCGTGGTAGTCGGGCATGGTCGTCACTCTATCGGGGCTTCCGGGGCCCCTCCCGGGTCCCTGTCTGCCGGGGCTATTGACAGTGGGGGGCCGCACGTCAACCCTGAGCCCAGTGCCGCTTGGCCTGGGAGGCGACGATGCCTACAGCGCGAGAGTCCCTACTGAACGCCGCTCTCGCGGCGCTCGCAGACCTGCCCTGGGCAGCGGTACGGATGGTGGACGTCGCATCCGCCGCCGGGGTCTCGCGGCAGACCCTCTACAACGAGTTCGGCAGCAAGGACGGCCTTGCCCGCGCACTGGTGCGGCGCGAGGCCGACCAGTACCTCCATGGAGTGGAACGGATGCTGGCTGAGTGGACCGGGGTCGCGGACCGGCTGGTGGCGGTCGCCGAGTGGACCGTCGGCGAGGCCCGAGCGAGGCCGCTGCTGAGGGCCCTGCTCACCGGCTGCTGGGGCGAACGGCTGCCGGTGCCGAAGCCCG
This sequence comes from Streptomyces sp. NPDC002730, assembly GCF_042888805.1. Taxonomy (NCBI): domain Bacteria; kingdom Bacillati; phylum Actinomycetota; class Actinomycetes; order Kitasatosporales; family Streptomycetaceae; genus Streptomyces; species Streptomyces sp. NPDC002730. The sequence continues at coordinate 868,163 of NZ_JBIAQG010000001.1, forward strand.
CCCGGCGCGGCGCCGCGATGTCCGGAGTGCCGGCCCAGCGGCGTGCGGACGCGGGGCTGCCGGCCCCGGCCGAGCTGGTCGCGTCGGTACGGGACCGCTCGCTCGCCGCACTGGGCCGGGGCCGGCAGGACGGCCGTACGAGGGCGGAGTCGGCCGATCTGGCGCACCGCTGCGAGCTGACGGTGCGGCTCGCGCTCTCGTATGTGATCGCGCCGGTCGGTGAGGGGGTCGGACTGCTGGTGCGTACGGCCGTCGGCGGGGCCGTCAGTGGGCCGATCCCGAGAGCTGCAGGCCGATGACGCCGATGATCACCAGCGTGATGGAGATGATCTTGAGGGTGGAGACCACATCATCGAGGAAGACCATCCCGTAGATCGCGGTGCCTGCCGCGCCGATGCCCGTCCACACCGCGTACGCGGGACCCACATCGAGCTTCTTCAAGGCGAGCGTCAGCAGGCCGAAGCTGCCGAGCGCGAAACTGGCGAAGGCGACCGTCGGCCAGAGCCTGGTGAAACCGTGCGAGAGCTTGAGGCAGACCGCGAAGCCCGTTTCCAGGAATCCGGCGACCACCACCAGCAGCCACGCCATGGCTGTGCCTCCCGCGTCGGTCGGTGACTGCTTAGTCGCACTCGGTGCGATTATGCACTTACCGGCATCGGCAGCTCGCAAACGTGCGCGCGTCAGTCGCCTTCGCGTCGTTCCCGCGTGGCGAGCAGCCGCCGCAGCGAGTAGAGCCGCGCCGGATCGGCGTGCCCCTCGGCCGCCCACTCGTCCAGCGCGCACTCCGGCTCGTCATGACTGCAGGCGCGCGGACAGCCCTCCGTACCCGGTACGAGATCGGGGAAGGCGAGGATCACCCGGGACGGATCGACATGGTGCAGACCGAAGGAGCGCACACCCGGGGTGTCGATCACCCAGCCGCCGTCCGCGTCCGCGAGCGGCAGGGCGAGCGCGGAGGTGGTGGTGTGCCGGCCGCGTCCGGTGACCGCGTTGACAAGGCCGGTGCTCCGCCGGCGTTCCTTCGGTACGAGGGCGTTGACCAGGGTCGTCTTGCCGACGCCGGAGTGGCCGACGAAGGCGGTGGTCCGGCCTTTGAGGTGCTCATGGACCCGCTCGGCTGCGACGCCGTCCACGAACTCGTCGCGGGTGGTGACCACATGGGGAACGCCGAGCGCTCCGTACATCTCCAGCAGCTCGTCCGGCGAGGCCAGATCCGACTTGGTCAGTACGAGCAGCGGGGTCAGCCCGCCGTCGTACGCGGCGACGAGGCAGCGGTCGATCAGCCGGGGGCGCGGCTCGGGGTCGGCCAGCGCTGTCACGATCGCCAGCTGGTCGGCGTTGGCGACGACCACGCGCTCGAACGGATCGTCGTCGTCCGCCGTGCGGCGCAGCACCGACCTGCGCGGCTCGATACGCACGATGCGCGCGAGGGTGTCCTTCTCGCCGGAGAGATCGCCGACGATGCCGACCCGGTCGCCGACGACCGCGGCCTTGCGGCCCAGTTCGCGGGCCTTCATCGCCATGACGACCCGGTCGTCGACGAGGCAGGTGAGCCGGCCCCGGTCCACGGTGAGGACCATGCCCTCGATCGCGTCCTCGTGCTTGGGGCGGATATTGGTCCGCGGGCGGTTGCCCTTGCGGTTGGGGCGGACGCGGATGTCGTCCTCGTCGGGGTTCTTGCCGTAGCGGCGCATGTCCTCAGGCCCCGAGCATTCCGGCCCACATCTGCGGGAAGTCGGGGAGTGTCTTGGCGGTTGTCGCGACGTTCTCGATCTCTACGCCGTCGACCGCGAGGCCGATGATCGCGCCGGCCGTGGCCATCCGGTGGTCCTCGTACGTATGGAAGACGCCGCCGTGCAGCGGTCGCGGGCGGATGTGGAGGCCGTCCTCGGTCTCGGTGACGTCGCCGCCGAGTTCGTTGATCTCCTTGGTGAGGGCCGCGAGCCGGTCCGTCTCATGGAGGCGCAGATGGGCGACGCCACGCAGCGTGGAGGGGGAGTCGGCGAGCGCAGCGACCGCCGCGATGCCCGGGGTCAGCTCACCGACCTCACCGAGGTCGACGTCGATGCCGTGGACACGGCCGCTGCCGGTGAAGACCAGACCGCCGTCGGTCAGCTCGCAGGAGCCGCCCATCTCGGTGAAGATCTCGCGCAGCGCGTCACCTGGCTGGGTGGTGCGCTCGGGCCAGTCGGGGATGGTGACCCGGCCGCAGGTGACCAGCGCGGCAGCCAGGAACGGCTGGGCGTTGGAGAGGTCGGGCTCGACGGTGAGATCGCGGCCGAGCAGGGCGGACGGGGAGACCCGCCAGACATTGGGCTCGCCGCCGGTCTCCGGCTCGTCGACCTGGGCGCCGACGGCGCGGAGCATGTCGACGGTCATCCGGATGTGCGGCATGGAAGGGAGCTTGCCGCCGATGTGCCGTACCTCCACGCCCTGGTTGAAGCGCGGGGCGGAGAGCAGCAGCGCGGAGACGAACTGGGAGGACGAGGAGGCGTCGATCTCCACCGGGCCGCCGTCCAGCGCGCCGCCGCCGTACACGGTCATGGGGAGCGCGCCCCGGCCGTCGTCGTCGATACGGGCGCCGAGGACGCGCAGCGCGTCGATTACGCCGCCGAGCGGGCGCTCGTAGGAACGGGGGTCGCCGTCGAAGCGGACCGGGCCGTCGGCGAGCGCGGCGACGGGAGGCAGGAAGCGCATCACCGTACCGGCGTTGCCGACGTCGACCGTGGCAGGGCCGTGCAGGCCGGACGGGATGACGCGCCAGGTCTCACCCCCGCCGTCGGGGCCCACGCCCTCCTCGATGCCGACGCCGAGAGCGCGCAGCGCCTCGGCCATCAGGAAGCTGTCGCGGGAGCGGAGCGGACGGCGCAGCCAGCCGGGTTCGGCGGCGAGCGCGGCAAGCACCATGGCCCGGTTGGTGACCGATTTCGATCCGGGCACGGTGACCGTCGCTTCGACGGCTCCGGTCGCGTAGGGGGCGGGCCAGAGGGCAGGGTGCACGGAGCTTTCGGTCATGGCCATCACTTTAGTGGCTCGGCGGAGAGCCGGATCTTGATCAAATGCTCCGAAATCGGGGCGTAATCATGGGGTGATAGAGGGCTCTCCGGGGGCTTTGGCCGACGGTCAGAGGCCCAGCAGCCAGCGGCCGCCGCCGATCAGCGAAGAGATCGACACCGCGTGGAAGAGGAACAGCCACATCGCGGCCGGCACATGGGTCAGCCGGGAGAGTTGGTCGGCGTCCGAGTCCGGGGCCCCGCCGTGGCGGCGCTTGGACTGGAGCTCGAAGGCCGGCCGTACGCCACCGAGCAGCAGAAACCAGACGGCGAGATAGGCGAAGACGGACTGTACTCCGGGTTCTGTCAGCCAGGAGATGAGCAGGAAGGCGGCACCCGTGAGGATTACGGTGAGTGCGCCGTACGCATTGCGGATCATCACCAGCATCGCGATGAGCAGGGCGGTGGCCAGCCAGAGGAGCAGCGTGATGTGGTGCGCGGCGAGCAGGTAGGCACCGCCGAGGCCGAGCAGCGGCGGAGCGGTGTAGCCGGCGGCGGCGGTAAGGATCATGCCGATCCCGGTCGGCTTGCCGGCGCTGACGGTGAGGCCGCTGGTGTCGGAGTGCAGCCGGATGCCGTCGAGGCGGCGGCCGGTGAGCAGGGCGACGAGGCCGTGGCCGCCTTCGTGGGCGATGGTGATCGCGTTGCGGGAGAGCCGCCAGAGGGAGTGGGGCACGACGGCGGCGAGGGCCACCAGGCCGGTGACGATGACGAGCCACTCGGCGGGGACGGGCTGGGTGCCGGAGACGCGGTCCCAGAGGTCGCCTATCGCGGCGCTGCTGAGGCTGGTGGCGGGATCGGTGCTGGCCATTTCTCGGGCGGCTCCTCGGGAGGCGGGCGGGAGTGGCAGTGTGGCACTCATGTGCGGACGGTATGCAGCGAGTCGTAGGCCCGAGGATCTCGCAGGACTCTTCGAGGTCGAGAAGTGGGAGCCGGAGGAGACGCTGGCGCCCGATTGGAACGTGGCCCCCACGAAGGAGGTCTACGCGATTCTCGAACGCCCTGTTAAGGACGCTGAAGACCCTCGTCCGGTTCGCCAGCTGCGGGCGCTGAAGTGGGGGCTCGTGCCGTCGTGGGCGAAGTCGCCGGAGGGCGGCGCGCGGATGATCAATGCGCGGGCGGAGACGGTGCACGAGAAGCCGTCGTTCCGCAGGCCGTTCGTGTCCCGGCGCTGCATTCTGCCGGCGGACGGCTATTACGAGTGGGTGACCGGGGCGGGGGAGCGGGAGCTGGAGGTCGAGGGGAAGAAGAAGCGGCCGCGGAAGCAGCCGTACTTCGTGACGCCGTCGGACGGGGCGGTGTTCGCTATGGCCGGCCTGTACGAGTTCTGGCGTGATCGCACCCTGCCGGACGATCATCCGCAGGCGTGGTGGGTGACGTGCTCGGTGATCACGACGGAGGCGGAGACGGGACCGCTGGGGGTGGCCCCGGCGGAGGGCCCGCGGTCGCTCTCGGACATCCACCCGCGCATGCCGCTGATGCTGACGCCGGACCGGTGGGACGCGTGGCTGGACCCGTCCAGGACGGATGTGGAGGAGCTGCGTGGGCTGCTGGAGCCGCCGCCGGGTGGGCTGATGAGGGCGTATCCGGTGACGACGGCGGTCAGCAATGTCCGGAACAACGGGCCGGAGCTGCTGGAGGAGCTGTCGGGGCCGGAAGTGGGCACGCTGTTCTGACCGGGGGTGGTTCTCCCCAGCCCCGCCCCTTCCCGATACCGGAGGCAAGCCCGGGACCCCCGGACCCCCGGACCCCCGGGGCGCGGAGCGGCGGGACCCGGCGGCACCGCGCCCCGGCGAGCGGCAGCTGCGCGCCGCGGGGCCTGGCGGCGGGTGATGTCCTGCGGGCGCGCACCCGGGGGCTGGTAGCTGTGCCTCGCGGGCCTGGCGAGGGGCCGATGGGGCAGGTCGGGCGCGGTACCCGTACCCCCACAACACCACTCCGGCGCCCCGGCAGCGGCAGGATGGGGCTTGTGAGTCGTATCGAGATCATTGAGACAGCCGCCGGGGACGCCCGCGTCACCTGGTACCCGGCCGAGCGGGCGCGGCTTGTGCTGGCGCTCAGTCATGGGGCCGGGGGTGGCATCGAGGCGCGGGATCTGCAGGGGATCGCCGGTGTCCTGCCCCAGGAGCGGGTCACGGTCGCGCTCGTCGAGCAGCCGTGGCGGGTGGCGGGGAAGAAGCTCGCGCCCGCGCCCAAGACGCTCGACGTCGGGTGGCGCGGGGTCTGGCCCGCGCTGCAGAAGCCGGGGCTGCCCGTCGTCGCCGGTGGGCGCAGTGCCGGGGCGCGGGTCGCCTGCCGGACCGCCCAGGAGCTCGGCGCCGTCGGCGTGCTCGCGTTGAGTTTTCCGCTGCATCCGCCCGGCAGGCCCGAGAAGTCCCGCGCCGACGAGCTCCTCGGCGCCGGGGTGCCGACCCTCGTCCTACAGGGCGGGAATGATCCCTTCGGCAAGCCCGGAGAGTTCCCCGAGGGGGCGTACGAGCTTGTGGAAGTCCCGTACGGGGATCACGGGTTCGGCGTGCCCAAGCGGGCGGGGATGGCCGAGGCCGAGGTGGTGAGCATCATCACGGATGCGGTCGGCAGCTGGGCCCGCGGACTCCGGGAATGCTGAGGGTACGAGCACTGTTGTGGCGGATGTCGGAGAAACAGAGCATGGTGCATTGAGTAGGGAGTCCGTCGCATGGGTTCGACCATCTGCCCGAGCCGCTCGCACGCCGCTGACCTGGAGTGGACGGTGCTTTCCGCGGCAAAGACCGCGCCTGTTCGGGCGGCGGGCGGAGCGGATCGTCGTCTATCCTCCGATTCGAGCGGGTCGGCATTCGGCCTCGCCACATCGTTGGAGGAGGTGGGTCCGGTCACTGGGACCGACGCAGGGACCGACGACGGCCAGGCGGAGCAGTCCGAGGAGACGACCGCCGAGCGCAATTCCCGCTTCGAGCGGGACGCCCTCGGGTACCTCGACCAGATGTACTCGGCCGCGCTGCGCATGACGCGCAACCCGGCCGATGCCGAAGACCTCGTGCAGGAGACGTTTGCCAAGGCGTACGGATCCTTCCACCAGTTCCGTGAGGGCACGAACCTCAAGGCGTGGCTGTACCGGATTCTCACGAACACCTTCATCAACTCCTACCGCAAGAAGCAGCGCGAGCCCCAGCGCAGCGCCGCGGAGGAGATCGAGGACTGGCAGCTCGCGCGCGCCGAGTCGCACATGTCGACCGGGCTGCGTTCCGCCGAGTCGCAGGCCCTCGACCATCTGCCGGACTCGGACGTCAAGGCGGCTCTCCAGGCGATCCCCGAAGAGTTCCGCATGGCGGTCTATCTCGCCGACGTAGAGGGCTTTGCGTACAAGGAGATCGCGGACATCATGGGAACACCCATCGGCACAGTGATGTCCCGGCTGCACCGTGGCCGCCGTCAACTGCGCGGCATGCTGGAGGACTACGCCCGCGAGCGCGGGCTCGTCCCGGCCGGTGCAGGAGAGTCGAACGAAGCGAAAGGCTCAGGCTCATGAGCTGCGGAGAGCCGCACGAGACGGACTGCTCAGAGGTCCTGGACCATCTCTATGAGTTTCTCGACCACGAGATGCCCGACAGCGACTGCACCAAGTTCGAGGTGCACTTCGAGGAGTGCTCCCCCTGCCTGGAGAAGTACGGGCTCGAGCAGGCCGTGAAGAAGCTGGTGAAGCGTTGCTGCGGACATGACGACGTGCCCAGCGATCTGCGGGCCAAGGTCATGGGACGCATCGATCTGATCCGGTCCGGGCAGGCCGTGCCCGACCACGATGTGACGGTCTCCGGCGCCGAGCTGCCGAGCGTCGCGCAGGAGTAGGCGCACTCGTACATACGAACAGGGTGTGTCGCGGTTGTCGCGACGCACCCTGTTCGTATGTCACCCGTAGGTGCGAATCGCAGGCTTCCGGCCGCCGTACACCCCTCAACTCGCTAGCCTAGGCGCTCGATTTGAGGGGGGTGCAGGGCAGTGAAGGCCATTCCGACGGCGGCACGCGGGTACATTCTGTGCGCCGTACTGGGCGCTGTGGCGTGTGCGCTGCCTGCACTGCCTCCAGCGCCCGTACTGCCCGTGCCGCGGCCTGGTGCCGAGGCCCCCTGGAGCGCCGTACTGATGCTCGCCGGGCTGTACGCCGTGTGCGAGCTGCCCGCCCGCTGCCGCTACCTCGGCGACTCCGTGCCGGTGTCTGCCGGATCGTTCTTCCCCGTACTCCTCGCCGCCGCCTTTCTGCTGCCGCCCGCCGCGGCCGCGCTCGTCGCCGTGCCCGGTGCGCTGCTGGGGCGGGTCGACCGGCGCCCGGCCGGAGTACGCCGGATCTGGCGCGCCGCGCAGCTCGCGCTCGCGACCTGGGGCGCGGCACAGGCGTATCTGCTGCTGAACGGTGAGCGGACACTGCGGGCACCGGACTTTCCGTACGCGCTGCTGCCGGCGGCCGCCGGTGCGCTCGCCTTCTGCCTGGTGCTGACCGCGCTCGACGTCGGCATCCTGGCCACCGCGGAACGCCTGCCCGTACGGACCGCCTGGCGCGGGCTGCTGTTGCGCTCATCAGCGCCGCACTGTGCGCACGGGCTCGCCGGACTGATGATGGCGGTGCTGTGGCGCAGTCCGTACGGGCCGCTCTCCGCGCTCTTCGTCCTGCTGCCGATGTACATCTCCTGCTGGATCTTCGCCCAGTACCACCGTGAGCGCGCCGCCCATCAGGCGACCATCCGGGCGCTGGTGCAGGCCGTCGACATCAAGGACAAGTACACCCGCGGGCACAGCGAGCGGGTGGGGCGGGCGTCGGTGCTGATCGCGCGCGAACTGAGCATGGAGGAGGAGCGGCTCGAGGTGCTCCGGTTCGCCGGGATACTCCACGACGTCGGCAAGCTCGGGGTGCCGACGCGGGTGCTGCGCAAGGACGGTCCGCTGACGCCGGACGAGCGGCGGGTGATCGAGCTGCATCCGGAGTACGGGCACGAGATGGTGCGCGGCATCGGGTTCCTGGGGGAGGCGCGGGCGGCGATCCTGCACCATCACGAGCGGCTGGACGGGAGCGGTTACCCGTACGGGCTGGCCGGGGGCCAGATCCCGGAGTTCGCGCGGGTGGTGGCTGTGGCGGACGCGTTCGACGCGATGACCTCGACCCGGTCGTACCGGCGGGCCCGGCCGGTGGCGGTGGCGCTGGAAGAGCTGCGGCGGTGCGCGGGGACGCAGTTCGACCCGGAGATGGTGCGGGCGCTGGCCAAGGCGCTGGAGCGGCACGGCTGGGAGACGGCGGTGACGTCGGACGAGCCGGCGGGGGTGACGTCGGACGAGCCGGGGGCGGTGGCGTCGGACCAGCCGGTGGCGGTGACGTCGGACGAGCCGGGGACGGTGACGTCGGACCAGCCGGCGGCAGTGGCGCGCGAATCGGCGGGGGTGGCGCGCGGGCCGGACCTGCGAGGAAACGTGCCGCCTCAGCCGGAGCCGCCGCGCGTGGCAGTGCCCGGGCGCGACGACGGTGCGGCGGGTGGCCCGGGGTGAGAGCGGGCGCGGCGTGATACGGCGGCCCGGCGTCATCGTTGGCGCCCTGTACACCGCCGCCGCCCTGCTCATCGGGGCCGGGCTGGTGTGGACCGCGTGGCGGGGAGTGGACCAGCCCGGGAACGCCCTCACCTTCGGTGCCCTCATCCTCGTCGGCGAGCTGGTCCGGTGGGGGGCCCTGCCCGGCGAGCGGGAGCCCGCGCCGCTCGCGGCCGCCGGGGCGCTCGCGTATGCGCTGCTCGGCGAGTGCGCGGGGGAGCCCACCACCCATGGTGTCCTCCAGGTCGTCGCCGTCGTCGTCGCCGCCGCGCTCGTCGGCGCCGTACCGCACGTGGCGCGCGGGAGCGGGCCCGAGCTCGATCACGTGGCGCGGCGGGTGCTGACCGTCGGGTTCGCAGCCGTGTGCTTCCAGCCGCTGTACAACTCGGGTGAGTTGGGAAAAGTCATCGGGCACGGGGCATACCATGCGGTCTTCCTCCTCGTCCTGCTCGGACTGACCGCCCTGTGCGACGCGGTCATAGCCGCCGCGATGCTGCGCGCCCGCGCCCTCCCCCACAGCGCCAAGCGCACGGGAGGTATCCCCATTCCGTACGGGCCGCTGCTGCGCGAGGAGCTGAGGGCCCTCCTCGGAATCGGCTCCGCCGTCTGCGCCACCGGAGCCGTGATGGCGCTCGCCGTCGCCGTCGCCGGACTGTGGGCGCTTCCTGTGTTCTGCGTACCGCTCCTGCTCACCCAGCTGTCCTTCCGGCGCTACACCGCGGTCAGGACCACCAACCGGCAGACCATCGCCTCCCTCGCCCGCTCCACCGAAATCGCCGGCTACACCCAGTGCGGCCACGCCCGCCGAGTCGCCGCGCTCAGCACCGCCGTCGGGCGCGAGCTGGGGCTCTCCGGGCCCGATCTGACCGTTCTGGAGTACGCGGCGCTGATGCACGACATCGGCCAGCTCTCTCTCGTCGACCCCGTACCGGAGGGCGCCACCGCTCTGCTGCCCGCCGCCGAGCAGCGACGTATCGCGCTCCTCGGCGGAGCGGTCGTCCGGCAGACCGGCGTCCCCGTGGCCGTCGCCGTCGTCGTGGAGCGCCAGGCAGATCCGTACCGGGAACAGCCGCTGCCCGCCAGGATCGTCCGGACCGTCAACGCATACGACGATCTCACCGGGGGAAGCGGAGGAACAGCGGGCGGGGCGCTCACGGCACTCGAACGGCTGCGGCTCGGCACCGCCCACGACTACCAGCCGGAGGTTGTCGAATCGCTTGCCAGAGTCCTCGCACGAGGCGGTCTGGCCCCGGTCCCACCTGGGTAACCCATGGGTAATGAGCGAGCCTGTGACCGGGCATGGTTGGATGCGAAGAAGAGGGTGTCCGGGGGCACTGACCCGAGCGACCGGCAGGCGGGAATCGTGAGGATCTTCGGGAAGGTACGGCATCGGCCCTCCGCCTCTTGGCGGCAGGCCACCGACCGCGCGTTCACGCTGATCGGCGACGGGCGGTACGAGGACGCGGGAGCGCTGCTGACACGGGCCGCGGACCTTGAGCCCTGGCTCTCCGAGTCCTGGTTCAATCTGGCGCTGCTGCACAAGTTCCGGCACGACTGGGAGCAGGCGCGCGCCGCGGGACTGCGTGCCGTCGCCCTGCTCGACAAGGAGACCGGCGCCCCCGACTGGTGGAACGTCGGTATCGCCGCCACCGCCCTGCAGGACTGGCCGCTGGCCCGTCGCTCCTGGCAGGCCTACGGACTCAAGGTGCCGGGTGCAGCCGCCGCGAACGGCGAGCCGGTCGGCATGGAGCTGGGAAGTGCGGCCGTCCGCCTCTCGCCCGAGGGCGAGGCCGAAGTGGTGTGGGGCCGCAGGCTCGACCCGGCACGGATAGAAGTGCTCTCCATCCCGCTGCCGTCCTCCGGGCGCCGCTGGGGCGAGGTCGTCCTGCACGACGGAGTGCCCCACGGCGAGCGGACCACCACCGCGGGACCGTCCTACCCCGTCTTCGACGAGATCGAGCTCTGGGCCCCCTCGCCCGTACCCACCTGGGTGGTCCTGCTCGAGGCCGCGACCGAGGCCGACCGGGATGCCCTGGAGGCACTCGCCGCCGACGCCGGATTCGCAGCCGAGGACTGGTCCTCGTCGGTGCGACTGCTGTGCCGGGCCTGTTCCGAGAGCCGTATGCCCAGTGCCGAGGGCGAGGGCGAGCACCTCGACCCGCACGACCACAGTGAGCCGGGACACCCGGGGCCGCTGGGCCACCGCACGGCCGGCGATCTGTGGTCCCCGGAGCGCGAGTGCGGCATCGCGGCGCCCGCCGGACTCGTACGCGGCCTGCTGGACAGCTGGGTCGCGGACAGCCCGGACTCCCGTGAGTGGCGGGATCTCGAGGAAGTCTGCTGACCCCTGGCCGTAGGCTGTACGGACACAGAGTGAGCAAGCATCGGGTACTGAGAAGGGCGTACGGCTGACATGGCGTCGCAGCAGGAGACGGACCAGCAGGTCAACGATGGTTTCGTCGTGGACACGGAAGACTGCGAGGAGCGCGAGCTGGCGTACCGCGAGCGTGGCACCTCGCGCCTGATCACGGTCGTCGGCAATCCGGTGCTCCACAAGGAGTGCAAGGACGTCACCGAGTTCGACGACAAGCTCGCCGCTCTCATCGACGACATGTTCGCCAGCCAGCGGACGGCGGAGGGCGTGGGCCTGGCCGCCAACCAGATCGGCGTGGACCTGAAGGTCTTCGTCTACGACTGCATGGACGACGAAGGCGTACGTCACGTCGGCGTCGTCTGCAACCCGGTGCTCGAGGAGCTGCCGGCCGAGCGCCGTGTCCTGGACGAGGCCAACGAGGGCTGCCTGTCCGTCCCGACGGCGTACGCGGCGCTGGCGCGTCCCGACTACGCGGTGGTGCGCGGGCAGGACGCCGAGGGCAAGCCGATCAAGGTGCGTGGCACCGGGTACTTCGCCCGCTGCCTGCAGCACGAGACGGACCACCTGTACGGATACCTGTACATCGACCGGCTCTCGAAGCGGGACCGCAAGGACGCACTGCGGCAGATGGAAGAGGGCACGCCGCGCTACGAGACCGTCCCGAACGCCTGATCCTTCTGCGTACGCCGGAGGGCCCCGCTCACAACGAGCGGGGCCCTCGGGCGTTCACGCGACGTCGCGCACCGGGCCTCGGAAGGTCCGGCGGTACGCGTTCGGTGTGGTGCCGAGCGTACGGAGGAAGTGGTGGCGCAGCCCCGCCGCGTTCCCGAAGCCGGCGCGGCCCGCGATCGCATCCACCGTCTCGTCCGTCGACTCCAGCAACTCCTGTGACAGCAGCACCCGTTGGCGCAGCAGCCAGCGGTACGGAGTGGTCCCCGTCTCCTGCTGGAAGCGGCGTGCGAAGGTGCGCGGTGACATATGGGCGCGGGCCGCGAGCTGCTCGACGGTCATCTCGCGGTCCAGATGCCGTTCCATCCAGGACAGCACGTCGCCGACGGTGTCGCAGGGGGTGCGTGGCAGTGGGCGCTCGATGTACTGCGCCTGCCCGCCGTCGCGGTGCGGCGGGATCACCATCCGCCGGGCGACTTTGTTGGCGACCTCGGGGCCGTGCTCCTGGCGTACGACATGAAGGCAGGCGTCGATCGCCGCAGCGGTGCCGGCCGAGGTGATCACCGGCCCCTCGTCGACGTACAGCACATCGGGGTCCACGAGGGCCCGCGGATGGTGGCGGGCCAGCGCCTGCGCATGCCGCCAGTGGGTGGTGCAGCGGCGGCCGTCGAGCAGTCCCGCGGCACCGAGGACGAACGCGCCGGAGCAGACGCTGAGCACACGGGCGCCACGGTCCACGGCGCGGCGCAGTGCGTCGAGGAGCTCGTCGGGATAGCCGCGGGTGGGGTACGAGCCGCCGGCGGTGACGGCGATCAGGTCGGCCTCGTCCAGCCGTTCGAGGCCGTACGGAGTGCTGATGGTGAACCCGGCATGGGTGCGCAGGGTGGGGCCCTCGGCGGAAACCGCCGCGAAGTCGTAGACGGGCAGTCCTTCGTCGCTGCGGTCGAGGCCGAACACCTCGCAGACGACACCGAGTTCGAAGGGGTGCACCTCGTCCATCAGGACGGCAGCCACATTTTTCAGCATGGAATCAGTGTGGCAGTAATTCGATGGTTGATGACAGTCCTGCCACTGACTTCTTCGGCGCGGAAGGACGACAGTGGACGTCATGAACACCTTCCTGAACTACCTCTTCGTACTCGTCCTGTTCGGGCTGATCACGCTTCCCGCCTTTGTCGGACACGCCAGGGAGCGCGCCATCGACCGCCAGCTGCGCCGGGCCGAGCAGCTCGTCGAGGAAGGCCCCCATCAGCTCGTCGAGCGGCAACTCGAGGTCCAGTCCCCGGTCACGCGGCGTCCGTTGGCGCGAGTGGGCTCGGTCGGTAGTCGGGCAGGGCTGCGACGCTGCTGACCTTCTCTCCCAGTTTGAGCATGCCGTTCATGAGCACGGGTCGGGACAACAGGCTGTTGCGCACGCGTATGCCGGTCCTGGTGCCGGGGGCGAGGAACTTTCCGGTGCGGTCGCCGCCCTTCTGGCAGCCCGTGACGTACCGCCGAAGTCTGCTCTCGTAGCGGGTGAAGGCCACTCGGTGATCGCCCCCGGCCCGCGCGAGTTCGCCGGCCAGTACGTAGGCAGCGACCACTGCGGCCCCCGTTCCCATGCCACCGATGGTGGCCCCGAACGCGGCGTCTCCGACGAGACCGATCCGGCCCGTGGACCAGATGTCCACGTCCGCCCGGCTGATTGAGTCGAAGTACAGTTCCGGCGCCTGCTGCAGGGATTCGAGGAGTCGCGGCACTTCCCAGCCGAGGCCGGTGAAGGCCTTGGTGATCAGCGCCTTCTGCTGATCGAGGTCGTGACGGTCGTACGACACCTGAGGCGCGGCGAAGACGAAAAAGGCCCCGGCCCGCTCGGGGTCCCGGTGGTCGGCGCCGAAGGAGGCGAGTCGGCCCGGAGTGTTGTAGCAGACCGAGCCCTTCGCCAGGCCCAGGTAGTTGGAGAGCTGCCAGGTGGCCGCGTAGTGGCCGAGGTGGCTCACGTAGTCCTTCTCCGGGCCGAAGGCGATGCGGCGGACGTTGGAGTGCAGCCCGTCCGCGCCGATCACAAGGTCGAACGCGCGTGAGGCTCCGTGCCGGAAGCCGACCTGTACGCCGGACGAGGTCTCGGTGAGGTTGGTGATCGAGTCGCCGAAGATGTACTCGGCCCGGGGGAGGCTGTGCTCGTGCAGCACCCGGGCCAGATCACCGCGAAGCACCTCTATGCCACCGCCAGCGAACTCGGCCGGCAGGTACAGCAGTTGCCGATCGTCGTCGTCGACGAAGCGCATCGGGCTGCCGCCGGTCTGGATCCGGCGCAGATCGTTCAGTACACCCATACGCTCCAGCACGGTCAGGTGCGTCTCGCCGCGGAAGTCGACGGCCTGGCCGCCGTCGCGCAGGGCCGGGGCCAACTCGACGACTGTGGGCCTGAAGCCGTGGCGCCCCAGCCAGTAGGCCAACGCCGGACCGGCGATGCTCGCGCCGGAGATGAGGACGTTCTGGATCATGGATCCCCCAGTGAAACTGTATCCGGTGGACACTGTAGTTACTGTGTACGATAGACACAGTTCGGTGGACCCGGCAAGGCTCGGCAGATCCACAAGACTCGACAGGAGGGGCGACGCGCATGGGTGACAAGCACGTCGAGACGATGCGGCTGCTGTGGGGGCCCCACCCCAGGCCCGCGCGAGGCCCCAAACCGACACTTGACCTGGACCGCATCGCGCGGGCCGGGATCGAGGCCGCCGACTCCGAGGGCTTGGGCGCTGTGTCCATGCAACGGGTCGCCGCGCTGCTGGACGTCACCAAGATGGCGCTGTATCGGTATGTGCCGGGCAAGGCCGAGTTGGTCGCGTTGATGGTGGACGCCGCGCTCGGCCCGTACCCGACCGAGGCTGAGCGGCATGACGGCTGGCGGGACCGGCTCGAGGACTGGGCTCGTCGACTGATCGCTGTCTTTTGCCGGCACCCATGGGCGCTGGATGCCACCGTCGGGCCGCGGGTCATGGGTCCCGCAGAGCTGTCCTGGATGGAGCGGGCAATCTCGGCGCTGGACGGTACGGGCCTCAGCGGCGCCGAGCGGATGGACGCCGCGGTCCTGTTGGCCGGACACGTACGCGCCATCGTCCAGCAGACCCGCGCGGCAGGTCCGGCAGGCAACCCCGAAGCCCAGCTGGGCGCCATCCTCGGAGAGCTGATGCAGACGCACGGTGAGCGCTTCCCCGCCCTCACTGCTGCGCTCGCCTCGGCGGCTCAGCCCGGCGAGGGTGACCAGGCATGGGAGTTCGGCCTGCAGCGCATCCTGGACGGATTGGCCGTACTCATTGATCAGCGCGCCCGCTGATTGTCAGCTCGGGTTGGACGCCGGTGCACACCGCGCGCGACAACTGAAACGGCCGGGCGGATGCGCAGAAGGCATCCGCCCGGCCGTTCAGCCCCCGTCCCCCGTATTCACATGGTCTGGAACGGTCCGGAAAGGTCTTGAAGGGTCTAGAAGTCGTCGTCGAAGCCGACCGAGCCCTCGACCGCCACCTGGTAGGCGGAAGGGCGGCGCTCGAAGAAGTTCGTCAGCTCCTGGACGCCCTGCAGCTCCATGAAGGAGAACGGATTCTCCGAGCCGTACACCGGAGCGAAGCCCAGCCGCGTCAGCCGCTGGTCGGCGACGCACTGGAGGTACTCGCGCATCGACTCGGTGTTCATACCGGGCAGACCGTCGCCGCACAGATCGCGGCCGAACTGCAGCTCCGCCTCGACGGCCTCCTTCAGCATGTCGGTGACCTGCTGCTGAAGCGCATCGTCGAAGAGCTCGGGCTCCTCCTTGCGGACGGTGTCCACGACCTCGAAGGCGAAGTTCATGTGCATCGTCTCGTCCCGGAACACCCAGTTGGTGCCGGTGGCCAGACCGTGCAGCAGACCGCGGGAGCGGAACCAGTAGACGTACGCGAACGCGCCGTAGAAGAACAGGCCCTCGATGCACGCCGCGAAGCAGATCAGGTTCAGCAGGAAGCGACGGCGGTCGGCCTTCGACTCCAGCCGGTCGATCTTCTCGACCGAGTCCATCCACTTGAAGCAGAACTGGGCCTTCTCGCGGATGGAGGGGATCTCCTCGACCGCGTCGAAGGCGGCCGCGCGGTCGTCCGGGTCCGGCAGATAGGTGTCGAGCAGCGTCAGATAGAACTGGACGTGCACCGCCTCCTCGAAGAGCTGACGGCTCAGATAGAGCCGCGCCTCCGGGGAGTTGATGTGCTTGTAGAGCGTCAGCACCAGGTTGTTGGAGACGATCGAGTCACCCGTCGCAAAGAACGCGACCAGCCGGCCGATCATGTGCTGCTCACCGGCGGAGAGCTTGGCGAGGTCGGCCACGTCGGAGTGGAGATCGACCTCCTCCACGGTCCAGGTGTTCTTGATCGCGTCGCGGTAGCGCTCGTAGAAGTCCGGGTAACGCATCGGACGCAGGGTCAGTTCGAAGCCCGGGTCCAGCAGGTTCTTCTCGGCGTTCGGGGTGGTCATTACTGGCAGGCCTCGCAGGACTCGGGGTTTTCGAGGGAGCAGGCGATCGCGTCCGCGTCGGGGGCCGACGACTGCTGTACGGGGATGGAGGCGGCGGTCGCCGCAGCGCCGGAGCCGGCCGCACGGGCGATCCGCGTCGCCGGCCGGGAGCGCAGGTAGTACGTCGTCTTGAGACCCTGCTTCCAGGCGTACGCGTACATCGAGCTGAGCTTCCCGATCGTCGGCGTCTCCAGGAAGAGGTTCAGCGACTGGCTCTGGTCCAGGAACGGCGTACGGGCCGCAGCCATGTCGATCAGGCCGCGTTGCGGGATCTCCCACGCCGTGCGGTACAGCGCGCGGACGTCGGCCGGGATCCAGCTGAAGCCCTGCACCGACCCGCTGGACTCGCGCAGCGCCTCACGGGTCTGCGCGTCCCAGACGCCCAGCTTCTTCAGCTCCGCCACCAGGTAGCCGTTGACCTGGAGGAACTCACCGCTCAGTGTCTCGCGCTTGAAGAGGTTGGAGACCTGCGGCTCGATGCACTCGTAGACACCTGCGATCGAGGCGATGGTCGCGGTCGGCGCGATGGCGAGCAGCAGGGAGTTGCGCATGCCGGTCGAGGCGACCCGGGCGCGCAGCGCGTCCCAGCGCTCCGGCCAGTTCAGCTCGACGTCGTAGTGGTCGGGGTGCAGCACGCCACGGGCCGCGCGCGTCCGGGACCAGGCCGGCAGCGGGCCGTTGCGCTCGGCGAGGTCGCAGGACGCCTCGTACGCCGCGAGCATGATCCGCTCGGCGATCTTCGTGGAGAGCGCCTTCGCCTCGGCCGAGTCGAAGGGCAGGCGGAGCTTGAAGAAGACGTCCTGGAGGCCCATCGCGCCCAGGCCCACCGGCCGCCACTTGGCGTTGGAGCGGCCGGCCTGCTCGGTCGGGTAGAAGTTGATGTCGACGACGCGGTCGAGGAAGGTGACGGCGGTACGGACGGTCTCGTCGAGCCGCTCCCAGTCGATGCCGCCGTCGGCGACGAACGAACCCAGGTTGACCGAGCCGAGGTTGCAGACGGCCGTCTCACCGTCGTCCGTCACCTCGAGGATCTCGGTGCACAGGTTCGAGGAGTGGACCGTGTGGCCCGGCTCCGCCGTCTGGTTGGCGGTGCGGTTGGAGGCGTCCTTGAAGGTCATCCAGCCCTGGCCGGTCTGGGCGAGCGTCCGCATCATCCGGCCGTAGAGCTCACGGGCCGGCATGGACTTCTGCGCGAGACCGGCGGCCTCGGCCTTGCGGTACGCCGCGTCGAACTCGTCGCCCCACAGGTCGACCAGTTCCGGCACATCCGCGGGCGAGAACAGCGACCAGTCGGCGTCCGCCTCGACGCGGCGCATGAACTCGTCGGGGATCCAGTGCGCGAGGTTCAGATTGTGCGTACGCCGGGCGTCCTCACCGGTGTTGTCGCGCAGCTCCAGGAACTCCTCGATGTCGGAGTGCCAGGTCTCCAGGTAGACGGCGGCGGCGCCCTTGCGCCTGCCGCCCTGGTTCACCGCGGCGACCGAGGCGTCGAGGGTCTTGAGGAACGGGACGATGCCGTTGGAGTGGCCGTTGGTGCCCCGGATCAGCGAACCGCGGGAGCGGATACGGGAGTAGGAGAGGCCGATGCCGCCCGCGTGCTTCGACAGACGGGCCACCTGGTGGTAGCGGTCGTAGATCGAGTCGAGCTCGTCCAGCGGCGAGTCAAGCAGATAGCAGGAGGACATCTGCGGGTGGCGGGTGCCGGAGTTGAAGAGCGTGGGCGAGGAAGGGAGGTAGTCGAGGCGGCTCATCAGGCCGTACAGCGCGGCGACCTCGTCCAGGGCACGGACCGAAGCGTCCTCGGCGAGGCCGCAGGCGACGCGCAGCATGAAGTGCTGCGGGGTCTCGATGACCTGACGGGTGATCGGGTGCCGGAGCAGATAGCGGCTGTAGAGGGTGCGCAGACCGAAGTAGCCGAAGCGGTCGTCGGCGGTCTGGTCGACGAGGGCGTCCAGCCGCGCGGCGTGCAGCGTCACGAACTCGGCCGTACGGTCCGCGATCAGGCCCTCGCGGTGCCCGACCGCGACGGATGCGGAGAAGGCCACCGCGCCCTGTCCGGCTGCCTCGTCCGCGATATGACGGGTCAGCAGGCGGGCGGCGAGCCGCGAGTAGGCAGGGTCCTCGGAGATCAGCCCCGCGGCCGCGTCGGTGGCGAGGCTCCGCAGCTCGGCCGCGTCCGACCCGGCGTGCCGGCCGCGCAGGGCGGCGGCGGCGACACGTCCGGGGTCGGTGTCGGGCAGATCGGCGGTGAGGTCCGTGAGGGTCCGCAGCAGTGCGGTCCCGGGGCCGTCGGCCACCTGCTCGGAGATGCCTGAAGCCGGATCGGCTGGCGCGATGGTCACGTGGTGCTCTCCCTCGCTCGGCTCTGGGCCGGCGGGGGAGGGGAGGCCGGTACGGGCGTACGTACCCGTCGAAGGGCAGCACACCGCACGGCGCCCACCGGCCCAACCGCGAGGCCCGGACGTCTCGGCACCCGGTTCGGTCGAGCCGGATGCACCGTCGGCAGGTCCTCGGACTGGCGGGGTACGACAAAGCGCACCGCATCACACCGTTGCGGGACAGTTCCGGATTCGCACCGGATTCCCCTGCGTCGACAGCGACCATGAGCATACATGTGGGGGCCGCTTGATGCGGCACCCCCCACATGTTGTGTCATGGCGCACCGCGGCTCCAACGCGTAAGGGAGCAAGGTGATCCCGGGGACGGTCTGGATATCCACCCCGGACCCCGCGCCTCAATCGCCGTTGTGGCTTGATGTGCGGGGCTTGATTTGCTGCCTACCCAACAGCCAAGGGCCGTCGCGCCCCTCCCGGGAAACGCAACGGCCCTCAGTCGGCCCGACCGTCAGTGACTCACCCCTGCCGTCGCCGGCGGCAGTTCCACCTGGACGCCCGCGTCGCCCGCGTCCGCCGTGTAGTCCGACGGACTGGTCTCGTCGACGCCTTCCGGGGCCTTGAGCGCCCGCAGGACGAACGTCAGGACCACCGTCACCACCACGTTCAGGATGAACGCCGTGAGGCCGATGTAGCCGATCTCGCCGAGGCCGGGGATCTCCGCCGACGAGCCGCCGAAGTGCTTCTGTGTCGGGCTCGCGACTCCGTACGCCGCCGACGTGCCGTAGATCATGCCGACCGCCCAGCCCGCCAGCAGCGCCCAGCGGTGGAACCAGCGCGTGAACAGGCCGCCGACCAGAGCCGGGAAGGTCTGGAGGATCCAGATGCCGCCAAGGAGCTGGAAGTTGATCGCCACTGTCTTGTCCATCGTCAGAACGAAGACCAGCGCGCCCACCTTCACCAGCAGCGAGACCAGCTTGGAGACCTTCGTCTCCTGAGCGGGCGTCGCGTCCGGCTTGATGAAGTCCTTGTAGATGTTCCGGGTGAACAGGTTCGCCGCCGCGATCGACATGATCGCCGCCGGCACCAGCGCGCCGATGCCGATCGCCGCGAAGGCCACACCCGCGAACCAGTCCGGGAACATTGTCTCGAACAGCTGAGGGATCGCCAGCTGACCGTTCTGCACCTTGATACCGGCCGCGATCGCCATGAACCCGAGCAGCGCCAGCAGACCCAGCATCAGCGAGTACAGCGGCAGGATCGTGGTGTTGCGGCGGATCACATCACGGCTGCGCGAGGACAGCGTCGCCGTGATCGAGTGCGGATACATGAAGAGCGCGAGCGCCGAGCCCAGCGCCAGCGTCGCGTAACCCCACTGGCCCGCCTCGCCCGGCGCCAGCGCGCCCCGTGGCTTCTCCGTCACCGGGTTGATCTGCGCGAACGCGTCGCCCGCCTTCGCGAAGATGTCGTCGAAGCCGCCGAGCTTGATCGGGATGTAGATGATCGCCACAGCGATGACGATGTAGATCAGCGCATCCTTGACGAACGCGATCAGCGCCGGCGCCCGCAGACCGGACGAGTATGTGTACGCCGCCAGCACACCGAAGGCGATCAGCAGCGGCAGGTCCTTGACGAACCAGTTGGTCGTCTCGCCACCGCCGACGCCCATCACATCGAGTACCGCCTGGATGCCGACCAGTTGGAGCGCGATGTACGGCATCGTCGCCAGGATGCCGGTGACGGCGACCGCCAGCGAGAGACCCTTCGAGCCCCAGCGCCCGCGCACGAAGTCCGAGGTGGTGACGTATCCGTGCTTGTGCGACACCGACCACAGCCGCGGCAGGAAGGTGAAGATCAGCGGGTAGACGAGGATCGTGTACGGCACGGCGAAGAAGCCCGCCGCGCCCGCCGCGTAGATCGCCGCCGGGACGGCGACGAAGGTGTAAGCCGTGTACAGGTCACCGCCGAGCAGGAACCAGGTGACCCAGGTGCCGAACGAACGGCCGCCCAGGCCCCATTCGTCGAGGCTGTCGCTCTCGGCCTTGCGCCAGCGCGCGGCCAGGAAGCCCATGACCGTGACGGCCAGGAAGAAGAAGATGAAGACGCCGAGTGCGACGCCGTTCACGCCGTCCTTCACTTCGACGCACCCCCCTTGCGGGCGCGCTGGTCGCGCTGCCACAGCTGGTAAGCGATCATGGTGAGTGCGGTCGAGATGACCACCCAGAGCATCTGGTACCAGTAGAAGAACGGGATCCCGATGAAGGCCGGTTCGGTCTTCGCATACGAACTGACCCAGAGCATCGACACAAACGGCGCGAAGAGGCAGAGGGCGACGATCACGCGCACCGGCGTGATGACCGGTGGTTTCGCTTCAGGAACTTCAGGCACTTCCGGCGCTTCTGGCGCCTCAGGCTCTGCTGACATACGGCGACTCCGTCCCCTCGCTGATCACCTGTACCTGTAATGCGCAGGAAATGTAGGCGAGGCTTTCGAACCGAGTCACCCCCCGTCCGCATATCGGTACGGCAACGACTTCGCGTCGCGCCCGGGCACGGTGGCCGCAAACATGACATAGCGCCGCAACGGCAGTTGCGGCGCTGTGCCGATGAACCTCGGCGGGGCAGGGTGTGCGGGTCGGACCGCGGTTCAGAGACCGGTTCAGGGAGCGGTTCAGGGTGCGGGGCGCTGAAGCCTCGCCACGAACTTGTACCGGTCGCCCCGGTACACCGAGCGCACCCACTCCACGGGCTCGCCCTGCGCGTCGAGCGAGTGGCGCGACAGCATCAGCATCGGCAGGCCCACGTCCGTACCGAGCAGCCCCGCCTCGCGCGGCGTGGCCAGCGAGGTCTCGATGGTCTCCTCGGCCTCGGCCAGATGGACGTCGTACACCTCCGCCAGCGCGGTGTAGAGCGAGGTGTACTTCACCAGGCTGCGCCGCAGCGCCGGGAAGCGCTTGGCCGACAGATGCGTCGTCTCGATCGCCATCGGTTCGCCGCTCGCCAGCCGCAGCCGCTCGATCCGCAGCACCCGTCCGCCGGCCGAGATGTCCAGCAGTCCGGCCAGCGTGTCGTCGGCCGTGACATACCCGATGTCCAGCAGTTGCGAGGTGGGCTCGAGGCCCTGGGCCCGCATGTCCTCGGTGTACGAGGTGAGCTGCAGGGCCTGCGAGACCTTGGGCTTGGCCACGAACGTGCCCTTGCCCTGGATGCGCTCGAGGCGGCCCTCGACGACCAGTTCCTGGAGCGCCTGGCGCACCGTCGTACGCGAGGTGTCGAACTCCGCGGCGAGCGTGCGCTCCGGCGGCACGGGCGTGCCGGGCGGCATGGTCTCCGTCATGTCCAGCAAGTGCCGCTTCAGCCGGTAGTACTTGGGCACGCGCGCGGTACGGGTCTGTGCCCCGCCCTCGGTCTCGGTGCCGCCCCCGTCCGTGGCCATGGCCCGCCTTCCCGACTCTTGTGCTGCTGCCGTCACCGGCTCCTCCGTCTGTTGCGGCTCACATGGTGGCACGGTCCGGTCACGGGTCGTCGACCTCCCTCAGGTGTCGGTCCGATAACGGAGGTGACAGCCCTTCTTATACACCCTTGACACCCCTAAAGGTCTAGGCCAAGCTCCCGAGTACTGGTCTAAACCATTAAAGACCAGGTCCCAGCCCCACGAGCAGTACTCGTCGTATGTCTTCGCGGTGGGCAGGGGGGTTGCAGGCATCCCTGAGGAGGGTGGCGTGAAGCGCAAGCTCATCGCGGCGGTAGGCGTCGCGGGCATGATGATCGGCCTTGCGGCCTGTGGTGATTCGGACAAGGGCGGGGACAAGGCCGGCGGCGGCGACGCCAAGGAGCTGACCGTCTGGCTGACGGTGGACGCCCAGAACAACTGGCCCGATCTCGTGAAGGCCGCCGACGACGCGATCGTCAAGAAGCACCCGGGCATCAAGATCAAGCACGAGTACTACGGCTGGCCGGACAAGAACGCCAAGCTCGACGCCGTACTCGCCACGGACAAGGCTCCGGACGTGGTCGAGATGGGCAACACCGAGATGCTCGGCTACATGACCAAGGGCGCGTTCGCCGAGGTCGACCCGAAGAAGTTCGAGCAGTCGGACGCGTGGCTGGACGGCCTCAAGGAGTCCGTCACGTACGACGGCAAGACCTACGGTGTCCCGTACTACGCCGGTGGGCGTGTCGGCACCTGGCGCAAGGACATCGCCGCCGAGGCCGGCGTGAAGGCCGCCCCGAAGACGTACGCGGAGCTCACCGCCGCCCTGGACAAGATCCAGGAGAAGAAGGGCGACAAGTTCAGCGCCTGGTACCAGCCTTCGCCGGACTGGTACGCCGCGATGTCCTTCGTGTACGACGCCGGCGGCTCCATCGCCAAGAAGGACGGCGACACCTGGAAGGCCAACCTGTCCTCGCCCGAGTCCCTCAAGGGCCTCAATGAGTACAAGTCGATCCTCGACAAGTACATGCACGGCGACAAGACGAAGGACGAGTCCGACCGTCCGGTCGTCTTCGGCCAGGGCAAGTCCGCGACCATCTTCAGCGCGGCCTGGGAGGGCGGCACGGCCGCCGACCCGAAGAACGACAAGGTCGGCAAACTCGCCGACAAGCTCGAGAACTTCGTGATGCCCGGCCCGAACGGCAAGGCCCTTCCCGTCTTCCTCGGCGGCTCCGACCTGGCCGTCCCGGTCAAGTCCAAGGCGCAGGACGTCGCGGCCGAGTGGATCAACGCCTTCACCGGCGCCCAGGGCCAGAAGGGTCTGCTCGCCAAGGGCAACCTGCCCAACAACAAGACCGACCTGGCGACCCTGAAGAACGATCCGAAGACGGTGGTCCCGGCCACCGCCGCCGAGTCCAACTGGTTCGTCCCGATGGCACCGGGCTGGGGTCAGGTCGAGAAGGCCCAGACCCTCAAGACCATGTTGCAGCAGATCGGCACCGGCAAGAAGTCGGTGGCGGACGCCGCGAAGGCCGCGGACGCCGCGATCGACAAGGTCATCAACACCAAGTGACCTATGGGCAGGGCCCCGTCACCGCGACGGGGCCCTGCCGCTCGTACCGGGAGAGGGACCGCTGAGGAGCACGGGATGAGTGCCGCAGAGACAACCACCGCCACGGTGCCGCCGACGCGGCAATCGCCACCACCGGGGACCGGCGCAGCCACCCCGGCAAAGCCCGGCAGAAAGCCGACAGCAGACGGGGCAGGAGTGCCCTGGTTGCTGCTCGCACCCTGCCTGCTCATCCTTCTGCTCGTCCTCGGCTATCCGCTGGTACGGCTGGTCACCCTCTCCTTCCAGAAGTTCGGCCAGCCCCAGCTGTGGGGCTTCAAGGACCCGGAGTCGGTCGGCTTCGACAACTTCTCCAAGATCCTCGGGGACAGCGAGTTCTGGACCGTCGTCATACGGACCGCGGTCTTCGCCTTCAGCGCCGTGGTGCTGACCATGGTCATCGGCATGCTGGTCGCGCTGTTGCTGCAACGGGTCTCAGGCTGGGTGAAGACCCTGATCAACATCGCGCTCGTGGCGAGCTGGGGCATGCCCATCATCGTCGCCACCGCGATCTTCAAGTGGCTCTTCGACGCCGACTACGGCGTGCTCAACTGGCTGCTCTCCAGGCTGCCCGGAGTCGACATGATCGGCCACAACTGGTTCGCCAGCGGCCCCCAGGGCCTCGCCGTGATCATCCTGCTGGTGGTCTGGGGCGCCGTGCCCTTCGTCGTGATCACACTCAGCGCCGGCCTCACCCAGGTGCCCAAGGAGCTCGAAGAGGCCGCCCGTCTCGACGGCGCCGGCGCCTGGGGAGTCTTCCGCTTCGTCACCCTGCCAATCCTCAAGCCCATCATCGTGATGCTGACGACGCTCTCGGTGATCTGGGACATGGGTGTCTTCCCGCAGGTCTTCGTGATGCGCAACGGCCATCCCGAGGCGGAGTTCCAGCTGCTCACCACGTACTCGTACGACAAGGCCTTCGTCGTCAACGATTACGGCACCGGCTCGGCGATCGCGCTTGTCACCGTGATCCTGCTGCTCGGTGTGGTCGCGGTCTATATGCGCCAGATGCTCAAGATCGGAGAGGTGGAGTGACTTCGACCGCCGCGGCTCCCGCCGCCACCCGCCGTCCCAGGAAGAGCCGGCTCGGCTGGAATCTGCTCGGCCTCCTTGTCTTCGTCACCGCGGGGTTCCCGGTCTACTGGATGCTGAACACGGCGTTCAAGCCGGCCAAGGACGCCATCGACCCCGACCCGCACTTCTTCCCCAACGTCTTCACGACGGAGAACTTCCGGCGGGCCCTGGACATCGCCGACTTCTGGGGACCGGTCGGACGCAGCCTGACCGTCTCGCTCGTCGTGGTTGTCATCGGCATCGCGGTCGGCATGCTCGCCGCGCTCGCGATATCCCGGTTCGCCTTCCGCGGCCGCAAGATCGTGATCGTCGGCATCCTCGCGGTCCAGATGATCCCGCTGGTCGCCATGATCATCCCGGTCTTCCTGCTGCTGAACGACCTCGGTCAGTACGACAAGCTCACGGGCTTGATCATCACGTATCTGACCTTCATCCTCCCCTTCACGGTGTGGACGCTGCGCGGATTCATCGTCAACATCCCCAAGGAGCTGGAGGAGGCGGCGATGGTCGACGGCTGCACCCGCACCGGCGCCTTCATCCGCGTGGTCTTCCCGCTGCTCGCCCCGGGCATGGTCGCTACCTCGGTCTACGGCTTCATCCAGGCATGGAACGAGTATCTGTACGCACTGATGCTGATGAGCCAGCAGAACCAGACCGCCACCGTGTGGCTGGGCAACTTCACCACCAAGAACGGCACCGAGTACGCCCCGATGATGGCGGGCGCCACGATGATGGCCATCCCCATCGTGATCCTCTTCCTCCTCGTCCAGCGCAAGATGGCCGCGGGTCTGACGGCCGGCGCAGTGAAGGGATGACGCCGTCCACATGACAACTCTCGTACGCAGTACAGACACCCTGACCCGCGACGCGCTCGCCGTCCTCCAGCCGGGTTTCGTCGGCACCACCGCACCGGACTGGCTGCTGCGCCGGATCGGCGAAGGCCTCTCGGCCGTCGGCCTGTTCGGCCGCAATATCGTCTCGCCCGGTCAGCTGGCCGCGCTCACCGACCAGTTGCGGGCCGAGCGGGACGACGTACTCGTCGCGATCGACGAGGAGGGCGGAGACGTCACCCGGCTCGAGGTGCGCACCGGCTCCTCCTTCCCCGGCAACTACGCGCTGGGCACGGTGGACGACACGGACCTCACCCGGGCCGTCGCCCGAGAGCTCGGCCGCCGGCTCGCGGAGTGCGGCGTCGACCTCAACTGGGCGCCGTCCGCGGACATCAACTCCAATCCGGACAACCCGGTCATCGGCGTACGGTCCTTCGGTGCCGACACCGCGCTCGCCTCCCGCCACACCGTCGCGTACGTCGAAGGCCTCCAGTCCTCCGGAGTCGCCGCCTGCACCAAGCACTTCCCCGGACACGGCGACACCAATGTGGACTCGCACCACGCGCTGCCCCGGATAGACGTGGATCTCGACACGCTGCACGCCCGTGAGCTGGTGCCTTTCCGCGCCGCGATCGCGGCGGGTTCCAAAGCGGTGATGAGCGCGCATATCCTGCTTCCCGCGCTCGACCCGAACCGCCCGGCGACGCTGAGCCCGCAGATCCTCACCGGTCTGCTGCGCGAAGAGCTGGGCTACCAGGGCCTGATCGTCACCGACGGCATGGAGATGCAAGCCATTTCGGCGGCGTACGGCATCGAGCGCGGCTCCGTCCTCGCGATCGCCGCGGGCGCCGACGCGATCTGTGTCGGCGGCGGCCTGGCCGACGAGGAGACCGTACTGCGGCTGCGCGACGCGCTGGTCGCGGCGGTACGGGACGGCGAACTGCCCGAGGAGCGGCTGGTCGACGCGGCGGCGCGGGTACGCGCCCTCGCCGACTGGACGCGCCGGGCCAGGGGGGCTGCAGCGGAGCCGGGCGTGGCTTCACAGGAGGGGACCGCGCCCGGCACCGACATCGGCCTTGTCGCGGCGCGCCGGGCTGTGCGGGTGACGGCGGGGGAGGTGCCGTACGAACCGCTGACGTGCCCTCCGTACGTAGCCGCTTTCACACCGGTCGCGAACATCGCCGTGGGGGACGAGACTCCGTGGGGAGTGGCGGCGGAGCTGGCCGCGATACTGCCGGGCACGACGACCGACACATTTGGCAGCGCTGCTGACGGTACGACCGATACATCCTCTTTGATCAGAAATGTGCTGAGTCTTGCGGGGGACCGTAGGATCGTCGCTGTAGTACGCGACGTCCACCGCCACCCCTGGATGGCCGACGCTCTGGACGCCCTGATCGAGGCCCGTCCCGACACGGTCGTGGTCGAGATGGGTGTGGACCGGGCGGAGCCGAGGGGGGTCCTGCACATCGCGACCCATGGCGCCGCCCGCGTCTGCGGACGGGCCGCCGCGGAGGTCATCACCGGCAAGGGCGCCGGGGTCTGACCGACGCGGGCCGTGCTGTACCGGGAGACTCTTCCGTCCCCGGCACAAGGAATGCCACATGGAGGCAGCCAGCATGTCCGCCACGAGTTCGGCCGAACAGAGCGAGCGTCCGGGCCGGATCATGTCCGGCGAGATGGCGGAACAGCCGACGGTGCTGCGGCGCATCCTCGAGGAGGGCGCGCCGAAGATCCGCGAGGTGGCGGCGGCGATCGCGGCGCGCGGCCCGCGCTTCGTGCTGCTGACCGCGCGCGGCACGTCCGACAACGCCGCGCTGTACGCGAAGTACCTGCTCGAGATCCAGCTGGGTCTGCCGTGCGGGCTGACCTCCATGTCGACGACGACGGCGTACGGAGCACGGCCCGATCTGACCGACGTCCTGGTCATCACGGTCAGTCAGTCCGGCGGCTCACCGGACCTGGTGGCGTCGACGAAGGCGGCGCGGGAGGCGGGCGCGATCACGCTGGCGGTGACCAACAACGCGGATTCCCCGCTGGCGGCGGTCTCCGAATTCCACATCGACATCCTGGCCGGCCCGGAGAATGCGCTCCCGGCGACGAAGACGTACACCGCGTCGCTGCTCGCGCTCTATCTGTTCGTGGAGGGTCTGCGCGGCGGCGACGGCGCGGCGGCGAAGATCCTCCCGGAGCTCGCCGCGCAGATCCTGTCCCGCCAGGACGAGGTGCGGCAGCTGGCCTCCCGCTACCGCTTCGCCGAGCGGATGGTGATCACGTCGCGGGGTTACGGCTACCCCACGGCGAAGGAGGCCGCGCTGAAGCTGATGGAGACGAGCTACATCCCGGCCCTCGCGTACTCCGGCGCGGATCTGCTGCACGGCCCGCTGGCCATGGTCGACAACATCTCCCCGGTCATCGCGGTGGTCACCGACGGCAAGGGCGGCGAGGCCCTCCAGCCGGTCCTCGACCGCCTCCGCGGCCGCGGCGCGGACCTTGTGGTGATCGGCCCCAAGCCCCAGGTCGACGCGGCCTCGGCGGGCTTTGTCCTCCCGGTGGACGGCGTCCCGGAGGATCTCCAGCCGATCCTGGAGATCCTGCCGCTGCAGCTGCTGGCGTACGAGGTGACGATCGCGCGCGGCCAGGACCCGGACGCGCCGCGCGCTCTGGCGAAGGTGACGGAGACGCACTGAACGGTGGACGGGACGCACTGAAAGGTGACGACACCCGCTGAAGGGGCTGAAGGGGGCACCCGCGGGCCGCGGCGCCGTGACGGGACCCTCAACCCGTACGGCACCGCAGCCCGGAGCTGCTCCGGCCGGCAGGTGTGCGGTCCCGCTCGGCCGTGTGAGAGGTATCGACGCAGTCAGGGCAGAGAGCGCCGGGTACCTCGTTCCACTCTCCTGTGCGGGGAGGGTGGAGGCTTTACTCAAACATTGTGGACTAGACCATTCTCCGCTGTCCATCCATCTGCAGAGCTTAGTTCCGGTCCATCCTCCGGCACGGCCGGACGGCTCAACCGGTTCACCCCGAAGGTACGCTCGCAGATGTGCCCTCCATGAACGACCTCGTACGCCAGCACACAGCCCTCAGTGAATCCGACCTCGAGTGGCTCCATCTGCTGGTCTCGGAGTGGCAGCTGCTCTCCGACCTCTCCTTCGCCGACCTCGTCCTCTGGGTCCCCACCCTCGACGGCACCCGCTATGTCTCGGTGGCCCAGATGCGGCCCAACACGGGCCCCACCTCCTACCAGGACGACATGGTCGGCCATCTCGTCCCCCGCGGCCGCCGGCCGCTGCTCGACGCCGCGCTCGACGAGGGGCGGATCGTGCGCGAGGGCGACCCGGAGTGGCGCGAGGAGGTGCCGGTGCGGGTCGAGTCCATCCCCGTACGCCGCGAGGGCCGAGTCCTCGGCGTCATCGCCCGCAATACGAACCTGCTGACCGTACGGACCCCTTCCCGGCTGGAGCTCACCTACCTCCAGTCCGCCTCCGACCTTGCCCAGATGATCGCCGCAGGATCGTTTCCCTTCCCCGGGCAGCAGGTCGACATGGATGCGTCGCCGCGCGTCGGCGACGGGCTGATCAGGCTCGACGCCGATGGCGTTGTCCAGTACGCGAGCCCCAACGGCCTCTCCGCGTACCACCGCCTCGGCCTCGCCTCCGACCTCGTCGGACATCACCTCGGCCAGACCACCGCCGAACTCGCCCCGTCCCGCGGTCCGGTCGACGAGGCCCTGGTCAAACTTGCCAGCGGCTACGCGCCGCGCGAGACCGAGGTCGAGGGCAATGGCGGCGTCATCCAGCTGCGCGCCATCCCGCTCAAGCCCAAGGGCGTCCGGATCGGCTCTCTCGTACTTCTCCGCGACGTCACCGAACTCCGGCGCCGTGAGCGCGAGTTGATAACCAAGGACGCCACCATCCGGGAGATCCACCACCGGGTGAAGAACAACCTCCAGACGGTCGCCGCCCTGCTCCGTCTCCAGGCCCGCCGGATGGATTCCGAAGGTGGCCGGGAGGCGCTCAACGAGGCGGTACGGCGCGTCGGTTCGATCGCGATCGTCCATGAGACGCTTTCCCAGAATCTGGACGAGCGCGTCGAGTTCGACGAAATCGCGGACCGGGTGATCGCGATGGTCGCCGAGATCTCGCCGGGCAAGGTCGACTGCCGCCGTACGGGACGGTTCGGGATCCTCGACGCGGAAGTCGCCACACCGCTCTCCATGGTCCTGACCGAGGTGCTGCAGAACGCCCTGGAGCACGCCTTCGCGCAGGGGGAGCGCGGCTCGGTCGAGGTCGCGGCCGTGCGGACCGATCAGCGCGCGGAGACCAGCCGGCTGCTGATCACCGTCCAGGACGACGGCCGCGGTCTGCCCGAGGGCTTCGATCCGCAGCGCGCCGGCAATCTGGGTCTGCAGATCGTACGGACCCTGGTGGAAGGGGAGTTGGGCGGAACCTTCGACATGGTCCCGGTCCCGGCGCCCGGTCGTGGCACCCGCGTCGTCCTCGACATCCCTGTCCAGGGCGAGAAGTAGAGAAGCAGAAGTAGGCGAGAAGCGGAAGTAAGAGAGCCGGAACAGCAATGAGCCCCGGACCGTGTGGAACGGTCCGGGGCTCGAAGCTCACGTTGCTATGCGCATCGGGGGTACTGCGCGCTGCGGCTCGAAGGCGGTGAATGCGTACTCTCTGTACGCGGCGCCGGGCTCAGGCTCGTAGCAGGGGCGGGCGTCAGGCGCTGGCGTTACGCGCCCGGTTGCGAGCGGCGCGACGCTTCATCGCACGACGCTCGTCCTCGCTGAGGCCACCCCAGACGCCGGAGTCCTGGCCGGACTCGAGCGCCCACTGCAGGCACTGCTCCATGACGGGGCAGCGACGGCAGACGGCCTTGGCTTCCTCGATCTGCAGCAGCGCAGGACCAGTGTTGCCGATGGGGAAGAAGAGCTCGGGGTCTTCCTCGCGGCAAACGGCGTTGTGACGCCAGTCCATGGCTGCTACCTCTCCTTGGTATTACATTCAGGTTGCTTGTGAATGTGAACGCTTTCACGAATCCCCCCACGAGGGAAGGGCCGACTGCCAGTTACCCGGCGTGGTCCTGGGTTCTAAGGAGGGGTTCTGGCGGTCTGTGGGGCCGATGTTGCGGGCCGTCCCGATCGCCATGTAGAGATTCGCAAACCTCGGCGGCGGATACAACCCCTTCCGGAAACTTTTTTTTGATTCCTCGGTGTCGACTAGGTCACAGCCGTACTTCTATGGGGTGGAGCCCAGCCCATACGTTCGAGATAAAGGACTTTCGGTCCTTCCGCTCACACAATCACACGCAGTGCACGGCGTACGCCTGTGAACGTCACGCTCGTGCGGAGCCCCAGATGGTCACCGTCCATCTGGAACGGCAGCGGAACCTTTGAATTCAAGGTGAAGTCCGTCAGGTCATGGAGAGTGACGGCGTGCTTGCCGCGCGGTCCGCGCTCGGGGGTCGAGGTGAGCAGCTGGGTGGCGTACCGGGCCACGGCGGGGGCCGACAGCTTGGACAGTGCGACGACGTCCAGGGCGGTGTCGAACGAGGCCGCCGGGGAGGCGTACACCGGGCGATTGCCCAGGTAGGTCCAGGGGGCGGTGTTGCAGACTATGGACAGCACAAGATCGGTGACCGGGTCCTTGCCGGGGCGGTCGAGGGTGATCGGGCCGTGCCGGCGATGGGGCTCGTCCAGATACTGCCGTACCACTTGGCGCATATAGAGGGCGTGCGTGGAGCGCTTGCCGCGCTCCCGCTGCTGTTCGACCCGGCCGATGACGCTCGCGTCGAAACCGAGTCCGGCGCAGAAGGTGAACCAGCGGGCCGGGGCCGACTCGTCCTCCGTGCCCGGGGTGCCGGCCGCGCGACCGAGGCCGACCGTCCGCTCGGTCCGGTCGCGGAGCGCGTCAAGGATCGCGCCGGTCGCCTCCACGGCGTCGTTCGGGAGCCCGAGGGCCCGGGCGAAGACATTCGTCGAGCCGCCGGGGACGACGGCGAGGCGGGGGAGGCGGTCGGGGTCGGGACCGTTGTGGAGCAGACCGTTGACGACCTCGTTCACGGTGCCGTCGCCGCCGAGGGCGACGACCAGCTCTGTGTCGTCGGAATCTGCGGCCTGGCGGCCGAGGTCGCGGGCGTGTCCCCGGTACTCCGTCGTGACGACTTCCAGCTTCATCTCGCTGGCGAGGGCGTGGATGAGTACGTCACGGGTGCGAGCACTGGTGGTGGTTGCTGCCGGATTGACCACAAGAAGTGCGCGCATGCGCAGCAGCGTACCCAGTGGTGGGTACCGGGCCCAGACCCGGGCTTCCTACGCGGGCTACCCTGCAGAGGTGAGCGATGACCAGACCCCCCGACCTGCCCGTCTGACCGCCGCGGCCGCGGTATCCGGTCTGGAGGGCCTGGCACTGGCCGCGGGCGGCGTCTACATGCTCGTGCTGGGGCTGCTCGGCCGGCCTGACAGCCCCTCGCAGGCGGAGATGGGCGGAGTGACATTGATCGCACTCGGCGCGATCCCGCTGATCGCGGCGAGGGGGCTTCTGCTGCGGCGCAGCTGGAGCCGCGGCCCGGCGATCATCACGCACCTGATGGCGCTGATCCCGTCGTGGACGCTGCTGCGTTCGTCGGCCGGGCTGATCCCGCTCGGCATCGTGCTGGCGATGGTCGCTTTGACCGGCCTGGTGCTGCTGGTCAACCCGACGACGACGGAGGCGCTGGGCATCCGGGGCGGCGCGGCGCGGGACGCGTAGCGGGTGCGGGGTCTTTCCCACCCGCCCGCCCTTGATGTTGTGAGGGGGCACGGTCCCCCGCGCGCCCGCGAGGCGGCGTCGGCTTCGCGGCGCTGGTTGTTGTTCGGGACGGGGCCACGCCCTGTGGGAATCGTCGGCTTCGCGGCGCGCGCCGGAGCGTGGGCGGTCCTGGGCCGGACCGGGCGTTTCGGGGCGGGAGCGCCGTGCTTCGCGGCGTGGATGCTCGGCCGCCGGGGCGTTGGTCAGGACCGGGCGCTTCGGTGCGCGCCCCGCGCCGACCGCGGCCCCGGCCGTCCCTACTCCTCCACCAGCAGCTTCTCGCGCAGCTGGGCCAGGGTGCGGGCCAGCAGGCGGGAGACGTGCATCTGGGAGATGCCCACCTCCTGCGCGATCTGCGACTGCGTCATGTTGCCGAAGAACCTCAGCAGCAGGATCCGCTTCTCGCGCGGTGGCAGGTCCTCGAGCAGCGGCTTCAGTGACTCGCGGTATTCGACGCCCTCAAGGGCCTCGTCCTCCGCGCCCAGCGTGTCCGCCACCGCCGGGGACTCGTCGTCCGTGTCGGGGACGTCCAGGGACAGCGTGGAGTACGCGTTCGCGGACTCCAGGCCCTCCAGGACCTCCTCCTCCGAGATGCCCAGGCGTTCCGCCAGCTCGTGCACCGTCGGGGAGCGGCCGTGCTGCTGGGAGAGCTCCGCCGTCGCCGTGGTCAGGGCGAGCCGCAGCTCCTGGAGGCGGCGCGGTACCCGTACCGCCCAGCCTTTGTCGCGGAAGTGGCGCTTGATCTCGCCGACGACCGTGGGCGTCGCATACGTCGAGAACTCGACGCCCCGCTCCGGATCGAACCGGTCCACCGACTTGATCAGACCGATCGTCGCGACCTGCGTCAGATCGTCCAGCGGCTCGCCGCGATTGCGGAAGCGGCGCGCCAGGTGCTCGACGAGCGGCAGGTGCATCCGCACCAGCTGGTTGCGCAGCTCTGCCCGCTCCGGCGAGCCGTCGGGCAGCTTGCGCAGCTCGATGAACATCGCCCGCGCACCACTGCGGTCATGTGGATCGTGCTGCTTCTCGTGCACGTGCTCGCTCATACGGTCCGCCCGCTCTGCCTGCGCCTGCTCCGCCGCGGCCGTCTGGCCGTCAAGTCCGTCCTCCGGGTGCGGCCGCGCCTCCTGCTCCGGGATGTCAGTCGGCGCGCTCAGCATCCGGGGTCCGCGCTCCTCGTCCTGCACCGGACCGCCCCCGTCCCTCACGCCGGCCCGGGTCCCGCGCCGCGCTGTTTGTACAGGCTGATGGAGACCGTACGGTCCTCCGCGACCGTGGAGTCGACCTTGCCCGCCAGTGCCGACAGCACCGTCCAGGCAAAGGTGTCACGCTCCGGCGCGCGACCGTCGGTCGTCGGCGCCGAGACCGTGACCTCGAGCGAGTCGTCGACGAGCCGGAACACGCAGCTGAGAACGGAGCCGGGCACAGCCTGCTGCAGCAGAATCGCGCACGCCTCGTCAACCGCGATCCGCAGATCCTCGATCTCGTCGAGGGTGAAGTCCAAGCGTGCTGCGAGGCCGGCCGTGGCCGTACGCAGCACGGACAGGTAGGCACCCGCAGCGGGCAGCCGGACTTCCACGAAGTCCTGGGTCCCGGGCTCGCCTGCGATCTGGGACACCCTCACCTCCAAGGTGGCACAAGCTCTTTCGGGGCTACGGGAGGGGAGATCCCGAAGCCGTCGCTACGCATTTGTACGTAGCCGGTACTGGCCCGGCGACGCTATCGCGATCCATGGTGCCCTGTCGCCGGGACCCCCAGTCGATGACTGTCACTCATGGTAAGCATATGAGTACACACAGTGGCTAGAGGTCTGCGGCGCCCAATTGCGAGGACCCAGCGGAGGGTTGACGTACCCACGCGTCAGACGATCGAACCGTCGACGAAGCACCAGCGCCAGACGGCTCCCGGCTCGAAGCTCCGCATCACCGCGTGCCCGGTCTCCTGGAAATGCGCTCCGGCGTGCTGGTGGGGCGAGGAATCGCAGCAGCCCACGTGGCCGCAGACCAGGCAGAGCCGCAGCTGTACGGGGTGGCTGCCGATCGCCAGACACTCCGGGCACGTCTCGCTCAGCGGAGCAGGTTCGGGGTGCGGCAGTTTTCGTACATGCGGGCACTCGCTCATGATTGCCAGACTACGACGCGGCCCTCGGGCGTCGTACGGACGTGAGGAGGGCGAAAATGGACGCACTGCCGCTGGTGGCGCTGATAGCGGCCAGCGCCGCGATCGCCGGGGCGGCCCGCCGGACTCCGGTGCCGGCACCGCTGCTGCTGGTGACGGCGGGGCTGATCGCCGCGTACGTGCCCGGGGTGCCCGACTACACGCTCAACCCGAACATCGTCCTGCCGCTGGTGCTGCCGCCGCTGCTGCACAAGGCGGCGGTCGACAGTTCGTACCTCGACCTCCGGGCGAATCTGCGGCCCGTCGCGCTGCTCTCGGTTGGCTATGTCCTCTTTGCGACCGTCGCGGTCGGATACCTCGCCTTTCTGCTGGTGCCGGACCTGCCACTGACCGCGGCGCTGGTGCTCGGCGCGGTGATCGCGCCGCCGGACGCGGTCGCCGCGACCGCGATCGCCCGCCGGCTGGGCCTGCCGAGCCGGATCACCACGATTCTGCAGGGCGAGTCCCTGGTGAACGACGCGACCGCGATCACCGCGTTCAAGGTGGCGCTGGCCGCGGCGGTCGGCGAGGGCGCGAGCTGGGCCGGCGGCATCGAGGAGTTCGTGCTGGCTTCGGTCGGCGGAGTCGTCGTCGGCCTGGTGCTGATGGTGCCGATCCACTGGCTGCGTACGCATCTCAAGGAAGCGCTGCTGCAGAACACGCTCTCGCTGCTCATCCCGTTCGTCGCGTACGCGGCGGCCGAGCAGGTCGGGGCGTCGGGAGTGCTCGCCGTGGTCGTCGTCGCGCTCTATCTCGGGCACCGCTCCTGGCAGGTCGACTTCGCGACCCGGCTGCAGGAGGAGGCGGTCTGGAAGATGGTCGCGTTCATCCTCGAGTCCTCGGTCTTCGCGCTGATCGGGCTGCAACTGCCGTACGTACTCAAGGGGCTCGGCGGGTACGGCGTCGGCGAATCGCTCTGGTACGCCTTCGGGGTCTTCGTCGCCGTGGTCGTGGTGCGGTTCGTCTGGGTCTTCCCGGCGACATTCCTGCCGCGCTGCCTGTCGAAACGGATCAGGGAGCGCGAGCCGGACACCAACTGGACCGCGCCGGTGGTGGTGGGCTGGGCCGGGATGCGAGGCGTCGTCTCGCTGGCGATCGCCTTCTCCATCCCGCTGACGACGGCGGACGGCGAGCCCTTCCCGGCGCGGAACCTGGTCCTCTTCCTGACCTTCACGACGGTGATCTCGACGCTGGTGGTGCAGGGGCTCACGCTGCCGGCGCTGATCCGGGCGCTGAAGCTGCCCGGCCGCGACCGGTACGCCGAGACGCTGGCCGAGGCGCAGGCCCAGAGCGAGGCCTCGCAGGCGGCGGAGGTGCGGCTGAACGAGCTGCTGGAGGACGAGCA
This sequence comes from Streptomyces sp. NPDC002730, assembly GCF_042888805.1. Lineage (NCBI taxonomy): Bacteria > Bacillati > Actinomycetota > Actinomycetes > Kitasatosporales > Streptomycetaceae > Streptomyces > Streptomyces sp. NPDC002730. The sequence goes on from NZ_JBIAQG010000001.1 coordinate 903,910, forward strand.
GAACGCGCTGCCGCCGCCGCTGGCCGACCGGCTGCGGACCGTGATGGAGCGGCGGCGGAACTCGGTCTGGGAGCGGCTCGGGACGGTGAGCGAGGTGACCGGCGAGTCGGCGGACGACACCTATCGGCGGCTCGCGCGGGAGATGATCGACGCCGAGCGCGAGGTCTTCGTACAGCTGCGGGACCAGCGGCGGATCGATGACGAGATGATGCGTACGCTGCTGCGCCGGCTGGATCTGGAGGAGGCGGCGGCCTACCGCGAGGAATCGTCCTGACCGGTGATGACGGCGGCGACGGTGGTGCCGGGCGGGAAGGCGCCCTCTGCGGCGAGCGCGGTGAGGCCGTACAGCATCTTGGCGACGTAGACGCGCTCGACGGGCAGCCCGTGGCGGGCCTCGAAGTCCGCGGCGAAGGCGTCCAGCCCGGGGGTGGTACGGGCGTATCCGCCGAAGTGGAAGCGCTCGTCGAGGGACCAGTTCCCGGCGGGGCCGCCGAACGCCTCCCGTTGGAGGGCGCGTATGGAGTCACCGAGGAAGCCGCCCCTGAGGACGGGGAACCCGATGGCGCGCCTGCCCGGCCCGAGGCCGGCGGCGAGTCCGGCGAGGGTCCCGCCGGTCCCGCAGGCGACGGCGATGACGTCCGCGACGTCGCGGAGCTCGTGGCCGAGGGCGGTGCAGCCCTGGGCGGCGAGGGCGTTGCTGCCGCCTTCCGGGACGACGTAGATGTCCCCGGCCCCGCCCCGTCCCGAACCGGCGGCCCCTCCTCCTGCGCAATGCCGCTCCATGGACTCGGCCGCAGCCGTCAGGATGCGCTCCCGCACCTCCGGGGCGTCCTTCCCGCGGTATGCCGCGCGGTCCACGAAATGCAGGTGCATACCGTCCGCCGCGCACCGGGACAGCGAGGGGTTCAAGGGGCGCGAGGCCAGTTCGTCGCCGCGGACTATGCCGATCGTCGCGAAGCCCAGCAGCCGGCCTGCGGCCGCCGTCGCACGCAGGTGGTTGGAGTACGCGCCGCCGAACGTCAGGAGCGGCCGGCCGGCCGCCGCGTGCAGGTTCGGGGCGAGTTTGCGCCACTTGTTGCCCGGGAGCTCCGGGTGGATCAGGTCCTCGCGCTTGAGCAGCAGACGTACGCCGTGTCGGGCGAAGCGCTCGTCCTCGACCGGCTGCAGCGGCGACGGCAGCCGCGGCCGCAGCGCGGCGGTGAGGTCGAACGCTTCCCGGGTCACCTGCCCATTGTCACTTCAGACGCTCGTCGATGCGTGCGCGCATCGAGTTCATCGTGAAGCCCCGCGGGTCGACCTTCCCCGGCTGCCATTCCAGGTGGCCGATCACCGACCGCGCGGTCCAGCCGTGGTGCCGGCAGACCGCCGCCGCGGCCTTCTCGATCGCCTCCAGCTGGACCGCCGGCCATGGGTCCTCGCCGTCGCCGAGGTTCTCGCACTCGAAGCCGTAAAAATGGCGGTTTCCATCGGTGTTCGCCTCGTTGTCCGGCGGGAGCGCTCTCTCCGCGATGACCGCGCGCAGCACGTCGTCGTCGCCCAGACCCGCATGGTTGGCGCGCCCGTAGCCGACGAGATGGACTCTGCCGTCCTTGGTGATGACGCCGTGACAGAGCGGACCCGGCAGGCTCGCGTAACCGTCCCGGCAGATACGGACGGTGCTCGCGGAACCCTTGGTGACGGTGTGATGGATCATCACGCCGTGGACCGGGCCCCAGGGGCCCTTGTGGTTGCGGTTGTGCGTACGCCATTCGCCGACTTCGACGACCGTCAGCCCCTCGTCGCGCAGGGCGTCGAGGAAGCTGTTCGCGGACATGGGTGGTGACATGGCCGTCTCCTTGTGGGGGTGAGGGGATCGGAGCGGAATGTTCCGGGCGGAATGCTCCGTATCGTGCTTGTACCCGAACTCCGGTGGAAGGACCATCCGTTCACACGGTGAGCGAGCCGATCCGGACAGTGCCCCGGGCCCACCCGATCCAGTCCCACTCATTTGTGTAATGGCGCCGGAACTCGCTGTGCTGGAAGGCTTCTCTTCGCAGGTCAGACCCCATGATCGAGAGGGAGTCCTATGTCGGTTGGTTCGGTTGGTCCGGTCGGCGACGAGATCCGCGGGCAGCAGACGGCGCAGCAGCAGAGTCTCGGTACGGCAGCCGCGCGGAACCTTGCGACCACCACCAAATCGGCCCCGCAGATGCAGGAGATCACCTCACGGTGGCTGCTGCGCATGCTGCCGTGGGTGCAAGTACAGGGCGGTACCTACCGGGTGAACCGCCGCCTGAGCTATTCGGTCGGCGACGGACGCGTGACGTTCGTGCAGACCGGCGACCGGGTGGCGGTCATCCCCGCCGAGCTCGGCGAACTGCCCGCACTGCGGGAGTTCGGCGACGAGGCGGTGCTCGCCGAGCTGGCGAACCGCTGTGAGCAACGGGAGTTCGCGCCCGGCGAGGTGCTGGCCGCATCCGGCTCGGAAGCGGGCCGCGTCTTCCTCCTGGCACACGGCCGGGTGGAGCAGCTCGGCACCGGCCCGTACGGCGACGAGGCGGTGCTCGGCGTCCTCGCCGACGGTGCGTACTTCGGCGACCGGACGCTCACGGACCGGGAAGCCGTCTGGGAGTACACCGCACGCGCGGCGACCGCATGCACCGTCCTCGTCCTGACCAGGGACGATGTGCTGAACCTCGCGGAGCGTGAGGAGTCGCTGCGTACGCATCTGGCCGGGCTCTCCGAACTGCCGCAGCAGCGGACCAACAAGTACGGCGAGGCGGAGATCGATCTGTCCGCCGGCCATATCGGCGAAGCCGTCGTACCGCACACCTACGTCGACTACGAAGCGGCGCCGCGCGAGTACGAACTGAGCGTCGCCCAGACCGTACTGAAGGTCCACAGCCGCGTCGCCGACCTCTACAACCAGCCGATGAACCAGACCGAGCAGCAACTGCGGCTCACCGTCGAGGCGCTGCGGGAGCGCCAGGAGCACGAGCTCGTCAACAACCGGGAGTTCGGCCTGCTGAACAACTGCGACTACGGTCAGCGGCTGCAGCCGCACGACGGTGTGCCGAGCCCCGACGACATGGACGAACTGCTGTCGCGGCGGCGCGGGTCGAAGCTGTTCCTCGCCCATCCGCGGGCCGTCGCCGCCTTCGGCCGCGAGTGCAACAAGCGCGGGCTGGTCCCCGAGACTGTGGAGGTCGCCGGGCACCATATGCCGGCTTGGCGCGGCGTGCCGATCTTCCCTTGCAACAAGATCCCGGTGAGCGACGCCCGTACGACGTCGATCATCTGTATGCGTACGGGCGAGGCCGATCAGGGCGTCATCGGACTGCAGCAGAGCGGCATCCCGGACGAGATCGAGCCGAGCCTGTCCGCGCGCTTCATGGGCATCGACGAGCAGGCGATCATCTCCTACCTGGTCACGGCCTACTACTCGGCGGCGGTGCTCGTGCCGGACGCGCTCGGCGTCCTGGAGAACGTCGAGGTCAGCCGCTGGCGGTGAACCGACGCGGCCGGGGGCCCGGTGCCATGCGGCGCCCCCGGCCCGACAGCTCGGCCCAACACCTGGAAAGGACCGCTGAGTTGACCATGCAGGACACCGTCGAGGGCAGCGAGGCCGTCGCGCTTCTCGGACGCACCAGAAGCACCGTCGATCCGCAACTGCGCGCGACCGTCGAGTCGTTGCCGGCATCCATACGCCCCGTCGCGATGTACCACTTCGGCTGGGAGCACGCCGACGGCACGCCGGCCGCGGGAGCGGCGGGCAAGGCCATCAGGCCCGCGCTCGTACTGGCCGCCGCCCGGGCGCTGGGCGGAGACTCGCAGTCAGCCGTGCGGGCGGCTGCCGCTGTGGAGCTGGCGCACAATTTCACGCTCCTCCACGACGACGTCATCGACGAGGACACCACCCGTAGGCACCGCCCCACCGCCTGGACGGTCTTCGGCACCCCGGCCGCCATCATCGCGGGCGACGCGCTGCTCGCCCTCGCGCTGCAGCTGCTCGCCGAGGACCGACACCCCGCGTCGGCCGCCGCGTCGAAGCGGCTCGCGGCCTGTCTCGTCGAGCTGTGCGCCGGACAGCAGGCGGACTGCGCCTTCGAGGAGCGTGCGCCGCACGAGGTCTCTCTGGAGGAGTGCCTCGGCATGGCGACGGCCAAGACCGGGGCGCTGCTCGGCTGTGCGTGCGCGCTCGGCGCGCTGTACGCGGGCGCGGGTGAGGAGGAGGTGGCTGCGATGGACGCTTTCGGGCGAGAGGCGGGGCTCGCCTTCCAGCTCATCGACGATCTGGTCGGGATCTGGGGAGACCCCGACCAGACGGGCAAACCGGCAGGCGCCGATCTGGCGGCCCACAAGAAGTCCCTGCCGGTGGTCGCGGCGCTGGCATCGGGCACCCCGGCGGGCGCCGAGCTGGCGCAGCTCTACCGCGGCCCCATGGACGCCTCGGCAGTGCGCCGCGCCGCCGAGGCGGTCGACCGTGCGGGCGGCCGCGACTGGGCGCAGCTGCAGGCGGCCGACCGGATGGCGCGTGCCGTCCATGAGCTCTCGCGCGCGGTGCCGGACCTGTCGGCGGCGGGCGATCTGCTGTCCCTGGCCGAATTCGTCACTCGCCGCACACGCTGAGGCCCATATGGCGCGAGCTGTACCGGAGTTGAGGCATCCATTTCCCGCTCCGGTAAATACCTTGTGCTACCACTACAAGTGGAGCACTATGGATGGAGTGGTTGCGGCCCGGGAAACCCCACGCCTTGCGGCCACTCCCATCACCCCATGACAAAGAGGACCGGCTTGCGCAAGCTCAGCTACTTCATCGCCGCGTCGATCGACGGCTTCATCGGAGCCCCGGACGGCAAGGCGGACTTCTTCATGCCGTTCGTGGCCGGGGACTTCCTCGAGTACCTCAGGGCGGAATGCCCGGACACCCTGCCGACCATGGCGCGCCAGGCATTCGGTGTGGACGACGCGCCGAACAGCGAGTTCGACGTGATCATCCAGGGCCGGGCCAGCTATGACCTCGCCCTGGACATCAAGGTCACCAGCCCGTACGCACATCTGCGGGAGTACGTGGCGTCCCGGAGCATCAAGGAGTCGCCCGACCCGCATGTGGAGATCGTCTCCGGCGATGTGGTGGCCAAGATCCGGGAGCTCAAGCAGGAGGGCGGGCTCGGCATCTACCTCTGCGGCGGTGCGAACCTGGCGGGACAGCTGATGGGCGAGGTCGACGAGCTCGTCATCAAGACCTACCCGGTGATCCTCGGCGCGGGCATGCCCATGTTCGCCGCAGAGTTCGGCATCGGTGAATTCGCGCTCGACTCCGTGCGCGCCTTCGACAATGGCGTGATCGTCAGGAAGTACCGCAGGAAGCTGTGACCGCAGGGCTGTCCGGTCTGCCCATACCGCCATATCCTGGAGGTATGGGCAGCGAAGGGCGCCGGATCGTCCGCAGCCCGCAGGCTGGGGAGAGGGTGTGCCCCGCCTGCGGACAGCCTGTCGGCACGGCCATCAGACGACACAAGACGCTAGGTGCGTTCGTCCCCGTGTGGGGCCCCGGCCCCTGCCGTAATCCGGATTGCGCCGAGCACGCCGAGGAAGTGGTCGAGAAGCTGTACAGGTGGCCGAACAGGAAGGCGGCCCATCGGTCGGCCGAGAAGCCGGCCGAGAAGCCGGCCGAGAAGCCGGTGGAGAAGCCGGTGGAGAAGCCGGTGGAGAACTCGGCCGAGAAGGCGAACGAGAACGTGGCCGGGAAGCCGGCCGACCGGGCGGCTGAGGCCGACGCGGGGCCCGGCAAGGAGCCCGGCGCCGGGGCCGGGACCACCTGAGGCATCCCTGCTGTTCGGCGGAAGCAGTCGTACCGCTACAGTCCGCGCCATGTCATCGGAGTCGACGGAAGTCTGGGCGGGCTGGTACCGCGACCGGCTGGGCGCGGAAGCGGTCACGATAGCGGCGCACGGGCAGCAACTGCGCACGCATATCAGGGGAATCGAGTACGAAGGGGCGACTTTCGCGACCCTCGAGCCGGTGGGCCTGAGCGGGCTGCTGTCCTCCTGCGTACTGGAGTGGGACATGCCACTGCCCGTCCACTCGGACGGCACGGTCCAACGAGCCACGCTCAGCTGCCTGTTGACGCTCGGCGAGGCGCAGCCGGACGGGCAGCTCGACCGCGCCGACCTCAATCTGACCCTGCACTACGGCGGAGCCGCGTACGAATCCGGCGTCGCCGGTGGTGACTTCGACGACGCCCTCAGCCGTATCCGAGGCCAGCTGCCGCCCGGCGCGGAGCTCGGGCAGTCGGCGCCGGTGGGTGCCTGACGGAGGCCCTCAGCGCACTCCGTTCCAGCCCCAGCGCGGCGTCGGGCCCGGATCCCCTAGATCCGTGCCCACCGTGTCGGCCGAGACCGCACGGGCGATCTTCGTACCCCAGTCGAAGTACTCCACCACCCGGCGGCGCAGCAGCTCGTCGTCCGGGAGCTCCTTCGCCACCGCGTCCGTCATCAGCTCCATCCAGCGCAGCCGCTGCTCCTCGGTGATCGAGAGCCCGAGGTGGGCGCGGAGCAGGGCCTGGTGGCCGCCGAGCTCGGCGGTGAAGCGGGCAGGTCCGTCGAAGACCTCGGCCAGCCACACGGCGACATGCTCGATGTGGGTGGGGGTGAAGTCGGCGAAGACGGGGGCGAGCAGCGGGTCGGCGAGGACGGCGTCGTAGAAGGTGTTGCTCAGCCGCCGCAGCGCGTCCGCGCCGCCCACGGCCTCGTACAGCGTCGCGGGACGCTCGTCCGGCCTGTCCGTCTCTTCGGTCACGGTTCCTCCTGGCTCCGGCGTGTGGGTCCCAGGATTCACGGCCCTGTCCGCGGGCCCAAGCGTTTCCGACTACTTCCGCCAAGAGCAGAAGGCGCCCCGCCATGGGCCGGCGGGGCGCCTCTCGTGCTCAGGGACCGGTCAGGAGACGCGGGCGATCGCCGCCGCCAGGCCGTTGGCCCACAGGGCGTCCACCCGGGCACGCTCCTGCGCATCCGGGTTGGCGTTCTGGCAGGACGTGCCGGGGCCGCCGCCCGACATCAGCTCGCTGCACGGGCCCGAGTAGTGGTCCGGCAGGCCGAGCACGTGCCCGGTCTCATGGGCGGTGACCCGGGTGGAGTTGTACTGCTGGTTCTGCGCGTAGTCGAGGAAGATGTAGCCGCGGCCGTGCCCGTCGGTGCTGGCGTACGAGCCGCGGGAGTCATTGCCCTCGCGGTAGGAGAAGTCCGCACCCGAACCTTCCTGCAGTTTCACATTGCTGACGGAGCTGTTCCAGATCTGGGTGCTCTGGGATATCTGGCTGCGGAAGCTGGGTGCGCTGCTGGTGCTGTAGACGACCGTCACGGCCTGCGCGCCGGGGTTCGCGGCGCGCTTCTCGGCGACCGACTTCACGACGGCGTCGAAGAAGGCCTTCGTCGCCTTGGCATTCGCCGACGAGCCGGCGTAGGTGGAGTACGACGAAGAGGCGGCCGTAGGGGAGTTGGCCGTCGTCGTGGCTGCGGTCGCGGGCACCGCGCTCAGCGCGGCGGCGAGGCCGATGCCGAGGGCGGCGGAGAGTACGGTTCTGGAGTGACGCATGTGGGGGGCTCCTGCTCATCCGATGAACGGGTTTGCTTGGGGAGAGTGTTGAGGAGCCTGATGCGTTCCGGATGATGCCAACTGCCGATAGCACGAGCGCATCACCCTGTCCAGTTCTGCCCTGTGTGCCCCAACTCGTGTGTCTGGTGTGACAGTTGAGGCAGCTCTACGCTCGGGTCATGGAGCTCGAGGTGAGGCACCTCCGTGCGCTGTGCGCCATAGCGGACAGCGGCAGCCTGCACAAAGCCGCCCGGCAACTGGGCATGAGCCAGCCGTCCTTGACGACGCAGCTTCGGCGTATCGAGAACTCCCTCGGCGCGGAGCTCTTCTGGCGTGAACGCACCGGCTGCCGGCCGACCCCGCTGGGCCGCTCCGTACTGAGCCGGGCCCGCCCGCTGGTGGCCGAAATGGCCGCGCTCGTCGTGGAGGCCAAGGCGGCAGCGGCACGGGCCGGCGGCCCCCGGCTGCGCGTCGGCTCCACCGCCAGCCGCGCGCTGGCAGGCTGGCTGCGCCGGCTGCGCGAGCGGCTGTCCGGAACCGATATCTCGCTGCATATGGACGTCTCCGCCAACGCGCTGCTGCGGATGGTCGCCGCGGGGCAGCTCGATGTCGCCTTCGTGCACGAGGTGGAGGGCTGCCCGCTCCTGGTGCCCGACGGACTCGCCGTACGCATACTGGTGGAGCGCGAGCCGCAGTTCATCTCGATGGCCCGCGACCATCCGGCGGCCGCCGCAGCCGTCGTGGAGCTGACCGATCTGGCCGGGGACCGCTGGATGGTCGACCCGACGGTGGACGGCGAATGGGACGGGCTGCGCCGAGTGCTCGGCGCCGCGGGCCTCAACCCACCTGTTCTGCACGGGGATTACCTCACCGCCGCGTCCCTGATCGCGGTCGGCGAGGCGGTCGCGCCGTGCCAGCCGACCTCGGGACCGCGCGAGGACATGGCGATCCGTCCGCTGCGTGGCGACCCGCTCGCCGTGCGGCTGCTGCTGTTCTCCAGACCCGGAGCGTGCGTGGAGCTGTACGCGGCGGTGTACGAGGAGCTGGAGGCGGCGTACCGGGAGGCGGCCCTGCGCGCGGCCGCGTACCGGCAGTGGCTGCTGCGGCACAAGAGCCCGTTACTGCACGCGCCCGCGGCCTGAGGCGGTGCGGCGGTCACTCCAGGGGCGTCGAACGGGCGTAACGCCCCGCTCGGCGCCTCGATTTGTCACGCCGCCGATGGTGCCGCCGTGGGTATTCTTCCGCGCGTAGCCGACCGGACCGAGTGGTGGGCTCCAGAGGGGGAGAGACCGTGGCGACAGGTAGAGAGCGTTCCCGGATGATTGCCACCGAGGGCGGTCACCGGGTGACGCCGGCCGAGCTGTTCTTCGACTTGGTGTTCGTCTACGCGATCACTCAGGTCACCGCCCTGATGGCGGCCGACCCGAGCCTGCTGCGGATGCTCGGCGCGGCCGTGGTGCTGGCGCTGCTGTGGTGGTGCTGGTGTTGTTTCGCCTGGCTGGGCAATGTGGTGCGAGCCGACACCGGGGGGATGTTCGCCGTGCTGGTCGCGGTGATGGCGGTGGTGCTCGTCGTCTCACTGACCGTCCCGGAGGTCTACACCGACGCACCCGGCGGCCTGTCCGCACCACTGGTGTTCGTGCTCTGCTACGGCGCGGTCCGGATCCTGCACCTGGTCTCCTACTGGATCTCCAGCCCCGGTGACGAGGCGCTCCATGTGACGCTGCGCCGGACGGCGCTGCTGTCGGTGGCGCCGCCGTTCGTACTGCTGCTGATCGGCAGCGCGTTCACCGGTGTCACGCAGGTGCTGCTGTGGCTCGGCGCGGTCGTGATCGACTACCTCGGGATCTATGTCACGGGGTCATCGGGCTGGCGTGTCACCTCGCCGGGGCACTTCGCCGAGCGGCACGGCCTGATCGTGATCATCGCCCTGGGCGAGTCCATCGTTGCGATCGGCGTGGGGGTGTCCGGCCTTCCCCTCACCATGCCGGTGCTGGCAGCTGCAGCCGCGGGCCTGTTGGTCGTCGCCGGGCTGTGGCGCGTGTACTTCCGGCAGATCAGCGAACCGGCCGAACACCGGCTGACCACTCTGGACGGCGATGCCCGCACCCGGCTGGCTCGCGACGTCTACACGTTCCTGCACCTGCCGCTCGTCGCGGGAGTCGTACTCACCGCGCTGGGCATGAAGACGGTGCTCCACCAGGTCGCCGACACCGAGCACTACGACCTGTCCGAACCGCTGCACGGGGTGGTGGCCTGGGCGCTCGCCGGAGGCGTGGGTGTCTTCCTGCTGGCGGCGGCTGCGATCCTGCTGCGCACCGGCGGCCGGAGATCTGTGATCCTCATCGCCGGAGGGCTCGGCTGCCTGTGCGCGGGAGCGGTCGTCGTCCTGATGCCCGCACTGGTCGCGCTGGTGCTGCTGGCCGCGGCGGTGACGGGAATGGTGGTCCTGCACAGCCGGAAGGGCCGGGCAGCCGAGACGGGCGGGGCGTGAGCCTGGAGAAGAAGACCGCACCCGCTCCGTCATGGACGCCGTGCTCGGCGGCCCGCGGACCGGGTGCGGAAAGGTGGGCGATGCGACCCGCGAAAGCGCGGGGCAGGCCGCCCAGCCAAGATCAAGCCTTCTTCGTCTCCCAGAAGATCTTGTCGATCTGGGCGATGTAGTCCAGCGCCTTCTGGCCCGTCGCCGGGTCCGTCGAGGCCTTCGCGGTCGACAGCGCCTTCAGGGCGTCGTTGACCAGCTGGTGCAGCTCCGGGTACTTCTCGAAGTGCGGGGGCTTGAAGTAGTCGCTCCACAGCACCGAGACGTGGTGCTTGGCGAGCTCCGCGCGCTGCTCCTTGATGACCGTGGCGCGGGCCCGGAAGTGCGGGTCCTCGTTGGCCTGGTACTTCTCCTGGACGGCCTTGACCGACTCGGCCTCGATGCGAGCCTGGGCCGGGTCGTAAACACCGCAGGGGAGGTCGCAGTGGGCGCTGACCTTCACCTTGGGGGCAAACAGGCGGGAGAGCATTGAGCTGTCCTTCCTCGTGATCGTCTTCTCAGGTGGGACATTACTCCGTGAGAGACGCGTTTTCGCGGGTGCCCCCTAGGGCTTAGGACAAAAGTCCAGGGTCAGTATGGGACCGGTGGCCGAACATACCGTGGGACTCGGAGGTGGCGGATGACTGAGCAGGGGCGGGAGCCGAGAGCGCCATTCGGGGTCGCCGAAGTGACGGGTCCTTCCATGTACCCGACGCTGAAGCACGGCGATCAACTGCTGGTGCATTACGGCGCGGAGGTGAAGGCCGGCGACGTCGCCGTACTGCGCCATCCGCTGCAACAGGATCTGCTCATCGTCAAGCGGCTCGTCGAGCGGCGCGAGGACGGCTGGTGGGTGCTCGGGGACAACCCGGGGGCGGAGGGGGACAGCCGGCTGTTCGGCACAGTGCCCCACGAGTTGCTGCTGGGGCGGGTGCGCGGCAGATACCGGCCGCTGGCCGAGGATCAGCGGTCGGTTCGCGGGGTCGTCTCCTGGGCGGCGTCGTCGCTGCGGCTCGTGCTCGCGGACCGTTCCGTCTCGAGACGTTTGCGGGCGCGGTAGGCAGCCACGTTGGCGCGGGTCGCGCAGCGGTCCGAGCAGTAGCGGCGTGAGCGGTTGGTCGAGGTGTCGAGGTAGGCGTTGCGGCACGGTGCTGCCTCGCAGAGGCCGAGCCGGTCGACGCCGTACTCCGTGAGATGGAACGCGAGGCCCATCGCGGCGATCGCGGCGTACCCCGCCGTCGCATTGGACGGGTGGTCGGCCAGGTGCATGTGCCACTTCGGGCGGCCGTCCTCGTCCCGGAAGTCGTGGCCCGAGATCTGCGGGTTCACCGGGAACTCCAGCAGCAGTGAGTTGAGCAGGTCGACCGCCTGGGTCTCGTCGCCGCCGTCGGCCGCGGTGAAGACCGCGCGCAGGCGGCCCCGTACGGACCGGAAACGGGTGACATCCGCGTCGGTGGCGCGGCGCGCGGCCTGGGAAGACTCGCCGAAGAGCTCGCGAATGGACTCGACCGAGGTGAGGGAGTCCTTGTTGCGAGCCGGCTCCTCGGTGTTGACCAGGCGCACGGCATAGTCCGAGTAATAGGCCAGTTCCACTTGTAGTCCTTACCGCGGCGTTCTAGTGTCGACGTAACAGCTGATGATGCTTCGAGGGTATTACGGACGGGAGGGTTCCGGTGGCGGAGACGGCGGCAGGGACGGGTACGGGGACCGACTGGCGGGCCTGGCAGGAGAGCTGGGACCGGCAGCAGGAGTGGTACATGCCCGACCGCGAGGAGCGGTTCCGGGTGATGCTGGACATGGTCGAGGACCTGGTGGGCCCCGAGCCGAGGGTGCTGGATCTCGCTTGCGGTACGGGAAGTATCACGGACCGACTGCTCAAGCGGTTCCCGAAGGCCGCCAGTACGGGGGTGGATCTGGACCCCGCCCTGTTGACCATCGCAGAGGGGTACTTCGACGGCGACGAGCGCATCACCTTCGTCACCGCCGACCTGAAGGACCCCGAGTGGGTCAGGAAGCTGCCGTACGACCAGTACGACGCCGTGCTCACCGCCACCGCCCTGCACTGGCTGCACAACGAGCCCCTCGCCGCGCTGTACGGGCAGATCGCGGGGCTCGTGCGGGACGGCGGTGTCTTCATGAACGCCGACCACATGATCGACAGCACCACCCCGCGCATCAACGCCGCCGAGCGGGCCCGCCGGCACGCCCACATGGAGCGGGCCAAGGCCGCCGGTGCGCTCGACTGGTCCGGATGGTGGGCCCTGGCCGCCGAGGACCCCGTACTCGCCGGGCCGACCGCCAAGCGTTACGAGATCTACGGCGAGCACGCCGACGGGGACATGCCGTCCCCGCACTGGCACGCCGAGACGCTGCGCACGGCCGGATTCGGCGAGGCCCGCGCCGTGTGGGCCTCGCCCTCCGACACACTGCTGCTGGCTGTGAAGTAGCTTCCGGAGAACGCGAGAGGGCGGTACGGACATCACGTCCGTACCGCCCTCTCGCGTGACTACAGAACCTTCGAGAGGAAGGACTTGGTGCGGTCGTGCTGGGGGTTGGTCAGCACGTCGCGGGGGTGGCCGGATTCGACCACGACGCCGTCGTCCATGAAGACCAGGGCGTCGCCGACCTCGCGGGCGAAGCCCATCTCGTGGGTGACGACGATCATGGTCATGCCGTCCTCGGCCAGGCCGCGCATGACGTCCAGGACGTCACCCACCAGCTCCGGGTCGAGGGCGGAGGTCGGCTCGTCGAAGAGCATCAGCTTCGGTTCCATCGCCAGCGCGCGGGCGATGGCGACGCGCTGCTGCTGGCCGCCGGAGAGCTGGGAGGGGTAGTTCTTGGCCTTGTCGGCCAGGCCCACCCGGTCCAGCAGCCGCTCCGCGCGGGCCCGGGCCACGGCCTTCGACTCGCCCTTGACCTGGATCGGGGCTTCCATGACATTCGCCAGAGCGGTCATGTGCGGGAACAGGTTGAAGCGCTGGAAGACCATGCCGATGTCCCGGCGCTGCGCCGCGACCTCGCTGTCCTTCAGCTCGTAGAGCTTGTCGCCCTTCTGCCGGTAGCCCACCAGCCGACCGTCGACCGAGAGCCGGCCGGCGTTGATCTGCTCCAGGTGGTTGATGCACCGCAGGAAGGTGGACTTGCCGGAACCGGACGGGCCGACCAGGCAGAACACCTCACGCGGGGCGACCTCAAGATCGATGCCCTTGAGGATGTGCGCGGCACCGTAGGACTTGTGGACGCCCTCGGCCTTCACCATGGCGCTCATGCGACGCCTCCCTTCGGACGGCCGAACGCCAGATTGGCCTTGACCTTCTGCCACGGCGTCGGCGGCAGCTGCCGCAGCGATCCGCGGGCGTAGTAGCGCTCGACGTAGTACTGGCCGACGCTGAAGACGCTGGTCAGAGCCAGGTACCAGATCGAGGCCACCAGCAGCATCTCCATGACCGCGAACGACGTGGAGCCGATGTTCGTCGCCGCGCGGAGCAGTTCGTTGTACTGCACCGCGGAGACGAGGGAGGAGGTCTTGAGCAGGTTGATGAACTCATTCCCGGTCGGCGGCACGATCACCCGCATCGCCTGCGGGAGCACGATCCGCCGCATGGTCTTGCCGGTGGGCATGCCCAGCGCGTGGGAAGCCTCGGTCTGGCCCTCGTCGACCGACTGGATGCCGGCCCGGACGATCTCGGCCATATAGGCGCCCTCGTTCAGGCCCAGGCCCAGCAGGGCGACCACGAACGGGGTCATGACGTCGACCATCTCGTCCTTGTAGAACCCGAGGTTCAGGACGGGGAAGATCAGCGCGAGGTTGAACCAGAGCAGCAGCTGCACATACACCGGTGTGCCGCGGAAGAACCAGATGTACAGCCAGGACACCGCACCCGTCACCGGGTTCTTCGACAGCCGCATGACCGCGAAAACAATGCCCAGAATCAGGCCGACCAGCATCGACAGCACGCTGATAAGCACCGTGCGGCCCATGCCCGCCAGGATCCGGTCGTCGAAGACGAAGTCCCCGACCGTGCCCCAGTTGACGTCGCCCTGCGAGAAGGAATACACCAGCGTGCCCAGCAGCGCCACGACGACGACACCGCTGACCCAGCGGCCCCAGTGCCGTACCGGGATGGCCTTGATCTGCTCAGGGGGAATGAAGGCCCCCTTGCTGACCGCCGAGTCCGCCGGTGGCTCGTCGGCGGGCGTTTTGTCGAACTTGTCAGTCACAGTGACTGCCCTTCAGGTGAACGCTTGAGGCGAGAACGCCGTATTACTTGCCGGCGTTGATGGTCGCCTCGGTCACGGCGCTGTTCTTGACGTCCCACTTCTCCAGGACCTTCGCGTACTCGCCGTTCTTGATGATCGCGTTCAGCGCTTCCTTGAGCGCGTCACGGAGCTGAGCGTTGTCCTTGTCGACGGCGATGCCGAACGGACCGGCCTCGGTCTGGTCGCCCGTGACCTCGAAGTCCTTGCCGCCGCCCGCGGTCTTCGCGATGTGCGCGGCGACCGGGTAGTCGTTGAGGTCGGCGACAGCGCCGCCGGACTTCACGCGGGTCTGGGCCTCGGCGTCGGTGTCGAACGCCTCGATGCTGAGCGTGCCCTTGCCGTCCTTGCTGCACTTGGTGGCCTGGGTCTTGAAGGTCTTCTCGTAGGTCGTGCCGCGCTGGACGGCCACCTTCTTGCCACACAGGTCGTCGAGCGACTTGATGCTGTCCGGGTTGCCCTTCTTGACCAGGAGCGAGACGCCGGAAGTGAAGTAGTCGACGAAGTCGACGCCCTGGCCGACCTTCTTGCCCTTGTCGTCCAGGCCCTGCTGGCGGTCCTTGGTGTCGCTCATGGCGGACATGACGATGTCCTGGCGGCCGGTGTTGAGCGAGGAGATCAGGCCGTCGAAGGTGCCGCTGGTGAACTGGAACTTGACGCCGAGCTGAGTGCCGAGGGCCGCGGCGATGTCGGGGTCGATGCCGACGATCTTGCCGCCCTCCTCGTACTCCATCGGGGCATACGCGGCATCCGTACCGACCTTGATCACGCCGGCGTCCTGGTACTTCTTCGGCAGCTTGTCGAAGAGCGCAGCGCTGCTCTCCTTGGTGCCCCCGGACGCCGAGGTGCCGGAGTTGGTCTGGTCACCACAGGCGGTGAGCATCAGTGAGCCGGCGACCG
This sequence comes from Streptomyces sp. NPDC002730, assembly GCF_042888805.1. NCBI lineage: Bacteria > Bacillati > Actinomycetota > Actinomycetes > Kitasatosporales > Streptomycetaceae > Streptomyces > Streptomyces sp. NPDC002730. Next base: position 919,163 of record NZ_JBIAQG010000001.1, read on the forward strand.
CGATTGCGCCGACCGCGGCGATCCGGGACCGGGCGGCGGTCGTACGACAGGTGTTGCTTGCGGTCATGATCTGGATCCTCCGGCGGGTGAGGTGGCAGCCTTTTTGGACATTCCGGTCGTTGTACTCACCTTCGAGTGTCGCGACCTTGAGTGTTTTCGGCATCTTGCCATTCGGACTAGCCCAATCAGGGGGCCGCGCATGTCAAAATCGGGTAACGGGTCACCCCCGAACCCCACGAGGCCGGTACATCAAGGCCGGACCTCTTACGGGAATGCCTTCTTCCGACCGGAAGATCTACGGCCTGTCTTGCTTCGCGGACGGTTTTCAGTGCGCAAAGCGGACGTGTCCAGATATTCGGCCATGAGTCGTGTCACCGCGTGGATAACGACTCGTCGCGGTGCCGTCCGTCCGGTATGAAGGACGTTTACACCCCTCATCCGGGGCTCAGGGCGCGTGTGCGGCGCGCCCGCGCGTACGTACCTCCCCCTGCCAGGCGGGCCAACCGCTGCGGCAGGGCACGGACGCGGTGCCCGCCCACCCCTCCTCAACCAGGAGTGGCCACCCTCAACAGATGAAGACTTAAGGGGTCAACCAAATGGCAGCGGAGATCGTCAATCCTCGCAGCGACAGCGGTACGGAGAGTGCTCCCGAGGAGCCCTTCGATCCGGCCTTCGCGCTGCACCGCGGCGGCAAAATGGCCGTCCAGGCCACCGTGCCGATCCGCGACAAGGACGACCTGTCCCTCGCGTACACACCCGGCGTCGCCAAGGTCTGCACCGCGATCGCGGAGCAGCCCGAGCTCGTCCACGACTACACCTGGAAGTCGCAGGTCGTCGCTGTCGTGACGGACGGGACCGCGGTGCTCGGTCTCGGTGACATCGGTCCGGAGGCGTCGCTTCCGGTGATGGAGGGGAAAGCCATCCTCTTCAAGCAGTTCGGCGGCGTGGACGCGGTGCCCATCGCGCTCGCCACTACCGACGCGGACGAGATCGTCGAGACCGTTGTGCGGCTCGCGCCGTCCTTCGGCGGCGTGAACCTCGAGGACATCTCGGCACCGCGGTGCTTCGAGATCGAGCGCAAGCTCCAGGAGCGCCTCGACATCCCCGTCTTCCACGACGACCAGCACGGCACCGCCGTGGTGACCCTCGCCGCGCTGCGGAACGCCGCGAAGCTGACCGGGCGCGGTCTCGGTGACCTGCGCGCCGTCATCTCCGGCGCCGGAGCGGCCGGCGTGGCCATCGCGAAGTTCCTGCTGGAGGCGGGCATCGGCGATGTGGCGGTGGCCGACCGCAAGGGCATCGTCAGCGCCGACCGCGAGGACCTGACGCCGGTCAAGCGGGAGCTCGCGGAGATCACGAACCGGGCGGGGCTGAGCGGCTCGCTGGAGACCGCGCTGGCCGGCGCGGACGTCTTCATCGGCGTCTCCGGCGGTACGGTGCCGGAGTCGGCGGTCGCCTCGATGGCGCCGGGAGCCTTCGTCTTCGCGATGGCCAACCCGAACCCGGAGGTGCACCCCGATGTCGCGCACCGGTACGCGGCGGTGGTGGCCACGGGTCGCAGCGACTACCCGAACCAGATCAACAACGTGCTGGCCTTCCCGGGCATCTTCGCGGGTGCGCTGCAGGTGCGGGCGTCCCGGATCACCGAGGGCATGAAGATCGCGGCGGCGAACGCGCTGGCGGACGTGGTGGGCGACGCGCTGGCGGCCGACTATGTGATCCCGTCCCCGTTCGACGAGCGCGTGGCCCCGGCGGTCACCGCGGCGGTGGCGGCGGCTGCGCGCGCGGAGGGTGTCGCGAGGCGTTGACGGGTCGCTGACGCGTTCGGCGTACGAGAACGGGCCGTGCCGCACCCCCCGAGGGGTGCGGCACGGCCCGTTCCGTTGGCGGGACCGGCAGAACTTCGTCCCTGGGCTTCGTCCGAACAGGTGGCGACGCCCGGGGTGTCCACGGCGCAACGCGGTGCGTGTCACACCTCGGAGTGGTTCCGTCGCGTCCCGTCCCCGTCCTATCGTCAAGGTCATGTTCGCCGCCTACGCCGCCCGCATCGACCGTGACGCCCCGCTCAACGGCCTGGAGCTGGGCGAACGCCCGGCCCCCGAGGTCCGCCCAGGCTGGACCACCGTCACCGTCAAGGCCGCCTCGCTCAACCACCACGACCTCTGGTCGCTGCGGGGGGTCGGCCTCAGCGAGGACAAGCTGCCGATGATCCTCGGCTGCGACGCCGCGGGCATCGACGCGGACGGCAACGAGGTCGTGGTCCACTCCGTCATCGGTCAGACCGGGCACGGCGTCGGCCCGAACGAGCCGCGCTCCATCCTCACCGAGCGCTACCAGGGCACCTTCGCCGAGCAGGTCACCGTCCCGGCCTGGAACGTCCTGCCGAAGCCGAAGGAGCTCAGCTTCGAGGAGGCCGCCTGTCTGCCGACCGCCTGGCTCACCGCGTACCGGATGCTGTTCACCAACGCCGGGGTGCGGCCCGGGGATTCGGTCCTGGTGCAGGGCGCGGGCGGTGGCGTGGCGACCGCCGCGATCGTTCTCGGCAAAGCGGCGGGCCTGCGCGTCTACGCCACCAGCCGCGACGAGGCCAAGCGGAAGCGAGCCGTCGAACTGGGCGCGGAGGAGGCGTACGAGCCCGGCGCGCGGCTGCCGCGGCGCGTGGACGCCGTCATCGAGACGGTCGGCGCCGCGACCTGGTCGCACTCGGTCAAGTCGCTGAGGCCCGGCGGCACGCTGGTGATCTCGGGCGCGACCAGCGGCGACCGCCCCTCGCACGCCGAGCTGACCCGGATCTTCTTCCTGGAGCTGAAGGTCGTCGGCTCGACGATGGGTTCGAAGGACGAGTTGGAGGATCTGCTCTCCTTCTGCGCGGCGACGGGCGTACGGCCGGTGATCGACGAGGTGCTGCCGCTGGACCGGGCCAGGGAGGGCTTCGAGCGGATGGCCGGCGGCGACCTCTTCGGAAAGATCGTGCTGACGCCCTCTTGATGGACCGTCAGGTGCGCTGATGGGATCCTCCCATGCGTACGCGCCGAACGATTCGGGCACTGGCGGCGGTCTGCTGCACCCTTCTGCTGTTCGCGGGGGCCCCGGCCGCCGCGGCCCCGGGCGGTCTCGGTGACATTCCCCGGCTGACCGACGACCGCGGCCGAACGCTCACCCTGCGCGGCTGGAACGTCGAGGACAAGGCGAACCGTGGCGAGCAGGCCCTCTCCGCCGTCACCGAGAAGCACTTCCGCGATATGCGCGCCAAGGGCTTCAACTTCGCCCGGCTGCTGGTCTTCTGGGACGACATCGAGCCCAGGCGGGGCCAGTACAGCGCCGCGTATCTGCGCAAGATCGAGCGGATCCTGGACTGGGCCGAGAGATACGACATCCAGGTGCTGATCGACGCCCACCAGGACGTCTTCGGCCCCGCCTTCGGGCACCGCGGCATCCCCGAGTGGGCGACCCGGACCGACGGGCTGCCCTTCACACCGCACCCGGACGACTGGTTCTCCGAGTACTTCGAGCCGGCCGTGCAGCGCGCGTTCACCCACCTCTACGAGGACGAGGATCTGCGGCGCGCGCAGGCGCGGATGTGGCGGGTCCTCGCCGACCGCTTCCAGCACCACCCCGCCGTCCTCGGCTACGACCTGATCAATGAGCCGATGGGCGAGATGCGCCCGGGCGAGGAGCTGCCCACGGCGGCCCGCCGGATCGAGCGCGACCAGCTGACGCCGATGTACAACCGCCTTGCGGACGCCGTCCGTTCGGCCGACGAGGACAGCTGGATCTTTATCGAGCCGACCCCGATCGTGGGCGAGGGCGTCCCCACGGGCCTCGGGAAGATCAAGGACCCGAAGGTCGTCTACGCCCCGCACTTCTACAACGGGGCGATGGAGGCGGGCGCGGACTACGACCCGGCGGCGGGCTGGATCGAGTCGTACGAGTCGGCCGTCACCGCGTACCCCGAGGCACAGGGGATCCCGGTCGTGGTAGGCGAGTGGGGCCCGCTCAACAACTCCCTTCCGAACATGTCGCGCTTCTACCGTGAGGCGCTCGCCTCCCTTCATCGCTACAGCTCCGGCTGGGCCGGCTATGTGTGGTGCTACGGGAGCGGGTACTGCGCGGTCGACGGCGCGGGAGCGTTCCGTACGAACAAGGAGCAGACCGCCGCCCCGTACGCCGCGGCCGTGGCGGGCCGGGTGGGCACGGACGCGTACGACCCGGCGAGCGGGACGTACCGACTGGTGTACCGGGCGTCCGCGCGGCCGGACACGACGGAGATCTCGCTGCCGCCGAGCACGTACGGCTGGCGTATCGCCGTGGCCGGCCCGGCCTGCGCGGATACCCGCACGGTGGCGGCGGGCACTTCCCGTGTGGTGCGCTTCCTGGCCCGGCCGGGGGCGCGGATCACGGCGACCATCACTCCTGGTACACCACGATGAAGTCGCGGCAGGGCCCGTCGTGCACGGCCAGGGCGCTGCGCAGCCCGCGCAGATGCGCGGTTGTCAGCTGGAGCGGGGGCTCGTCCGGCTGATACGTGGTGCCACGCGGGTAGTCCACGTCCGCGGTGGTCGTCATCTCTATGTGGCAGCCGAGGATGTGGGTCACCGGTGTCGTCTCGCAGAACGCCAGCAGGCGGTCGACGGTGGCGGTGAAGGCGGCGGTGTCCTGGACGTACAGCCGGCCGGGGTAGAGGGAGTCGCCGGTCAGCAGCAGACCGGTGTGCCGGTCGTGGAAGACAACGGCGGCCTCCTGGTGCCCGGGCCCTGGCAGCAGATCCAGCACCCGCCCGCCGAGGTCCAGCTCGCCTTGGCCTTCCGGCCAGCCCTTGAACCCGAAGAAGTCCGTCACTTCTTTCAGCGAAGGACCGACGACCTCGGTCCGCGGGCGGTCCGCGAACTGGGCGTCGCCGGCGATGTGGTCACCGTGCCCATGGGTGTGAGCCACCACCAGTCCGTACTCCGCGCGCGGATTCCGGTCGAGCCACCCGTCGATCAGCGCGTCCACGGTCGCGCGCAGTGGGAAGTGCGCGGGGTCGGCCGTGGCGCCGGTGTCCAGCAGCAGTGCCCGTTCGTTCCCGAACAGCAGGAAGAGGAACGGGGCTTCGAAGTGCACGGACTTGTTCTGCCGAAGGATCACGGTGTGCTCGGAGTACGCATGGACCTGTATCTCCGGCAGCGGGTCGTGCTTGGGCGACGGCCAGCCGGCATGCCACTGGACGTCGAGGCTGCCGGTCACGGGTGCGGCGGTACGGAAATCGATCACGGGACCACGGTACGACGGGGCGGCGTCAACCGGGGTTGACTGTGGATAACTGTCAATGTAGGTTGACGGTTATGACCGAAGCAACCGATCTCGCCGAGCGGGCGGGCGACCGCGACCCACGGATCGGGCTGCGAGCCGTCGCCGCGCTGCGGCGGCTCCTTGAACAGCTCGAAGCCGTGCAGGTGCGCAGTGCCCGTAACCAGGGCTGGTCGTGGCAGGAGATCGCGGCCGAGCTGGGCGTCAGCCGGCAGGCCGTACACAAGAAGTACGGGAGGCAGTGATGTTCGAGCGTTTCACCAAAGACGCCCGGGATGTCGTGACGGGCTCCGCAGAACACTCGGAGCGGGCGGGCGAGGACTCCATCACCGAGGAGCATGTGCTGCTGGCGATGCTCGACCAGGAGGGCACGCGGGCGGCGTTCGCGTTCGCGTCGCTCGGAATCACGGACCGTCGCGCGTCGGTCGATGACGCGCTGGCGGAGGCGAGGCGGCGTGGGGGCCTGTCGAAGGCGGACGAGGATGCGCTTGCGGGGCTCGGCATCGATGTGGCCGAGATCGTCTCGAAGGTCGAAGAGGCGCATGGACAGGGCGCGTTGCAGGCGGGCGGGAAGCCGAGGCGGTGGTGGCCGGGGCGCCGTCCGTTCACCGCGGCGGCGAAGGACGTGCTGGAGCGGTCACTCCGCATCGCGGTGGGCCGCGGCGACCGCTACATCGGCGGCGAGCACCTGCTGCTGGCGCTGGTGGCACGGCCGGGCGTGGTGGCGGACGTGCTGGCGGAGCACGGGGCGACGTACGAGGCGGTGGAGCGGGCGATGTTCGGTGGCGGCTCGGCGAAGGCGGGGTGAGGTGTGCGGGGCGTGGTGTTCCCCCGCCCCGCCCCGCCCCTTCCCGAAACCGGGGGCGGCGCCCCCAGGCCCCCCCTGGCGGGGAGGGGTACGTGGGGGCTGACGCCCCCACACCCCCGAGCGGCAGCTTCGCGCCGCAGACCACAGACTCCGGGGGCTCGCCCCCGACCGGCGGCTTCGTGCCGCGAACCCGGGGACAAAGCCCCAACGCCGACGGGCGCCCGACGGGCGCCGGGCCTGTCCCTGGCAGGGGGACGCGCAGGGGTCGTGTTCTGGACGTAAAGCGTCGCAACTCGCGCGAAGCGCGGTGACCACGCGGCGGAGCCGCGTATCGGATGCAGCGCAGTGCCGGACACGAGCCCCGGAGCGGACCCCGGACGGCCACCGAGACGAGACCGGGCGCGCCCATGCACCCAAGCCCCGCACCCCCGGCAGGGACCCGGCGTCCCCGTTGCTCAGGCGCCCGGTTTGCGTAGGAGTGCTCCGATGTGGGCCGCCGCCGTTGACAGGTGGCGGCGGGCATCGCCCAGTTGGGACTCCGTCACCCCGTGGTCCCGCGCCGCATCCCTGATGTCGTCCCGGAAGCGGTCCAGCAGCCGGTCGAGGTCGCGTGCCGGGTCGCCCGAGTCCGTCGTGTCCCTCGCCCACTCCGGCGCCGCGCCAGCGCCAGCGTCAACGTCAACGTCAACGTCAACGTCAACGTCAACGTCCGCGTTCGACGGTTCCGGCTTGGTGAACGGCGGCCAGGCCGTCCCCCGCGCCAGGCCCCCGAGCTGCATGCTGAGCTCCGACAGCCCCTCCCGTACCCCCGTCGGCCAGTCGCCCCGCGCAAAGTGGTCCTGCACCTGGTCCTGGACCTGCTTGGCGATGCGCTGCATCTCCTGGCGGGCCGCGTCCTGCGCCTCCTTGGCCTGCCGACGTGCCTGCTGCGCGTCCTCGCGGGCCCGGCGAGACTCGTCCTTCGCGCGGCGCGCCTGCTCCTTCCACTCCTGCTTGGCGCGGCGCAGCTCCTCCTTCGCCGCCCGCCACGCCTCCTTGTCGCCGAAGGCGGACTCCCAGTCGGCCCGTTCCTTCGCGCCGCCGGGCGCATGCCGTGTCTCCGTCGCCGCCGCGCGCATCTCGCTGCGCAGCTTGCCCGCCGCGCCGCGCACGTCGTCACGGATCTCCGCGGCCAGTTCGGAGACGGACTCGCGGATCTCCAGCTCGAGGTCGGCCAGCTCGCCGCTGCGCCCGGCCAGTTCCTCGCGGCCCGCGTCGGTGATCGAGTAGACCTTGCGGCCGCCCTCGGTGGCGTGGGTGACCAGACCTTCGGCCTCCAGCTTGGCGAGCCGCGGGTAGACGGTGCCGGCGCTCGGCGCGTACAGGCCCTGGAAGCGCTCCTCCAGCAGGCGGATCACCTCGTACCCGTGGCGCGGGGCCTCGTCCAGGAGCTTCAGCAGATACAGGCGCAGTCGGCCATGGGCAAAGACGGGCGGCATGTCAGAGCACCTTTCCGGTGGGGGCTGCGTCGTACGGTTCGTCCTCCGCGGGCGGCCGGCGGAGCAGCGCGATGGAACCGGAGACCGTCGTCGCCTTGAGCGTCCCCGTGCCCGCGCCCAGCGTGCCGGTGATCTTCTTCGCGCCCCACTGGCCGCTGACCCGCAGGTCGTCGAAGGCGTTGGAGACCGCGCCGCTCGCGGTGTTCGCCTCGACCTGTGCGTCCGCGGGGTGCGGCAGCCGGATCGCGACCTCGCCGGAGACGGTGGTCAGCCGGATGTCCGTCGGCTTCCCGGCCGGGTCGAGGTCTATGACCATGTCGCCGCTGACGGACTCGGCCCGTACGGAGGAGCCCGCGCCCTCGATCACGGTCAGATCGCCGGAGACCGAGTTGTAGCGGAGGTCGCCGGTGACGGACTGGGCCTCCAGGTTGCCGGAGACGGATTCCGCACGGACCGCGCCGGAGACCCCGACGAGGGTGGTGTCGCCGCTGACGCCGCGTATCGCGGTGGGCCCCTGGATGCCGGAGACAACGGCCGCGGCGCCGACGACGCCGACCTCTACGGCCGAGCCGGCCGGGACGGCGAGGGAGACGACGGCGCTGCGGTGCCAGCCCTTGCGGTCGAGCCACTTGAGGAAGCCCTTCCAGGGCAGGTCCTCGTACGCGACGGTGAGGGTGGAGCCCTGCTGGGTCACGATCAGCGGGGGTCCTTCGATCTGGGAGATCTCCAGGCGGGCGGAACCTTCGTCCGTGCCCACGACGTTGACCGTTCCGTTGACGATACGCACGTTGAGTGCCGTCACCGGGTCGTCGAAGGTGAGCTTCTTCGGCTCTGCAACGGACCACTCGGACATGGTGCGACCTCCCTGGGCCGGCCGTGACGCAACATATCGCGTCTCTTGCTGAACACGATATATCGCGGTTGGGCTGTGTCAAGTGTGGGGGTGGCCCCTCGGGTTGCCATTGAGTGCCATCGGGCGTCATACGAGACCGATTGGGCGCCATATGGGGGCAAATTGGCCTAGCGTATGGGCCATGGACGCGACACCCGTGGGAGCGCTGCTGCTGTGCCGGGCGGAACCCGCCGCCGTACGCCACCCGGCCCATCTACTGCGCGAGCGGCAGCTCCTCGTCGCGGCCGGCGACGAGTGGAGCGTGCTGGTCCCGGAGGGCAAGCCGTGGCTGGACGGCGGCGAACCGGTGGACCGGGTGCTGGCGGGCTGGGCCGCGGCGCTCGCGGTCGGTGCGCACTGGCCGGTGCTCGCGCTGTGGTGGGACGGCGACCGGGCCGGGTTCACGCTGGCGTCCGGATTCCGCCGACCGGTCGGGTACGTGTGGCTGGCGGACGGCAGGCCGGTCGGCGAGGACGAGGCGATGCGGACGTTCGCGGCCCGGCTCGGCCTCGATCCGGTGCTGGACCTGCAGGCGCTCGAGCCGCTCACGCTGCCCGACCCGGAGGCGGACGCGCGGGCCCGCCTGCTGGGCCTGATCGCGGTCCTGGCCCGGTCGGGCCTGGACCTGCCGACGGGCATCGGCCCGGGTGAACCGGCCGACCGGCTGCGGTCGGTCGCGCGTGCGCAGGGCGCCGAGACAGTGGAGTGGTCGGGCTGGCGCGATGCGGTACGGGCGGAACTGGACGCGGTGGAGGAGGGCCCGCTGGGCCCCTGGCTCCGTGGCCCCAAGGCCCGTGTCCTGGGCGCGGCCCAGCTGGCGGCGGGGGCACCGCTGGCGGCGTGGGGGCTGCGGCGGCGCAGTGGGGGATGGGTGGTCGCGGGGGTGGTGCTGATGGGGCACGGGGTGCTGGGGCTGGCGTACGACCGGATGAGGGGCCGCGGGGGTGGACAGAACACCTAGGGCAGGCTGCCGGTACCGGCCCCCGCCGCCCGGCTACTCGTCCTCGTCCTCGTCGTCCAGCCGCGCCAGCCACGTGGCCAGGCGTTCCACCGGGACCTCGAAGTCCGGGTTGAGGTCCACAAACGTACGCAGCTGTTCGGCGAGCCACTCGAAAGTGACCTCCTCCTCGCCGCGTCGCTTCTCCAGCTCCTCGATGCCGCGATCGGTGAAGTACAAGACATGCTCCTGGTACGTACGGGATCTACCTCTTCAGACTACGGCGACTTCCGACTCTCCCTTGCAACCGTGCAGGCCAGTAAGGTCGTCGCCATTCCCGTAGAACCCAAATGCGGTATCGCAGGGACGAGTTGGCCGTGGAGACGGGGGGAACCGTGAACGGACGCGTCCAGCAGATCGAATTACCCGGGGGAGCCGTAGTGCTCGCCCGGCTGTCCACGGCCGGCGGTGGCGGATACGGCGAGGACGACGAGGACGTCGGCTTCGTCGAGAACGTCACCGCCAAGGTCCAGCAGCTCGACCGGCTGATCACCGAGGTGGGCGCCTCCGTCCTCGAGGCCGCGGCCGCCGCCAAGCCGGACGAGGCCAGCGTCACTTTCGGTGTCGAGCTCACCGCCAAGTCCGGGGTTGCCCTCGCCGTACTCGCCGCGGGGGAGGCCAAAGCATCCGTCCAGGTCACCCTCACCTGGAAGCTGAAAGATCAGCCGGCCCAGGACCCGGCCCAGGACCCCGCCCAGGACCCGGCCCCGGACACAGCCTCCGCCCCGGGCACCGGTACCTCATGAGCGATTCCGACTCCTTCATCGACGCCCTGACCCGCGCAGCCACCGTCCACTTCACGCCCGCGCGGCAAGGGCCGGACGTCGCCGCCATGTGGGGCAGCGGCTTCTTCGTAGCGCCCGGCTGGGTGCTGACCTGCGCACACGTCCTCGCGCCCCATCTCAAGGGCGACCAGGCACGCGTCTTCCACCTCCGTGGCAGTGAAGTGAACGGCGGCGAGCCCCTCGAGGCGCAGCTCTCCTGCTGGCTGCTCGACGGCGAGCCGCGTGCCGAGCAGCGGGTGCCCGTCGAGCAGGATCTCGCCCTGGTGCAGCTCGTGGAGCCCGATGTCGAGCACGAATGCGTATGGCTCACCGATCGCACCGAGTACCCCGGCGGCCGCGGCACAGTCCAGGGCTACCGGCCCGAGCAGCAGGAGGACGGCGCCGAGAAACGCGCCGTGCGATGGAAGGCCACCGCCAGGATCAACGGCTTCGACGACGACTACGGGATGCGATTCCGGCCAGAGGCGGAGTTCCCCAAGGGCGGCTCGGGCTCCCCGGTCGTCGACGTCCATACCGGCGCCGTCGTCGGCATCCTCAAGTCCCGGCGCGTCGGCAGGGACGGCGGCATGGCCATCGCCGCCACCGCCCTGCGCCGGTTCGGCCCCGCGTACCAGCTCGTCATGGCCGCACACGACCGCTGGCACGGCCAGTCCCCGAAGGTCACCGGGCACAACTGGATCGAGCGCCAGGACCAACTCCCCGGCGCCGGCGTGCACACCAGCGGCGAGCAGTGGAGCCCCGTGGACCGGCGCGAGGCACTGAGCCTGCTCGCCGGCGTACACCCGCCCGCCGGTATCCGCCCCGTCGCCGAGCTTGCCAAGAAGGCCCGCGGCGGCGTCGCCCCGCCGCCCGGGCAGCTGCTGCCCCGCATCTGGCGCGACGGACACGGCCTGCTGTACGAGGCGGGGCAGCCCGTCGCCGCCATCGCCGCGCTGCACTACCTCCAGCTGGTGGTGGAGTACGAGCGCAGCCGAGGCGCCGAAGTCGCCCCGCTCGCCGACTGGGTGGCTCGACGGCTTCAGGAAGTGCCCCGGATCGTGCACACCGTGGTGACCCAGGCGACGCTGCCGCCCGGACTCGTGCACCCGCGCAGCGCCGACGGCCAGGACCGGATCGTCGTCCGCTATCCGCGGCCCGGCGACGGGTCCGCCGTCGTCATCGTCGAGCTGGAGCCGGTCTGTGACGCCCGGCCCGCCCGCTTCTACTGGCGGATCCGGGTCGACGACGGCCATGACGTCAACGAGCCGCTGCACGAGGAGCAGACGGGCGAAGGCGTCCCGCCGGAGCAGATCGTTCAGAAGCTGCGCGGCCCGCTGGACGAGGTCTTCGCCTCGGTCGATTCGCCCGGTGCCCCGGCTCCGCTCGAAGTCGCCCTGCCCGCGGACCATTTCGACACCGCCGTGCACCGTTGGCAGCTCACCGAGATGGCCCGGCTCCACCATCCGGCGTATGTCGGCGTACGACGGATGGTGGTGCTGCGTGACCTCGCGAGACGAGGAGAACCGGACACCGTTTGGCTGCGCCGCTGGGAGGGGATGCTGGCCGCCGAGGCGCTCACCGCCTGCCGCACTCCGCCGCAGCGCCAGGTCCCCCGGCCCCGCCACTTCGAGGAAATGCCGCCGTCCGCCGTACCCGTCCTGTGCCGGCCCGCAGGCAGGGGCGTCGGACGGAGAGCCATCGGCATGGCACTGCAGGCCGGACACGGCATCGCCCTGTGGCACACCGACGGCCATCCCGACCACGGCTGTACGGAGTTCTGCGAGGACGTGCATCAGGGCGCGGCCGTACTGCTCGCACAGACCGCGGGCGCGATTGAGCTTCCCGACCGGCTGCGACGTATCCGGGACGACATCAGCGGATCGAGGAACAGCACACACTGGGCCGAGGGGGTGGCCATGCTCTACGACGACCCGAGCCGCCCGCTGCCCGCCGACGACAGCGGACCGGTGGACTCCCCATGAGGAGCCGCCGCGGAGCAATGGAACGAGCAATGGGACGGCAGGGCGGTGGGTACGTAACGGACGTGGTCCGCCACGGGTCCCACCGACCGCCGACGAGGAGCGAGCGATGGACGACTGGCTGATCTACCGTGGCGTCGGCGCACCGGATCCCGACCGGATCCGGCACCTTCCGCCGCCGCCGCCCTGGCGCGCCTTCTCCGGAGAGCCGCTGCCCGACCCGGCGCCGCCGATCGACAGCTCATCGACCCGGCGGCTCGGCGCGCGTGTCGAGGCCCCGCCCGCCCAGGACGCCGAAGCCCTCGAACTGATCAATGCCGCCCTGTACTTGAGGCGGCCGCTCCTCGTCACCGGTGAGCCGGGTTCCGGCAAGTCGACGCTCGCGCACTCCGTCGCGTACGAACTCGGCCTCGGCCGAGTGCTCCAGTGGCCCATCGTCAGCCGCACCGAGCTGAAGGACGGGCTGTACACCTATGACGCGATCGGCCGGCTCCAGGACGCCCAGCTCGCCGAGCGCCAGGCCGACGACATCGGCCGGTACATCAGGCTCGGGCCGCTGGGCACCGCGCTGCTGCCCGCCGAGCGGCCGCGCGTGCTGCTCATCGACGAGCTCGACAAGAGCGATATCGACCTGCCGAACGATCTGCTCAATGTGGTGGAGGAAGGGGAGTTCGCGCTCCCGGAGCTGGAGCGGATGGCCGACCGGCCCGGTCAGGACGAGGTGCGGGTGCTCACCGACGACGGCCGCCGGGTGCCGGTGCGGGACGGCCGGGTGCGCTGTCACGCCTTCCCCTTCGTGGTGATGACCAGCAATGGCGAGCGCGACTTCCCGGCCCCGCTGCTGCGCCGCTGCATCCATCTGCATCTCGACCCGCCCCGCGACGAGCGGCTGGCCGCCATGGTCCAGGCGCACTTCGGGGCCGGGTCCGACGAGCGGAACCTCGATCTGATCAGCCAGTTCACCCGGGAGGACGGCGACGGCGAACTGCGTCCCACCGACCAGCTGCTGAACGCGATCTTCCTCACGCAGCACGCGGTACGTGAGGAGCCGGGACGGCGCGAGGAGATTGCCGAGCTGCTGATACGTCCTCTCGAGACCAGGCAGCGGTGACGCTGTGGACGCCGCCCTCCCGGCCCCCGCCGCCCTCCCGCCGCCCGGCGCGCTGACCGCGCTGGTCACCCGGCTGCGCGAGGCCGAACTGAAGCCGACCGCCGAGGAGTTGGCCGACGCCCTGTGGCTGGCCCGCTTCGTACCGGCGGCGGCCCCCCGCCGGCCCGGCGCCGCGCCCGCCGGGCCCGCGGGGCCGCAGCCCGTGAACCCTGCTCCCGTGGACGTCAAGGAGACGTCCGCGCCCTTGTCGTTCAAGCCGGGCCCGGTGCCACGCACCCGTATCGACCTGTTCGGGTCCGCACAGTCGGAGGGCGCGGCCGGCGGCGTACCGGACGGAGATCTGCGGAGGGTTCCCGTACCGGCCGCCGCCGTGCTCCCCGACACACTCGCGCTCCAGCGTGCCCTGCGGCCGCTGCAGCGCTACCGGCCACCCATGCGCCTGGTCCGCCGCGAGCTCGACGAGGTCGCGACGGCCGACCGGGCCGCCGACACCGGACTGGTGGTGCCGGTGCTCGCCGCGGTACGGCGGCGTGAGGCGCGCCTCGCCCTCGTCATGGACGTCTCCTCGTCGAATGTCGTGTGGAACAAGGCACTCGACGAGCTGCGGCAGATCTGCGAACGCGCCGGGGCCTTCCGCGAGGTCGCCGTCCACCATCTGCGTGAGGACGAGCACACCCCGGCCCAGCTCGGTGACCCCACAGGTCGGCAGCTGACCCTGGTGCTCAGCGACTGCGCGGGCCCCATGTGGCGCAGCGGCCGGATGCAGCGGCTGCTGCACATCTGGGCGTCGACCGCGCCGGTCGCCGTGGTGCAGCCGCTGCCGCAGCACATGTGGCGGCGTACGCATCTGCCCGCGCGGCCCGGACTGCTGCGGCGGCGCGAAGGACCCGCTGGGCGGCTGGAGTTCAATGCGCCGTACGGCGGGGCCGAACGGGGCATTCCGGTGCCTGTGCTCGCCCTGCGCCGCTCCTCCTTCGAGGCCTGGACGCGGCTGGTGGCCGGCGCCACCGGCCAGTCGTTGAACGCCGCGGCGGGCCTGGTCAGAAGCCGTCACGAGGCGGCCGCGGGCCGGGCCCGTACGGCACAGGACATCGACGCGGGCGAGCGGGTGCGGGCCTTCCGCAGAACCGCGTCGCCGGCCGCCGCACAGCTCGCCGTCTATCTGTCGGCGGTGCCGCTCGTCCTTCCGGTGATGCAGCTCGTCCAGCGCGCGATGCTGGTCCGCAGCAGTCCCGATGTACTGGCGGAGGTGCTGCTCAGCGGGATGCTGCGACGGGACGACGACGGCCCGGCCGAGGACGAGGGCGGCCCCGCGTACACCTTCCTGACCGGCGTACGCGAAGAGCTGCTCGGCCAACTGGGCGCGAGCAGCGCGGCGTTGGTGCTCAAGCACTGCTCCGAGTACGTCGAGACGCGCTACGGGCGCACGGTACGGAACTTCCCGGCCATGGCCGCGGCCTTCCTCGCGGGCTCGGTGGACCCGAGGCCCGCGGTTCTCAGCAGTCCGGACAGCCGCGGTCTTTCGGCCTTCGCGCGGGTGTCGGCGCAGGTGCTGCGGCGGCTCGGCGCGGCCGAGCCGACCGCACCACCGGGCGGCCTGCCGGGCGGGGGACCGGCCGCACTGGTGGCACAGGCGCGCGCCTGTATGGCGCATTTCGGCGAGTACGGGACCGTACGCGACCTGGACTCGGCGATCCAGCTGCTCGGCTCCGCCACCCAGGCCGAACGGCGCGCCACCGAACGGGCCGTGCTGTACGGGGAGCTGGCCGAGGCCCTGCTGCGGCGCTGGCTGGTGCGCCCGCTCCCGGAGGACCTGCGCGAGGCGCTCGACGCCGCCCAGAACGCGATCACGGGACAGCCGCAGGCGCATCTGACGCTGGCGCAGGTGCTGGAGGCGATGGCGGACGAGGTGGAGGCGGGCCGGCTCAGCCCCCGGCTGATGCCGGAGTGGGTGCGGGTACAGACGGCCGCGGAAGCCCATGCCCCGGGACTGGTGGCGTCGGTCCTGCTGGCGACCGCGGACACCAGTCTCGCCGAGCTGACCGACAGCACTCCACGGTCGGAGGGTGCGCGGCTGCTCCGGCAGACCGCCGCGGTGGCCAGGATCCGCGTGCTGCGGCGCCTTGCGGTGACCGGCGCGCCGTACGCCCTGCGCGGCCCCGGCCGGCCCGAGGACTGGTTCACCGGCACACTGCAGACCGCGCTCTCCGTCGTCCATCTGCTGCTGGCCGACGAACACCGGGCGGACGAGCACCGGGCGGACGAAGACTGGGAGGACGAACACCGGGAGTCCGCGCTGCTCATCAGGGGCGGACTGCTGCTCGAACTGGCCCGCCACCACCGGGGCGAGGGCCCGGTCGCCAGGGAGGCCGACGAGGCGGACCGCATCGCCGCCCGCGCCTTCGCCGACCGGGCCGACAACGATCTGCACGCCGGCATCGACGGACTCGACTGGGACGCCGTCCCGCAGGCGGAGCTCTGTCGCGCCTGGCTGGACTACGCCGACGCCATCGAGTTCGCCCACGAGGACCTCGACGACGACGACAGGCTGCGTATCCTCCAGGCCCTGGACCAGGCGCGCCGGCACGTGGGCAAGGACGAGGAGGCCGAGGCCGACTGTCTGCTGCGGATGGCCCGCGTGCTGGACCAGCGGTACGCGTCCACCGGCGGCTGGGTGCACCGCGACTCGGCGATCGCCGCCTGGACCTCGGCGCTGCCGCTGCTGCCTCCCGGCGATCCCCGCCGCGGCATGATCCTCACCGCGCTCGGCAGGCAGCTGACCGAGCGGGGTGTGGACAAGGACTCGGCCGTCGATGTGCACGCGGCCGTACGGGCACTGCGCGGCGCGATCGACGAGACGCCCGGCGCCGATCCGGAACTGCCGCGCCGCAGGGCCCTGCTGGGCCATGCGTACATCGAGCGCTTCCGTGCCGAGGAGGCGGTCGCCGACCTCCACGAGGCGGACTGGGCCCTGGGTGCGACGGCCCGCGGTGCGGACGACCCCGAACTGGCTGCCTATGCCTGGTGGTACCGGGCGCTGGCATCCTCACTCCTCGCCCAGCGCACCGACTCGCCCCCCAGGCTCAGCGACGCCGCCGCCTACTTCCGCCGCGCCGCCGCCGAACCGAGGACCGGCGACCTCACCGAACGGGCCGTCACCGCCCAGTGGATGAGAGCCACCCGCCTGGAACGCACCGCGGGTCCCGAGCGCGCCCTGGAGGAACACCGGGCGGTGCTCCGCATGCTGGTCGCCGCGGACGCGGCGGACCTGGAGGCGGCGAGCCTCGTACGCCAGGAGCTGGCCAGACTCGGCGCCGGGGGCACCTGAGCACGACAGGCCGGTTCAGGTCGCGTCGAGGGACCGGAACAGAGCGACCTCTCGTATACGCCGGAGGGCCCGGCCCCGCGTTCAGCGCGCGGGGACGGGCCCTCCGTGACGTACAACCAACCGGTCAGGCCTCGAAGACCTCGTTGACCAGCTGCTGCTGCTCCGCCTGGTGACGCTTGGCCGAACCGACCGCCGGGGACGAGCCGTGCGGGCGGGAGATGCGGCGCAGGCGCTCGCCGTGCGGGATGTCCGCGCCGACTGCCAGGTCCAGGTGGTCGATCAGGTTGAGCGCGATGAACGGCCACGCACCCTGGTTCGCCGGCTCCTCCTGCGCCCACAGGTACTTCTCGGCGTTCGGGAACTTGGCGATCTCCGCCTGGAGCTCGGCACCCGGCAGCGGGTACAGGCGCTCGAGACGGATGATCGCGGTGTCCGTGTTGCCGCGCTTGACCCGCTCGGCGTCCAGGTCGTAGTAGACCTTGCCGGTGCAGAAGACGACCTTGCGGACCGCGTTCGGGTCGACCGAGTCGTCGCCGATCACCGGGCGGAAGCCGCCGTTGATGAACTCCTCCGCCTTCGACGCCGCGGCCTTCAGACGCAGCATCGACTTCGGCGTGAAGACGATCAGCGGCTTGTGGTGCGGGTTGTGGACCTGCCAGCGCAGCAGGTGGAAGTAGTTCGACGGCAGGGTCGGCATCGCGACCGTCATGTTGTTCTGCGCGCACATCTGCAGGAAGCGCTCAGGACGGGCGGACGAGTGGTCCGGGCCCTGGCCCTCGTAGCCGTGCGGCAGCAGCAGCGTGACGCCGGAGGTCTGGCCCCACTTCTGCTCGGCCGAGGAGATGAACTCGTCCACGACGGTCTGCGCGCCGTTGACGAAGTCACCGAACTGCGCCTCCCACATGACGAGCGCGTCCGGGCGGGCCAGGGAGTAGCCGTACTCGAAGCCCATCGCCGCGTACTCGCTCAGCAGCGAGTCGTAGACGTTGTAGCGGGCCTGGTCCTCGGAGAGGTACAGCAGCGGGGTGTAGTCCTCGCCGGTCTCCTGGTCCACCAGCACCGCGTGGCGCTGGCCGAAGGTGCCACGGCGGGTGTCCTGGCCGGACAGCCGGACCGGGGTGCCCTCCATCAGCAGCGAGCCGATGGCGAGCGTCTCGCCCATGCCCCAGTCGATCGTGCCGTCCTCCACCGAGGCCGCACGGCGCTGCATCTGCGGCATCAGACGGGGGTGGACCGTGACCCGCTCGGGGATGTTGACCTGGGACTCGGCGATCCGCTTCACGACCTCCTGGGAGACCGCGGTGGTGACGGTCACCGGGAACTCGGCCTGGGCGTCCGGGACCTGCGTCGGGGCCGGTTGGCTGGTGGCCTCGCGGACCTCCGCGAAGACCTTCTCCAGCTGGCCCTGGAAGTCCTGGAGCGCCTGCTCCGCCTCTTCCAGCGTGATGTCGCCGCGACCGATCAGCGACTCGGTGTAGAGCTTGCGCACCGAGCGCTTCTTGTCGATCAGGTTGTACATCTGCGGGTTGGTGAACTGCGGGTTGTCGCCCTCGTTGTGACCGCGGCGGCGGTAGCAGATGAGGTCGATCACGACGTCCTTGTTGAACGTCTGGCGGAACTCGAAGGCGAGCCGCGCCACGCGGACCACGGCCTCCGGGTCGTCGCCGTTCACATGGAAGATCGGCGCCTCGATCATGCGGGCCACATCGGTCGCGTACATCGACGAACGCGAGGACTCCGGGGCGGCGGTGAAGCCGACCTGGTTGTTGATGACGATGTGGACCGTGCCGCCGGTGCGGTAGCCGCGCAGCTGGGACATGTTCAGCGTCTCGGCGACGACACCCTGGCCGGCGAAGGCCGCGTCACCGTGCAGGGCGACGGGCAGGACCGTGAAGTCCGTACCGCCCTTGTTGATGACGTCCTGCTTGGCGCGGGCGACACCCTCGAGGACCGGGTCGACGGCCTCGAGGTGGGAGGGGTTGGCGACCAGCGAGACCTTGATCTGCTCGCCGTCCAGACCGGTGAAGGTGCCGTTGGCGCCCAGGTGGTACTTCACGTCGCCGGAGCCGTGCATCGACTTCGGGTCGAGGTTGCCCTCGAACTCCCGGAAGATCTGCGCGTACGACTTGCCGACGATGTTCGCGAGGACGTTCAGCCGGCCGCGGTGGGCCATGCCGATGACGACCTCGTCCAGGCGCGACTCGGCGGCCGAGTCGATGACCGCGTCGAGCAGCGGGATGACGGACTCGCCGCCCTCCAGCGAGAACCGCTTCTGACCGACGTACTTGGTCTGCAGGAAGGTCTCGAAGGCCTCGGCGGCGTTGAGGCGGCGCAGGATCCGCAGCTGCTCCTCGCGCTCCGGCTTGGTGTGCGAGCGCTCGACCCGGTCCTGGATCCACTTGCGCTGCTTCGGGTCCTGGATGTGCATGAACTCGATGCCGGTGGTGCGGCAGTACGAGTCGCGCAGCACGCCCAGCACATCACGCAGCTTCATCAGGGACTTCCCGGAGAAGCCGCCGACGGCGAACTCGCGCTCCAGGTCCCACAGCGTGAGGCCGTGCTCGGTGATGTCCAGGTCGGGGTGCTTGCGCTGGCGGTACTCCAGCGGGTCGGTGTCGGCCATGACATGGCCGCGGACCCGGTAGGAGTGGATCAGCTCGAAGACGCGCGCCGCCTTGGTGACGTCGTCGTCGTGCGAGGCGTCGATGTCCTTGAGCCAGCGGACCGGCTCGTAGGGGATGCGCAGCGCCTCGAAGATCTCGTCGTAGAAGCCGTTCTCGCCGAGCAGCAGGTTCGCGACGATACGGAGGAACTCGCCCGACGCGGCACCCTGGATGACCCGGTGGTCGTACGTCGAGGTGAGGGTCATCACCTTCGCGACGCCCAGCTTGTTCAGGGTGTCCTGCGATGTGCCCTGGAACTCGGCCGGGTAGTCCATCGAGCCGACGCCCATGATGACCGACTGCCCGGGCATCAGACGCGGCACGGAGTGCACGGTGCCGAGGCCGCCGGGGTTGGTCAGCGAGACGGTGACGCCGGTGAAGTCGTCCATCGTCAGCTTGTTGTTGCGGGCGCGGCGGACGATGTCCTCGTAGGCCTGCCAGAACTCGAAGAAGTTCAGGGTCTCGGCCTTCTTGATGCCCGCGACGACCAGCTGGCGGTCGCCGTTCGGCTTCACCAGGTCGATGGCCAGGCCGAAGTTGACGTGCTCCGGCTTGACCAGGGTCGGCTTGCCGTCCTTCTCGGCGAAGGACCAGTTCATCGACGGCATGGCCTTGATGGCCTGCACCATCGCGTACCCGATGAGGTGGGTGAAGGAGACCTTCCCGCCCCGGGCGCGCTTGAGGTGGTTGTTGATGACGATGCGGTTGTCGAACAGCAGCTTCACCGGGACGGCGCGCACGGACGTGGCCGTGGGCAGCTCCAGCGAGGCGTTCATGTTCTTGGCGACCGCGGCGGACGGGCCGCGCAGCGTCACGTACTCGGGGCCGGCCGGGGCCTCGGTGGCCGGGGCAGCGGCGGCCTCGGCCGGCTTGGCGGCGGCCGGGGCGGGCTTCGCGGGCGCCGGAGCGGCGGCCGCGGGCTTCGCCGGGGCGGCGGGCGCGGCTGCGGCAGGGGCCGGAGCGGCCGGTGCCGGTGCCGGGGTTGCCGGCTTCGCGGCCGGGGCGGCCGATGGCGCGGCCTGCGGAGTGGTCACCGCAGCCCCCGCGGCTGCGGCACCCTCGGGCTTGTCCGCCGTGCCGGACGTACCCGGCTTGTAGTCGGCGAAGAAGTCCCACCAGGCACGGTCGACCGAATTGGGGTCCTGGAGGTACTGCTGGTAGATCTCGTCGACGAGCCACTCATTGGGGCCGAACGCGGCGGCAGGGTTCTTACCCTGCCCGCCTTGGTCGGTCGAGATGCTCGCGTTACTGGGGGACTGAGACGACACGGCGGTAACCGCCCTCTTCCGCTTCACAAGGTGATGGACAGCGGAAATAAAGGCTACGCCTCCCTGGCCGAGAGGTGCAGGCGGGGAGGGCCATCGTCGCGCAAGTCACACCGGACGGCGGGTTTCGGGGCTGTGAATGGCGGGAAACAAGCGCGGTTCCGCTTCGCGCGGGTATGCCACACCGTGGCTGCGACCCGTCGGCTCGCACCCCTGACGACGTACTGGCCCGCTATTGGCCACGCCCTCACTCCGTACACGCAGAATGCGTGCTTCCGGTTCGAACCCTACGTCAACCGCGTGCTGCCCGAAGGCCCGGAAGGGTGACCTGGATCCGGCATCCCCGGGAGGATTCGGCCACCCCGATGCGCCCGCCGTGCAGATCGACCGCCCAGCGCGCGATCGCCAGGCCGAGGCCCGTACCGCCGTCGCTGCCGGGTCCGTGCGGTGAGGTGACGCTGCCGCGATTGAAGCGCTCGAAGACTCGGTGGCGCTCCGGCTCCGGGATACCGGGGCCCTCGTCGAGCACTTCCAGGTCGAGGGACTCCGGCTGGGAGCCGCGCCTGGCCCGTACTGTCACGCGGCCGTGCGGCGGGGAGTGCTTGACGGCGTTGTCGATCAGATTGGCCACCACCTGGTGCAGTCGCTCGGCGTCCGCGTGTGCGGTCAGCTCGGGCGGCGACACATCCAGGTGCAGATGTACGTCCGTACGCGTGTGGTTGCCTGACCCGGAGGTCAGACCGCGCTGGGCGGCGGCCAGATTGGCCTCCTTCAGCACACCGGAGAGGTACGGCCAGACCTCGAAGCGGCGGGCCCGCAGCGTGACGACGCCGTTGTCGAGCCGGGACAGATCGAGGAGCGTCTCCACCAGGCGGCCCAGGCGCTCGATCTGCTTGAGCGCGGTGCGCATCGTCTCCGGGTCTGCGGCGGACACCCCGTCCACGACGTTCTCGAGCACGGCGCGCAGCGCGGCGATCGGCGTGCGCAGCTCGTGCGAGACGTTCGCGACCAGCTCCTTGCGGTGCTGGTCCACGGCCTCCAGATCGTCGGCCATGCGGTTGATGGTGGAGGCCAGGTCGCCGAGCTCGTCACGGCGGTCGGCACCGCGCACCCGGCGTGTGTAGTCGCCGTGCGAAATGCCCTTGGCGACGGTGTTCATCTCATCCAGCGGCGCGGTCAGGCTGTGCGCCACGAACTGGGTGATCAGGAGGGTCGCTATCACCGAGAACACCGTGATGAAACGGAGCTCGGTCTCGGTGCGCAGAGCGACCACGAGCAGACCGGTGGTGATGAAGACCGAGACGACGACGAGCGTTCCGAGCTTGGTCTTGATCGAGATGGAAACGGAGCGCAGCCGGCTCCGCCGGTTGCGCAGCCCGTTCCAGGGCCGCCGCCGTCTCATGGCCGCCGCCTCATGGTGCCGGCGTCTCCAGCGCGTAGCCGACGCCGTGGACGGTACGGATCCGCTCGGCGCCGATCTTGCGGCGCAGGGCCTTGATGTGGCTGTCGACGGTCCGGGTGCCCGAGGCGTCCGCCCAGTCCCACACCTCCGCGAGCAGCTGCTCGCGGGAGAGGACCGCGCGCGGCGTGTTCGCCAGGCAGACCAGCAGATCGAACTCGGTGGGTGTGAGATGTACGTCCTCGCCGCGCACCCGGACCCGGCGCTGGGCGTGGTCGATCTCCAGCTCGCCGAGGCGGAGGATCCCGCTGCGCGGCGTCACGGCGGCGAGCGCGGCGCGCTCCACCCGGCGCAGCAGCACATGCACCCTGGCCGCGAGCTCCCGCATCGAGAACGGCTTGGTCATGTAGTCGTCCGCGCCGACACCGAGGCCGACCAGCATGTCCGTCTCGTCGTCGCGCGCTGTGAGCATCAGCACGGGGACGGGACGCGTCGCCTGGACCCGGCGGCAGACCTCGAGGCCGTCGAAGCCCGGCAGCATCACATCGAGAACCATCAGATCGGGCTGCCAGGCCTCGGCGGCGTCGACGGCGGCCGGGCCGTCCACGGCCGTCTGCACCAGAAAGCCCTCTGCCCGTAGACGGGCGGCGATGGCGTCGACGATCGTCGCGTCGTCCTCGACGACCAGCACCCGGCGCTGGGCGCCGGGCGTGGCCGCGACGCCGTTGTGCGTGGTGTGTGTCTGCTCCATCGCCCCGCCCCTGTACGCGTTCTCGCGAGCTGCATGCTGATGTGGATGCCGAAGTAGATGCCGTGTGTAGGTGAGCAGCGTAAGGGCAGTTACGGCATCCCGGCTACGCAGGGCGAACACCGAGGTGGACCACGTCGGGGACTCCTCGGGCAACCCGGATCTCTTCGGTTGTAACCCCGGTGAATCCGGCATTCCGCAACGCATCCTCAAACGCGGAGGAGGGCTGCGCGGACCACACGGCGAGGATTCCGCCCGGCTCCAACCGGCCCTGGCAGGCGGCGAGTCCGGACGGTGAGTAGAGGTTCTCGTTGTCGTCGGTGACGGTCCAGTCGGGTCCGTTGTCGATGTCGAGGCAGAGGGCGTCGTAGCGGTCCGTAGTGGTGCGGAGATACGTGACGAGGTCCGTGTGCAGGATCACGCTGCGGGGATCGGCGAGGGCGTCGCGGGAGATCGCGGCGAGGGGGCCCGTGCGGTGCCAGTCGATGATCGCCTGCTCGCGCTCGACGACGGCGATACGGCGCCAGCGGGGGTTCTCCGCGGCACGGGCCAGCGAGAAGCCGACGCCGAGACCCCCGATGAGCACCGACGGTGCAAGGTGGCCGGCGAGCGCGTCGAGGGCCGCGTCGACGAGCAGACGCTCGGAGCGGCCGTCGGAGGTGTCCATCAGGAAGCACCCGTTGGCGATGATCTCGTGATGCTCGCCACGCTGCCGCAGCACGACCTCCCCGTACGGCCCCTCGCGCCGGTCCAGGGTGACGGGGCCGTCGGTATGGAGCGGCATGGCGGTGACCTCCGGGCAAGGGGTCTCCCCGCCGAAGGCGGGGGAGCGGTCGGACGCGTTGCGGTGGCCATAGTGGCGCCATGGGGCGAGAGGGACAAATGCTTTCCGGGCCGGTGCGGTTCACCGCCGATTCACAGCCGGGCCACAGCGGGATCACAGACCGCTCGGCAAGACCTGACGTGCGCACGACGCTCGAGGTGGGATCAAGGTTGCCTCATGTGGCGCAGGTCATAGACGGGGGTGATGGTGATCGCGTTGGGTGGGGGTTCGTTCGGGGCTTGACGAGAGGGGCCTCACGCGTGGAACAGCTGACGACGCGCGATCCGGTCAAGGGCCAGGAGCTGCTGGGCGGCATCCCGGCCCAGCCCACGGCGCCGACGCGGGTCGCGACGCCTGCCCTCCCGTCCGCACCCAGGCCCGTCCCGTGCCCGCGGCTGCCCCTGTGGCGGCAGGCGCTCCAGTTGCTGCCCACGCCGACCGGGACGCCGTTCACCTTCTGCTACGTCCTCGTACTGCTCACCACGTCGCTCTTCGCGCAGTACGGAGACCCCGCGATCGTCTCCTCGCTGCTCCGTGGCTCCAGTACCGACGTCGCCCACTTGGTGGACACCCCCCTGCTCGTTCTCGGCGCCAGCGCGCTGTGGGTCGCGGGTGGTCTGCTGGGCCCGTACGCGATCGCGTTCCTGTTCACGCTCACCGCGCTGGAACGCCGCATCGGCGGCTGGCGCGCCGCCGGAGTCTTCCTGGTCGGCCATGTCGCGGCGACGCTGGCCACGGAGATACCGGTCGCGGTCTCGGTGGCGACCGGACATCTGCCCGTCAGCTCCCTGCACCGCCTCGACTACGGCATCAGCTTCGGTCTGATGGCGAGCATCGGCGCCCTGGCCGGACTGCTCCGCCCGGTGGCTCGCGGCACGCTCCTCGGCTGTGTGTCCCTGATCCTCGTCCAGGACCTGCTCGCCCTCGAGGATCCGCTCACCAACTGGGGCCATCCGCTGGCACTGCTGGCCGGAATCGCCTGCTGGCCCGCGGTGGGCCGCTGGTCGGCGCGGCGGGAAGAGTCCGTGCTCCACGGCCGATGAGTTTCTCCGGCGCCGGCCGTCCTGATGGGTAGACCGGCGAACAGGAGACCGAAGTGAGCAGCAACCACGCAAAGACTCGCGTCACCCAGGTGCGTACGGTGTCGATCCCGGTCACGGACCAGGACCGGGCCCTTGAGTTCTATGTCGGCACGCTGGGCTTCGAGAAGCGCGTCGACACGCCCTTCGGAGCGGGCGAGCGCTGGATCGAGGTCGCGCCCTGGGGGCGGAGACCTTGCTCGCGCTCGTCGCCGCGACCGATGACCTGCCCGCCGGCGTCGAGACGGGCATCCGCCTCACGACCGAGAACGCGGACGCCGACCACGCGGCCCTGCTGGCCGCAGGTGTGGACGCCGGCCCCGACGTGCTGCGCTGGGGCGGCGGAGTGCCGGCGGTGTTCCTCTTCCGCGATCCGGACGGCAACACGCTCCGGATCGTCGAGCGCAGCTGACCGCCCCGGTGGGACCGGTCTCAGTCCTGCGGGAGTGCGGCGAACACCGCCCGCAGGGCCGGCGGCCGTGTCGTGTCGTCGGTGGTGACGGTGTGACCGGCGTACGTGAGCCGGTAGGTGAATCCGTCCGCGATCGGGCTGCCTGTGGCCTCGCGGGGCAGGCGGGCGAAATCCGCCTTCTCCAGGGCCGTGCGCAGCTCGGTCAGCTCGGCGGGTGTCATCCGGCCGGTCCGGGCGGGTCCGGTCCTCGAGGACGTGGTGTAAGTGCCGTCGTCCCGGACCACCAGCGTGTCATGTACGCCGGCGATGCCGCCGGTGACCGTCATCCCGACCAGCGGCCGCGCCGGAGCAGTGGTCGCCGAGGGCGACGGTGCGGGCGAGGCGCTCGCTGATTCCGCCGGGCCCGGCGACCCGGCGCCGCCGCCTCCCGCGCACCCCGCCGTCAGGGCGGCGGCCAGCAGCACACCCGCCGTACCGCACCGAGCCCGTGTGATCAGTCGCATGTGCCCACCTGTCGTCCGTACCGCACCCGTACGTGCCCGCAGTATCTCCTCCGGCGCCCCGACCGGTCAGGCGTACGGGGCAGCCGGTCGCGCGTACGGGTCGGGCGCATGGGTCGGCCGGTCGCGCGTACGGGTCGGCCGGTCGGGCATACGGGTCAGCCGGTCGGGTCGTAGTAGAGGCTGACCAGCGGGGCCTGCGTCCGCCAGCCCAGCGACTCGTACAGTGCCCGCCCCTCCGGTGTCGCGCCCAGCACCCCGATGCCCGCGCCCTGTTCGACCGCGGCGTTGTGGAGCGTACGCATCACCAGGCTGCCGAGCCCCTTGCGCCGGTGCGCCGACGAGGTCTCCACCTGGTCGGCGACGGCGGTGGCGCCGGTCGGTGCGATCTGGCCGCGGGCGGCGAACGAGCAGTCCGCGGCGACCACCAGGACGCGGGTGACGCCGCCGCGGGACCAGGTCTTGAGGGAGTAGCCGTCGGGCACGGCGGTCTCGGTACGGCGGAGCTCGGCCCACATCAGCCAGCCCGGCTCGTCGACCTTCCAGCCCGGCCCGGCCCAGGAGAGGACGGAATCGGGGTCGGCGAACACCTTGAGCCAGACGCTCGGGGCCGCGACCGCGTCGGCGATCTTGCGGACCGTCGCCTCGTCGTCGGCGGTCAGCACATGGCGCGTGGCGTGTTTTACCTGGCCCACGTCGACGCTGAACCCCCAGGGTTCGGCGACGGGATCCGCCGCGCCGCGCGAGGCGACCCAGCCGTGGACCCAGGCCCGGACGGTCTCGGCGGTGGACTCGAAGGTCATCCGTACTCCTCGGGCAGCTGGATGCGTAATAGACAAAATCGATGATTGGCTATTACATCGCGAGGAGCCTCGCCTCGCGAGAGCTGATCGCTGACAGCGAACAGGTCCGGGGGAACATCTCCAGGGCGCCGTGCATTGAGTCCATAAAGCTCAACTTGACTGCCATAGGGGAGATCATGGCTTCGACGTCCACACCGCTCACCCTGCCCGTGCTGCCGCTCGACGACGAGGTCGTGCTGCCCGGAATGGTGGTGCCGCTCGACCTGTCCGACACCGAGGTGCGCGCCGCGGTGGAGGCGGCCCAGGCTGCCGCCCGCTCCAGCGGTGAAAGCAAGCCGAAGGTGCTGCTTGTTCCGCGGGTCGACGGCTCGTACGCCGGGACCGGTGTGCTCGGGACCGTCGAGCAGGTGGGCAGGCTCTCCGACGGCGACCCCGGCGCGCTCATCCGCGGCCGCGGCCGCGTGAAGATCGGCGCGGGCACCACGGGACCCGGCGCCGCGCTCTGGGTCGAGGGCGCCCAGATCGACGAGAGCGTGCCCAACCCCCTGCCGGGCTCGGTCGCCGAGCTCGTCAAGGAGTACAAGGCGCTCGCCACCAGCTGGCTGAAGAAGCGCGGCGCATGGCAGGTCGTGGACCGGGTCCAGCAGATCGACGATGTCTCGCAGCTCGCCGACAACTCCGGCTACTCGCCGTTCCTCACCACCACTCAGAAGATCGAACTGCTCGAGACGGCCGACCCGGTGGCCCGCCTCAAGCTCGCCACCGATCAGCTGCGTGAACACCTCGCCGAGCAGGACGTCGCCGAGTCCATCGCCAAGGACGTCCAGGAGGGCGTCGACAAGCAGCAGCGCGAATTCCTGCTGCGCCGTCAGCTCGAAGCCGTACGCAAGGAACTGCGCGAACTCAACGGCGGGACCACCGACGCCGCGGACGAGTCCGACGACTACCGCACCCGCGTCGAGGCCGCCGACCTCCCCGAGAAGGTGCGGGAAGCCGCCCTCAAGGAGGTCGAGAAGCTGGAGCGGTCCAGTGACCAGAACCCCGAGGGCTCCTGGATCCGCACCTGGCTCGACACCGTCCTGGAGCTGCCCTGGAACGAGCGAACTGATGACACTGCCGAGCACAACATCCAGGGCGCCAAGGCGATCCTGGACGCCGAGCACGCGGGCCTGCAGGACGTGAAGGAGCGGATCACCGAATACCTGGCGGTGCGCAAGCGGCGCGCCGACCGGGGGCTCGGCGTGGTCGGCGGGCGGCGCGGGGGCGCGGTGCTCGCGCTCGTCGGCCCGCCAGGCGTCGGCAAGACCTCACTCGGCGAGTCCGTGGCGCACGCGATGGGCCGGAAGTTCGTCCGGGTCGCGCTCGGCGGTGTACGGGACGAGGCGGAGATCCGCGGCCACCGGCGTACGTACGTCGGCGCGCTGCCCGGTCGTATCGTCCGCGCCATCAAGGAGGCCGGCTCGATGAACCCGGTCGTCCTGCTCGACGAGATCGACAAGGTCGGCTCCGACTTCCGCGGCGACCCGGCCGCGGCGCTGCTCGAAGTCCTGGACCCGGCGCAGAACCACACCTTCCGCGACCACTACCTGGAGGTCGAACTCGATCTGTCCGACGTGGTGTTCCTCGCCACGGCGAACGTCCTGGAAGCCATCCCGGAGGCGCTGCTCGACCGGATGGAGCTGGTCAGGCTCGACGGCTACACCGAGGACGAGAAGGTCGTCATCGCGAGGGACCACCTGCTGCCGCGCCAGCTGGAGCGGGCGGGACTGGAGCCCGGCGAGGTGACCCTGGACGACTCGGCGCTGCGCAAGCTCGCCGGCGAGTACACCCGGGAAGCGGGCGTGCGCAACCTCGAGCGTTCGGTGGCCCGGCTGCTGCGCAAGGTGGCCTCCCAGCACGAACTGGGCGAGCAGGAGCTGCCGTTCACGATCGGCGCCGAGCAGCTGCGCGGTCTGATCGGACGGCCGCACCATGTGCCCGAGTCCGCTCAGGACCCGTCCGAGCGCCGTACGGCCGTGCCCGGTGTGGCCACGGGCCTCGCGGTCACCGGCGCGGGCGGCGACGTCCTGTTCGTCGAGGCCTCGCTGGCCGACCCGGAGACGGGCGCGGCGGGACTGACCCTCACCGGCCAGCTCGGCGACGTGATGAAGGAGTCCGCGCAGATCGCACTGAGCTTCCTGCGCTCGCACGGCGCGGAACTGGAGCTGCCGGTGGCCGATCTGAAGGACCGGGGCGCGCATATCCACTTCCCGGCGGGCGCGGTGCCCAAGGACGGTCCGAGCGCGGGCATCACGATGACGACGGCGCTCGCGTCGCTGCTCTCCGGACGCCAGGTGCGTACGGATGTGGCGATGACCGGAGAGGTGTCGCTGACCGGACGGGTGCTGCCGATCGGCGGTCTGAAGCAGAAGCTCCTTGCCGCGCACCGAGCCGGTATCACGACCGTTGTCATCCCCAAGCGGAACGAGGCGGACCTGGACGACGTCCCGGCCGAGATCCTGGACAAGCTCGAGGTGCATCCGGTGACGGATGTCCGCCAGGTCCTGGAGATCGCGCTGTCTCCGGCCGAGGTGCCGGTGGCGGCCGCGGCCTGACGGTCCGACGGCAGGGCCCGGTGGTGTGCCACACCACCGGGCCCGAGCGCTGTCCGCCGACCGGGCCCGAGCGCAGCGTCCGCCCCGTCCCGAGCGCTGTCCGCCCGCCGCCGCGGGCTACCCCTTCGCAGCCTTCTCGTACAGCTTGCGGGCATCGGCGTTGAAGCGGACCGCGGTGGTGACGCTGTCCGTGTCGCCGCCGCTGGTCACCCCGATCAGCTGGCCCGGATGCTTGGGATCCCGGTAGTCGGCGAGCCAGGGGCCGCCGCTCGTGCCGTCCCAGAAGCCTGAGCAGTCCATGCGTACGGACCCGGCGAGTGCCGGATCCTGCTGGGTGTCGGTGGTGCAGGAGATGGGCTTGTTGGCCGGGTTGTGGTCCGGGTTGGGGTAGCCGACGACCGTGACCCGGCGGGTAGCGGCAGAGGCCCAGTCGACGGGGGTGCCGCCCACGACCTCCTGGACGTTGCGGCCCTTGGCGTCCGGCTCCACGGTCAGGAAGGCATAGTCCACGGAGTCGGAGTCGTCGGTGACCTTGCGCCAGCGGTCGTCCACCTGGATGGCGCGGACCTTCCAACGCCCGTACGGCGCTTTGCCCGCACCCGCCCCGGTGAAGCCCGGCGCGAAGCTGAAGTTCTCCAGGTAGCTGCCGTACTCGAAGACACAGTGCGCGGCGGTGGCGATGACATTGCCCTTGGGGCTGTCCACGACGCTCGCGGAACAGAAGTGTTCGCCGTCCTTGTCGAGCAGCACCCCGGCGGACGACAGACCCGCGAACGGAGTCGCGGAGGACTGCGGCTCGGGCGGGTCCGGCAGCTCGGCGGGCTTGCTGCCCGTATCGGCGGAGACCGGCCCGCCGCACGCCGTAGCGGCGGCGAGCAGGGCTATTGCGGGCCACCTCAGCAGCCTCATCGGGCGAGCGATCCACTTCATCCGGCCATCTTGCCTGTTTACGGCTGTCAGTCCAGCCACCCTCGCAAGGTCGCCTGCGCTCCCGCCTGAAAGCGGGTCTCCGCGCCCAGCGTCTCCAGCAGGCGGCTGATCCTTCGGCGCGCCGTGTGGACATGGACGCCGAGACGGCGTGCGATCGCCTCGTCCTTGAGCCCGGCGGCGAGCAGTCCGAGGAGCTCCTTCTGCGCCGTGGGCAGCGAGCCGCAGCTGCTGGCGGAGCCGCCGAGCGGGGTGGCCCGCTCCCACACCGTCTCGAAGAGCGGCACCAGTACGTTGCCGAGCAGAGCGTCGCCGATCACCAGGGCCGAGGCCGTCGGGTCAGCCGCGTCGGCCGGCGGGAGCAGCGTGATCCGGCGGTCCACGGCGATCAGTTTGGTGGGGACCGCGGTCGCGACGCGGGCCCGCAGCCCCTGCTCGACAAGGCCGGTCAGCGAGCGCATCCGGCCCGGGTAGCCGAGCCCGTCCCGGTCCAGGACGGTCCGCACCTCCACCCCGCGGTCCAGGAGGGCCTCGATGTCCAGGCACGGGGTGCGGGAGTTGTCGTCCCCGCGGGGGCCCTTCACATACGGCGGACGGTCCAGGATCGCGACCTCGCGCTCCGCCGACGCCAGCAGATACTCCGCCCGTTCGCCGATCTCCTTGGGGCCCGTCACCACCTCGATACCGCCCTCGGGGGCGCTGGGCGAGCCGGACATCAGCCGGCCGGCGAGCTGGTCCGCGCTCATCCGTAATCGCTCCAACTCGGCCGAACGTAAGTGGAGTTCGGCCTGACGGCGGTGGATGAGGGTACGGATGGCCGCGGCCGGCGCGGCCGGATGCGGCAGTCCGCCCCCGTCGGCGGGCAGCGCGATGCCGTGCTCGACGAGATGGCCGAGCGCCCGGTCAAGACGCTCGCGTGGCAGCCCCAGCAGGCGCGCCAACTCCTCGGCCCCGGCGGCCCGTTCCTTGAGCAGTGCCTCGTAGGTGCGTTCTTCGGCCTTACCCAGGCCGAGGGTGTGCAGTTCCCCCTCGCTCATGCGTCGGATTCTCACTCTGTCTTCACGGGCCACACAAGTGTGCGTGTCCACTTGTCAACCTGCCGACCACATTGTTCGGTTGGCGTCCCACCGGTTGCATGGCCATGACCACCTTTACGGCTGACCAGCACGTGGGAGGGGTACGTACTGTGCGCAAGCCCAGTTCACGCACGCAGAGACCGGGCATTACCAGGGGGACCGGTCTCGCCGCACTGCTCGGAGCGGCAGGATTGCTGCTCACCGCGATACCGGCCCAGGCGGTAACCCCGCCGGCCGCCGCACCGCCCGGCGACGTTCTTCCGGGCGCCCGAACCGCCACTCCGTCGCTCGTCGACGGCATCCGGGAGGCAGCCGACGCCAAGGCGAGCCCGGCCGACGCGGCCCGCGGCCATCTCGCCGCCAAGGAGAGCCGCTACAGGATCGCCGACGCCCGGCGCGATCTCACGCCGCTGCAGACCGTCAAACACGGCGCGGAAGAGACCGTACGGCTTCAGCAGAAGCACCACGGCATCCCGGTGTTCGGTGGAGAGTACGTCGTACGGATGGAGTCCAAGGGCGGCAAGCGCGTCGTCACCGGCACCTCCGGCAAGTACTTCACCGGCCTGAAGACCGGCACCAGGGCGAGCGTCAGCGAGGACACCGCGGTACGCCGCGCGGTCTCGGCCACCGCCGCCCGCCTCGGTGGCAAGACGCTGAGCAAGGCCGACGCGGTACACCGCAAGGGGGCCAAGTCCGCGAAGGCGGCCGCACTCAGCGGCACCGCGGGCGGCCTCGTGGTGATCCCGCGCGGCGAAGGCGTGCTCGCGTACCACGTGACCGTACGCGGCACGAACCCCTCCACCGGCGAACCGGTGCTGCAGCAGGTCTACATCGACGCCGGCGCCGGCTTCCCGGTGCTCCAGTTCAGCGGCATCAAGACCCTCACCGCGCCGAAGGCGGCGGCGTCCTCCGCGGCCGCCAAGGCCGCTCCGAAGGCAGGAGCGGCGGCTGCCGACGCCGACCCGGCCGCCGGCGTCAAGGGCACCGGCGTCAAGCTGGACGGCGCCAAGGTCGACCTCGACGTCCACCTCGACACCACCGCCAACCAGTACGTGATGATCGACTCGTCGCGTATGACGGCCACCACCAAGAACACCCTCACCACCTGGGACGCGCGCGGCCGCGACGTCTCCGAGGTGGCGGGCGTCTGGCCCGGCGGGCTGAAGGAATTCGCCGACCCGGCTAAGGACTTCGGCAAGGGGGCCACCGAGTCGGGCGCGGTCGACGCGCACTGGGCGGCCGGCAAGGTCTACGACTACTACCGGAACAACCACGCCCGCGACAGCCTCGACGGCCGCGGCATGACGATCAACTCCCTGGTCGGTGTGACCGAGTTCGGCTCGCCGTACGTCAACGCCTTCTGGGACGGCCAGAAGATGGTCTACGGCAGCGGGGACGACGAGTACAAGCCGCTCTCCGCCGACCTCGACGTGGTGGGCCACGAGATGACCCACGGTGTCGTCGAGAACACCGCCAACCTGGTCTACGCAGGCCAGTCCGGAGCGATGAACGAGGCGCTCGCCGACTACTTCGGCAACGCCATCGACACCGCCGCTTCCGGCATCTCCATGGACGACCCGGACTCCGGCCTGATCGGCGAGGACCTCTGCCGTACGGCGAAGCCGCGCGCCTGCGCCTTCCGCAACCTCAACGACGGCGCGAGCACCTCGAAGAACTTCCTCGGCATCACCTTCGGCACCGACAACGGCGGCGTCCACCTCAACTCCACCATCTTCTCCGGCGCGCTGTGGGACCTGCGCCAGGACGTGGGCGGGGAGCTCGCCGACCGGATCGTCTACAAGGCGCTGTCCGAGTACATGACGCCGCTCGACGGCTTCACCGACGGGCGAAACGCCGTGCTCGCCGCGGCCAAGGACCTCGGCGTCAGCGCGCAGCAGCTCAACACCGCGAAGCGCTCTTTCAACGCCCACGGCATCGTGCCGGGCTGGGAGGACGCGCTCGGTGTCGACTCCGACCAGCTGCTCGGCAAGGTCAACACCGCCGGCACCGGAGCCCAGGCGGGCGGCGGCTGGTGGACCGTCTCACAGTCGAACGACGACGGCTCGGAGCCGTACTCCGTCTATTCCGGCCGTACGGACGGCAAGGGCGCGCCGAAGCTGATGAGCCCCAACGACGGCCGCTACCACGTCTATCCGGCGACCGACGGAAAGACGGTCGTCT
Source organism: Streptomyces sp. NPDC002730 (assembly GCF_042888805.1). Taxonomy (NCBI): domain Bacteria; kingdom Bacillati; phylum Actinomycetota; class Actinomycetes; order Kitasatosporales; family Streptomycetaceae; genus Streptomyces; species Streptomyces sp. NPDC002730. The sequence goes on from NZ_JBIAQG010000001.1 coordinate 952,279, forward strand.
GGGCGGCGTACGGCGCGACCAGCCTCGACATCCTCTCCCGTCCGATCGCGGGCGGCCCGATCAAGAAGCTGTACACCTCGTCCAGCGACATCAGCGGTCTGCGGGTCGAGAACGGCGTGGTCGTCTTCGAGACACTCGGGTTCTTCGAGCGGCATGTCCAGTATCTGCGTCCCGGTGACCGTCAGCCCACCACTGTGGACGGCGGCGGCTTCGAGATCCTCACCGCCCTTCCCGCGATCAAGAACGGGAAGCTCGCGTACGCCAAGCTCTATCCGACCACCACGGAGTACAAGCTCGGCGTCGAGGTCTACGACCTGAAGACCGGCAAGGCCACGCTCACCGAGCAGCTCGGTGACCCGCAGGTACTCGGCCAGACCGGCATCAACTCGTCGTACGTCTTCTCGCTGGTGGACGAGAACCTTGCCGACGAGGGCCAGATGACGGTCCGCCGCTCGGACCTGGACGGCACCGGCACGGTGGACATCAGCCCCGAGCGCAAGCCGGGCGCGCTGATCTCCTCCGACCTCACGTCCTCCGAGGACGCGGTCACCGTGAACGGCGCGCTGCCGGGCACGGCGCTCCGCAATGAGTCGCTGCCGAAGCTGTGGCAGCTGACCACGGACGGCTCGCGCCGGGAGCGGGTCTCCTGCAACCGTGGCGAGCAGATCTCGCCGGCCGCGGTCTCCGGCAGGCAGGTGGTCTGGATCGACGGCACAACGGGCTGGACCGACCTGGTCACCCGCGACCGGCCGGCGGGTCTGTGCGGCTGACGGTTCTGTGATGATCTCTCCGTGAGAGACGGACCCCCGGCGCCCGTGCGCCGGGGGTCCTTCAGAATGGTTCCATGAACACCGTGCCCGGACAGAGTGAGGACCGCGCCCTGCAGGCCGACTGCGAGAGCTGCTTCGGGCTGTGCTGTGTCGCGCTGCCCTTCACCGCGTCGGCCGATTTCGCGGTCAACAAGGACGCCGGAAAGCCGTGCCGCAATCTGCGGACGGACTTCCGCTGCGGTATCCACACCCGGCTGCGGCAGAGCGGCTTCTCCGGCTGCACCGTGTACGACTGTTTCGGCGCCGGACAGAAGGTCTCCCAGGTCACCTTCGGCGGCAAGGACTGGCGGCAGGCACCGGAGACCGCGCAGGAGATGTTCGCGGTGTTCCCGGTCGTACGGCAGCTCCATGAGCTGCTCTGGTATCTGACCGAGGCGCTGACGCTGCGGCCGGCCCGCTCGCTGCACGGCGAGATCCGCCGGCTGCTCGGCGAGACCGAACGCCTCACCGAGCTCGGTCCCGATGCCCTCGGGAAGCTGGATGTGGCGGCGCACCGGCAGGACGTCAATGTGCTGCTGCTCCGCACGAGCGAGCTGGTCCGGGCCGAAGTCGGTCAGGCCGGACGCAAGAAGAAGGACCGCAGGGGCGCCGACCTGATGGGAGCGAGGCTGCGGGGCGCGGACCTCAGGGGCGCCAGTCTGCGGGGCGCGTATCTCATCGCCGCCGATCTCACGGGTGCCGATCTGCGACTGGCCGATCTCATCGGGGCCGACCTGAGGGACGCGGATCTCGCGGGTGCGGATCTGACGGGGAGCTTCTTTCTCACCCAGCCGCAGCTCAACGCGGCGAAAGGCGACGCGGCGACGAGGCTCCCGCCCGGGCTGGCCCGCCCCGCGCACTGGTCGTGACCAGCGGGTCGCGAGGCGGGCCTCATTGGCTCTGCTCAGCCGTTGGCGAGCGCCACGACGCGGTCGTACGCGCCGTTGAACCTGTTGTGGTCGCCGACGATCGGTCCTGACGAGGTGTACTGCCACATCGTTTGGTAGATCCAGCCGGCCGGGAGCGTGCCCGGTGTGGTGTTGTAGCGCGCGATCCACAGCGGGTTGGTCGTACCGAAGCCGCTGTAGTTGCCCGTGCACTGGGTCCACCAGCTGGTGGCGGTGTAGATGACCGCGTCGCGCCCGGTGCGTGCCCGGTAGCGGTTCAGGAAGTCGCGGATCCAGGTGACCATGCCGGACTGGCTCTTGCCGAAGCAGGCGGCGCCGTACGGGTTCCACTCGATGTCCAGCGCGCCGGGGAGGGTTTTGCCGTCGCGGGACCAGCCGCCGCCGTTGTTCACGAAGTAGTCGGCCTGTGCGGTGCCGGTCGCGGTGTCGGGGGTGGCGAAGTGGTACGCGCCGCGGATCATGCCGATGTTGTACGAGCCGCCGTACTGCTGCGCGAAGTACGGGTTCTTGTAGTACGTGCCCTCGGTGGCCTTCACGTAGGCCCACTTCACACCGCTGTTCCACAGCGCCGCCCAGTTGACGTTGCCCTGGTGGCTGGAGACGTCCACGCCTTCGGTCTGGGCGGCGCGGTTGTCGCGTGGGGCGCCGCCCTGACCGTCGTGGGCGACGACGCCCATACCCAGGTGGGCCGAACCGCGTGGGGGAGTGTCCGTGGCGCCGGCCGCTCCGGGGAGCGTGATGAGGAGGGTGAGGACTGCGAGGAGAGTGCCGGCGGCTGTCGCGAGGCGTGAGCGGCCGGTCGTTCCGGATCTGTGCACGGGCATGGCGTGCCTCCGAAGACCTCGGTGGGGGGATCTGACGATGAATCGACATGTCGTGGCGGAATATGGTGTGGACATGCCATTCATGAAGCTACGCACGTAGAACCGCACAGTGGAAGGGGGGCAGAGTGCTGCCGTTGGTCTACGCCTGCGAAATACTGGCCGAGCTGCGGCAATGGATGCCGCCGGAAGAAACTTTCAGAATCCGGAAAGCGTGCGAGGGGTGCTGACGTGCACGAAAGCGGTACGGGGAGTGAAGCGGACCCCAAGGGTGAGAGTGGTGTGGACCACGTATTCCTCGCCCTGGAGCGGGAGTTGGCTGTCTTTCTGCGCCGGGCCCGGGCGTCCTCGGGCGAAATGGCGCGCGAGGTCCACCCCGAGCTGGAGCCCGCCGCCTATGGCTTGTTCGTACGTCTGGAAGAGGTCGGGCAGCAGCGCGCCACCGCGCTCGCCGGATACTTCGGCGTCGGCAAGGCGACCATGAGCCGCCAGCTGCGCGCCCTCGAGGAGCTCGGTCTGGTGACCCGCGAACCCGATCCGGCCGACGGACGGGCCTCACTCGTCCGGCTCACCGACGAGGGCCTGGCCCGCTTCCGCCGGGTGCGTGACGCGCGCCGCGACAGCTACGTGAACAAACTGGCCGGCTGGGACCGCGGCGAGATCGCGGAGCTGGCCCGGCTGCTGCATCAGCTGAACGCGCGAGCGGAGAGCTGAGGGAGCCGGCAGCGGGGTCAGAGCTCCGCGAAGACGACCGCCGCATCGTCGTGCAACTTCCAGCGGATCACGGCCGTGCGCTCTTCGGCCGACTTCTCCAGCGCCCTGACCCGGTCGATCAGCCCCTGCGGCCCTTCCTTGCGGATGAGGCCAAGGCACTCGGCCCAGCTGCCCTCCGCGAACATGTCGACCCAGCGGGACGCGCCGTCGGTGAGCGCGGCCACCGCCCGTACCTCGGCACGCGGCGTACTGCCCGTCACCGCACGGACCGCCACAGCCGGATCGGCCGCGGCGGTGAAGAACCCGCCCTCCGCATTGCGCAGGGCGTCCGCCGAGGCGTGCGTACGCAGGGAGGCCCGGGGCAGCCGGTCGATCCGGTCGTCCAGCACCGCCCGCACCTCACCGCCCGGCGACTCCAGCAGCAGCGTGGAGTCGGAGAGCACCAGATACTCCACCGCCTCCGTCGCGGCACCCCAGCGCGCCATGACCACCGTTGCCTGAGGCGTACGTACGTGAGAAAGGTCACAGGTTTCGCGGTGGGTGTCAGCGGTGCGCCGGATTGCCGCGGAGAGGATCTCCGTCAGCGTCAGATCCCGTCGCGAACCGGACAGTTCGACCAGCGCGCCGCCGAGCCGGGTGGTGAACCAGGGCACCCCGTGCACACATCCGTCATCGCCTTTCGGAGGGGTCACACCGTCCAGCACGACCAGTGTTCCGCCCTGGCCCGAGGCGGGCAGGGTCACGGACGCCCAGTCCTCGTTGGGGCGTTCGGGAGTGCCGGGGGCAGTGGCGAGTTCGATACGCATGAGATCCAGTCTGCATGACTCCTTCACATGGCCCACATGACCGTACATTTGGCGCATACCAGCAGGTCAGGGGGATCCCAAGATCGAGGGAGGCGGGGCCGGAAAGCTGCGGGCGCGCATCTTGCCAAAGCCCGGCCGGAAGATCCAGCCGTTGGCCCACATGTCGGCCGACCGGCCGCCGCCGCGAGTTGTTTGCCAACTCCAGAGTGCTGTTCACTCGTTCGGGTGGCGGAGCGGCCGATGCGCGCCTCCCTCCCAAAAGCGCTGGAATGGTCGGAAGCCGTGCCAGGGGTGGGGCTCTCGTGTGTGACCGGTCGTCATCTCTGCTTCATGGGTGGACGAGTCAAGCAAGATTGCGAGCACCGGTGCAGAAGAAGCGGCCTCGGGGCAAAGGCGGCAGGCCCTCCGAAACCCCGGGAATCTCCCCGGCCCTGGCCACTCAGGTCCCTCAGGGCATCCAGCCTCCGCTGGAGGCCTCGAACGGCCCTGCCGCGCGCGGGCGCACCGTGCGCGTACGCAGCCGGCTCGTCGCCGGTGTCGCCGCCGTCAGCCTTGTCGTCATCGCTGCAGGCACCCCCGGCATCCTCGCCACCTCCGCCGAACTGACCGAGTCGCAGCGCCTGGTCACCCTCGCCGGGCTCAACCGCCAGGCCGTCACCCTCGCCCAGTCACTCGCCGACGAGCGCGACGAGGTCACGGCGTACATCGCTGCGGGCCGCGACGACCAGAAGGGCGACAAGAAGGACCGGCGCGAGATCTCCGGCAGCCGCAGCGCCCGCGTCGACCGGCAGATCGACGAGATTCGCGGCAGTGTCCCCGGCGACCACGCCGAGCTGCGGCGCGACCTCGCCTCCGTCCCCTCCGTCCGCCGTACCGCCCTCACCGGCAAGGGCACGGCGATGGAGGCCCACCGCGCCTACTCCGCCGTCATGGCGAACCTCCAGGCCCTCTCCGACGAGCTCGCCGAGAAGACCCCGCCGCGCGCCGCCGACCGCACCCGCGCGCCCGCCGCCCTCGGCCTCGCCGTGGAGCAGGCCTCCGCCACCCGCGGGCTGCTGCTCGCCGCACTCTCCGTGCCCCGGCAGCGGAGCACCCAGAGCATCGACCCGGTCACCGGCCTCCCGGTCCAGGACGAGGGCCAGGACGACGGGGCCGCCGACCGTACGCGCAACGCACTCAGCGCCGCCGCCCAGCAGTCCCGGGTGCGGGAACTCGCCGCGCTCGCCGACTTCGACCAGGCCGCGGGCAAGGACGCCCGCGACAAGCTGGCCGCCACCGTCACCGGACCCGAGGTCAAGACCGCCGAGCTCTATCTCGCCCGCCTCACCGACCAGCCCGAGCTCTCCACCGGCGACCGCAAGTCCAACCGCGAGAAGCTCGAGTCCTCGCTCACCGCCCGTATCGAGCAGATGCGGGGCGTCGAGTCCTCCCTCGCCGCCGACCGGACCGAGGGCTTCGCGCAGCTGCGCGACGACGATGTCACCGCGCTGGAGCTGCGGATCGCGCTGCTCGGCGGACTGCTGATCGTCGCCATCGGCGTGTCCGCCGCTGTCGCCCGTACGCTCACCCGCCCGCTCGCCGTCCTGCGGATCGGCGCGGCCCGGCTCGCCGCCGCCCCCGAGGTGGAGGAGCAGGTCCGCTTCACCGGCCGCAATGACGAGTTCGCACAGGTCGTACGGTCCCTCAACACCCTGCACGGCAAGCTGCGGGACCTCGGCGTACGGGTCGAACGGCTGGACAACGACCGCGTCGACCTGATCGGCGCCCGCGACTCGCTCGCCGCCGAACTGGCCGCCGGACGCGCCGAACTCCAGGAGCGCACCGCCGAGATCACCGCCGACCTCGAGCGGCTGCGGCACACCGTCCACCACACCTTCGTCAACCTCTCGCTGCGCACGCTCGGCCTCGTCGAACGACAGCTCGGCGTCATCGAGAAGCTGGAGGAGCGCGAGCAGGACCCGGAGCGGCTCGCCACCCTCTTCAAGCTCGACCACCTGGCCACCGTCATGCGCCGCCACAGCGAGAACCTGCTGGTCCTCGCGGGCGCCGAGCACGGGCACGCGCACTCGGGACCCGTCCCGCTCGTGGACGTACTGCGCGCCGCCGTCAGTGAGATCGAGCGGTACGAGCGAGTCGTCATCCAGTCCCTGCCGCCGCACGCCCAGGTCGCCGGGTTCGCCGCGGACGACCTCAGCCATCTGATCGCCGAACTCCTCGAGAACGCCACCTCCTTCTCGCCGCCGGACGCCCAGGTCGAGCTGTCGGGCTGGCTGCTGGAGAGCGGCGAGGTGATGCTCTCCGTGCAGGACACCGGCATAGGGATGACCAGCGGGCGCATCACCGAGCTGAACGCGCGGCTGGAGGACCCCGAGGCGTACGAGACGAGTGCGGGCAGCGACGGCGAGGGCCTCGGACTGCGGGTGGCGGCGCTGCTCGCCGCGCGCCACGGCGTACGGGTCCAGCTGCGCGAGCAGAAGCAGGGCGGGATCACCGCGGTCGTCGTGCTGTCGCAGTCGCTGCTTCCGGCCGGACCGCCGGCCGCCGAGTCGCACAGCGTGGCGGTGGCGGGCGCGGCGCCCACGCAGCATCTGCCCGGATCTGTGGCGGAGGCCAACTCCAATGCGCTGCCCAGCAGCCCGCGGCGGGTCGACCCACTGGTGCTGGCGGCCGAGCAGGCGATCCGCGAGGCGGAGCCGGACACGCACGAGCGGACGGCGGACGGCGACCCGGAGGCCACCGGCACCGGGGTCGACGAGGCGACCTTCGAGATGCGTCTGCCGGAGCCCGAGCCCGAGCCCGAGCCGGAGCCGGAGCCGGAGGCCCCAGCGGGCCCGGAGCCGGAGGCCCAGGCGGACCCGCAGCCCGTCCCGGAGCCGGCGGTCGGACCCGAGCCCTTCCCGGAGCCGGCGGTCGGACCCGAGCCTGACGCGCAGCCGGAACCCGAGGCCGAGAAGCCGGCAGCCGGCCCCAAGTGGGAGCGCGTCACCGACAAGGGCCTGCCCAAGCGCACCCCGAAGGTCGTCAAGCCCGCCACCGGCGCACCCACCGGGCGCACCGGCAGCGTCGACGCCGAAGCCCTGCGGCGCCGCCTCGGCGGTTTCCACCAGGGCGCGAAGGACGGCCGCCGCGACGTCGAGGCGGAGCTCGCGGAACAGACCGCGGCCGATACACGGACAACAGCAGAAGAAGCGGGGGACACAGTCGAGGAGGCACGCAGTTGACTGCGACCGGCACATTCGGCCTGAGCAGCGAAGCCCGCAATCTGCACTGGTTGTTGAGCAATTTCGTGGAGGAGGTACCAGGAGCCCGCTCGGTCGCTGTTGTCTCGTCCGACGGACTGCTGCTGCTCTCCTCCGACCCCGCCCAGAACGTCGTCCCGGCCGCCAAGAGCCGCCCGGAAGGCCCCAGAGGCTCCAGCGCGGACCTCGCCACGATCGTCTCCGGCATCGGCAGCCTCACCATCGGTGCCGCCAAGCTGATGGACGGCGGCGGCGTCAAGCAGACGATGGTCGCGATGGACGAAGGCAGCGTCTTCGTCATGTCGATCAGTGACGGTTCGCTGCTCGGCGTGCACACCGCTCCCGACTGCGACATGAGTGTCGTCGCCTACCACATGGCCCTCTTCGTCGGCCGTGCCGGACATGTCCTCACCCCCGAACTCCGCAGCGAACTGCGCAAATCAATGGAGAGCGCCCAGTGACGCCCCCCAAACTGCCGGTGCGCGGCGACGGCCGACGCCCGGCCCGGGTCCGCCCCTACTCCCTCACCGGCGGCCGCACCCGCTTCGGCCATGTGCTGCTCGTCGAGACCTTCGTGGCCGCGCTCGAAGCGCCGGCCGAGCGCAAGGAGCTGCCGAACGGCGACCTCTCCTCGCGGGTGATGCCCGAGCTGCGGGCCATCGTCGAGCTGTGCCGTCGTATGCGTACCGTCGCCGAGATATCGGCGCTGCTGAAGATGCCGCTGGGCGTTGTCCGGGTGCTGCTCAGCGACCTGGCCGACCAGGGAAAGATCCGTGTGTACGGGACCGGGCACGGCGCCGGCCAGCCCGACCGCGCGCTGCTCGAAAGGGTGTTGAGTGGACTCCGCCGCCTCTGACACGCTCCTCGCCCGGCCCCACCCGCAGCCCGAAGAGGAGCTGCAGGCATGGCAGTTGGACCGCACCCGGGCGCCCATCGCCACCAAGATCGTGGTCGCGGGCGGCTTCGGCGTCGGCAAGACGACCTTTGTCGGGGCGGTCTCCGAGATCACGCCGCTGCAGACCGAGGCGTTGATGACGCAGGCGAGCGAGGAGACCGACGATCTCACCGAGACGCCGGACAAGCTCACCACGACCGTCGCCATGGACTTCGGCCGGATCACGCTCGACGACGATCTGGTGCTGTATGTCTTCGGGACGCCCGGCCAGCAGCGCTTCTGGTTCATGTGGGACGACCTGGTGCGCGGCGCGATCGGCGCGATCGTGCTGGCCGACACCCGCAGGCTGCCGGACTGCTTCCCGGCGCTCGACTACTTCGAGAGCTCCGGGCTGCCGTACATCGTCGCCGTCAATCACTTCGAGGGTACGGAGGTGTTCGAGACCGAGGACGTGCGCGAGGCCCTGACCGTCCCGCCCCATGTGCCCGTTGTGATCATGGACGCGCGCAATCGGATCACGGTGATCGAATCGCTGCTCGCGCTGGTCGCCCACGCTCTCGAAGCCACCCCCGAATAGCACTGAACTGACGAAAGAGACTCCTTCGATGCGGAAGATACTCATAGTCGGAGCCGGTCAGTCCGGTCTCCAGCTCGCCCTCGGACTCCAGTCGCAGGGCTACGAGGTCACCCTGATGTCCAACCGCACCGCGGACGAGATCCGGTCCGGCCGGGTCATGTCCACGCAGTGCATGTTCGACACGGCGCTGCAGCACGAGCGCGATCTCGGCATCAACTTCTGGGAGTCCCAGGCCCCGCGCATCGAGGGCCTCGGCGTCTCCGTCGCCGCCCCCGACGCCTCCCGGCCCATCGACTGGGTCGGCAAGCTGGAGGGTTACGCCCAGTCGGTCGACCAGCGCGTGAAGATGGCCGGCTGGATGGAGACCTTCGCCCAGCGCGGCGGGCAGCTCGTCATCCACGGCGCGGCAGTCTCCGACCTGGACTTCTTCTCCCGTACGTACGACCTGGTGATGGTCTCGGCCGGCAAGGGCGAACTGGTCTCGATGTTCGGCCGGGACGCCTCCCGCTCGCCGTACGACACCCCGCAGCGCGCGCTGGCCGTCTCCTACGTCCACGGCCTGGGCCCGCGCCCCGAGCACCCCGAGTACGACGCGGTCCGCTGCAACCTCGTGCCGGGCGTCGGTGAGCTCTTCGTGATGCCGACCTTCACCACCACCGGCCGCGCGGACATCCTCTTCTGGGAGGGCATCCCGGGCGGTCCGCTCGATGTCTTCCAGGGCGTCAAGGATCCGGCGGAGCACCTCTCGCTGACCCTCGAGCTCATGGAGAAGTTCACGCCCTGGGAGTACGCGCGCGCCACCAAGGTCGAGCTGACCGACGCGGGCGGCACTCTCGCGGGCCGGTACGCGCCCACCGTCCGCAACCCGATCGGCCGCCTCCCCGGCGGCGGACTGGTCCTCGGCGTCGCCGATGTGGTCGTCGCCAACGACCCGATCACCGGCCAGGGCTCCAACTCGGCGTCCAAGTGCGCGGCCGCCTACCTCTCCTCGATCACCGAGCACGGCGACCGGCCGTTCGACGAGGCGTGGATGCAGTCCACCTTCGACCGCTACTGGGACACCGCGCAGCACGTCACCAAGTGGACGAACGCGATGCTCGGCGTGCCGCCCGAGCATGTCCTCAACCTGATCGGTGCCGCGGGCCAGCTCCAGCCGGTCGCCGACCGTTTCGCGAACGGCTTCAACGACCCGGCGGACTTCGAGAACTTCTTCTACGACCCGGAGAAGACCAACGCGTACCTCGGCGAGGTCGCGGGCGCCGGCGCCTGACGCAAGGGGGGTTGCCCCGGGTGCGGATCAGCCGGCGCCCGGGGCCGACTCCGCTCCGTACGCCGCGTCCGAGCCCGCCGTCGCGCCGGGCGGCAGCGCCGGCCGTGTGTAGCTGCGCAGCGCGGCTCCGTCCGGATCCGGGCGGACCGCGCCCAGCAGCGGGTTCGCCGCGATCGGCGAGACCTTGACGCGGGTGCCGGGGTGCGGGGCCTGCACCACCAGGCCCTCGCCCAGATAGATCGCCACATGGGTGGCCTTGGGGAAGTAGATCACCAGGTCACCGGGGCGCAGCCGGCGCAGTGACACCTTCGGGAGCTCCCGCCACTGCTCCTGCGACGTACGCGGGATGGTGCGTCCGGCCCGCGCCCAGGCCTGGGAGGTCAGCCCCGAGCAGTCGTACGCCTGAGGGCCCTCCGCGCCCCAGACGTACGGCTTGCCGATCTGTTCGACGGCGTACTCCAGCGCCTGGTCGCCCTCCTCGGAGGGGGTGCGCTTGCCGTTGAGCACGCCCGTGGAGAGCAGCTTCTTCTGGGCTTTCGCGGTGTGGGACCGCTCCAGCGCGGCCAGTTCGGCGATCTCCTCGACGGAGAGCGAGGCGAGCAGCTTCTCGACCTCCTTCAGTCGCGCCGTGGCCCTGTCGCGCGCCTGCTTCTGCTTGTTCGCGAGCGTCTGTTCCTCGTCCAGAGCCTTGCGGGACTCGCTCGCCAGCGTGTCCGCCCGCTTCGCGCCCGCCTCGAGCCGTGCGATCGTCGCCAGCCGGTCGCTGGCCGCTCGCTCGATCAGATGGTCCTGGTCGAGGGCTTGCCGCGGGTTCTTGGCGAGCAGCAACTGGAGGTAGGAGGAGAGATCGGACTGTCCCTGGTACTGCTCCCGCGCCAGTCGGCCGACGTCGCGGCGGCCGGCGTCGATCGCGTTGCGCGCTGTGGCCAGGTCGCGGGCGAGCCTGGCCGTCTCGGCCTGCTGCTGCCTGAGTTTTACCTCCGTGGCGTTGTACGTCTCGCCGGCCTCCTCGATCTGTCGGTACAGCTTCTGAAGTTCGGTCAGCATTCCGGAGACGGTCGTGGGCGCGGGCGGCACGGCGGCGGCCGGTGGTGCCGGCACCACCGCGGTCACCGTGGCGACGGCCAGCGCCGCCGTACAGACAGCACGGAGCAAACTGCCTGACACCACATCACCTCCGGCTGCTGGGGTGGGCCGTCCACGCCGTCCACCTCGCAGCCGATGATGCGAGCGCGCCGCTCGCACCGCCCCACGAGTGGTCGATTCGGCGCAATGCGGTCACTCGTTGTGGGGAGTACGGGGATGCGTTGGTGTGTCAGTCCACCGGCAGGGCGTAAAAGGTCCGGTCCCGCCGGACGACGAGATTCCGGCCGCCACCGGCGAGGGGCTCGTAGCGGGGTGTGTCGGTTCCGCCGTCCTGCGCGCCCGTCTCCTGGAACTTCCACAGCCGCTTTCCGTCGCGCGCGGCGAACGCGGTGAGCTGGCCGCTGTCGTACGCGAGTACCGTCCGGCCGCTCGTGCTGAAGCCGCTCCCCGGAATCTCGTTCGACACCGGCGCGTCGGTGGAGCGCTGCCACAGTCGGCGGCCGTTCGCGGTGTCGACGGCGGACACCTGCTGGTGGCGGTTGGCGACGTACAGCATGGGGCTGCGGAGGATCGCGCCGCCGAAACCGAAGACTCCGCTCTCGCCGGGAGCCGTATCGGCCGGGGCCAGCCGCCACAGCAACGCGCCGGTGCTGATCGTGTACGCGTTCAGCCGGTCGGCCACCGGGGCGAACAGCCTGCCCGACGCATCGCCCACCAGCGCGGCGGCGGGATGGACATCGGCCAGCCGCAGCGACTTGAGCTGCTTGCCGGTCTTCCGGTCGAAGGCCAGCAGCACGGATGCGCCCTTGGCGGCCTTCTGCTGAGCGGGGGTCAGGGTGGACGCGTACTGCCGTACGACGATCTCGGCGGGGCGCACACCGATCAGCTGGTACTGCGGCGCATACGGGGCAGGTGCCCCCGGGATCCGGGTGCGCCACAGCCACTTCCGGGCGACGAGGTCGTACGCGAGCAGGTACGACTCCAGCGCGGCGCCCTTCTTGACCTGGCCGGTCATCCAGAGCGTGGTCCCGTCCAGGCCGGTCCTGCCGGTGAGCGTCAGGACCTCGCCGGGACCGGCCAGTGCGGCCTTGGCGACCCGGTGCTTGACCTGTCCATCCTGTGCCGCGATCCACAGGAACGCGTCGGGGATGTCCACGAAGCAGAGCGCGTCGTCGACGGGTACGGCGCGGGAGACCGACGCGGCCTCCTTGCGCTGCCAGAGCGGCCGTCCGGTACGGAGATCGACCCCGGTGGACTGCTCCTTGCCGGTCAGGACCAGCACCCGGTCCTGCCAGACGGTGGCGGACAGCGGTTCGGCGGCGGTCGCCGGATGCTCGTACCGCCACACCGGCTCCGGCGGCAGCCCGGCCATCCGGGTGCGGTGCGGAGCGGGGGCGGCTTGGGCGGGTTTCTTGTCCGAGTCCCCGGCGGCGACGGCGTACACCGCGGCGCCGCCGACCACGAGCCCGGCAGCCGCCCCGACGATGCCGGTGAGCAGCGCACGCCGATCGGGCGCGGGCGCGCCGGGGAGGGGCGCGCCGGGAGGCAGCGCTGCGGGGAGGGGCGCTGTGGGAAGGGCGGCGGTGGGGAGGGGCGCTGCGGTCGCAGGAGCGACGGCCGGCCGCGCGACTGCGGCTGCGGTGCTGGTCGGCGCGCTCCGCGCCGCAGGTACGGCGAGCGCGGCGGTGACCCGGTCAACGCCCGCCCCGAGCCCGCCAGCCCCGGGCGCGTTGCGACCGCCGCCCACGAGCAGGGTGTCCGTGTCCCGCACGGAGCCCGGCCCCGCGCCGACGGCGCTCGCGTGCTGTGCCGCCACCGCATCCGCAGGCTTCGCGTCCGCCGGCTGGAGGCCCGCCTCCGATTGGCCGGAGCCCGAGCCAGGACCGGGACCGGCGCTCCACGCATCCTCCTGCCCCAGCGACCTCACCCGCGCCGCCTGCGCCTCCACCGCAGCTACCAGGCTCGGGGGCAGCCAGCCCTCCCGCGTCAGTGCCGCCGCGCCCTCCAGGGCCAGGTCCGCCGCCACCGTGCCCGCCGAAGGGCGGTCCTCCGGAGACTTCGACAGGCAGTGGGCCACCAAGGGGCGCAACTCGCCCGGTACTCCGTCCAGTTCCGGCTCTCCGTGCGCGATACCGTCCGCGTCCGCCAGTGGGGTCGTACCCGTCGACGCGTACGCCAGCAGCAGGCCCAGGACAAAAATGTCCGACGGCGGTCCGGGCTTCGCGCCCGTCGCCTGTTCCGGGGTCAGATAGCCGAGCTTCACCGTCAGTTGCCCGTCCGGATGGGCCTCCGCGACGGCGGCCGCGCCCAGCGCCCCGAACGCGGTGAGCCGCGGTCCGTCCGCCGCGAGCAGCACCGTGTCGGGCGCCAGCCCGTGCAGCACCGTCCCGGTCGCATGCACGCGCGAAAGGATCTCCGCGAGAGCCGCGCCCAGTATGCGTACCGCCCGTTCCGGAAGTGGGCCGGCCAGCGCGATGGCTTCGCGCAGCGTCAGCGCAGGGACGTACGAGCTCGCCGTCCACAGCGGCTCCCCGTCCGTGGCCTCAGCACCCTCGGTCCCTTCCGTGCCGTCCGTGCCGTCCGTACTGGATTCGATCGGCGCCACCCAGCCCCCGGCCAGCCGCTGCGTCCGCTGCGTCTCCGACCGGAAGCGGCGCCTGAACGCCGTCAGCGCCGCCAGCTCCGGCCTGGCCACCGAGACGACCGCGATCGCGCCGTCCGGCCCGTGCGCGAGGTAGCGGACGCAGACCGCCGAATCCCGGTGGCGCGCCAGGGTGGTGAACGGGCCGATCTGGCGCGGATCGTCCTGCTGCAGCGGCTCCATCGAGTGCATCCCCCCTGGCGACACGGTCCCGTGATCTTATGGCGCGCCGTTCGGCTTCGACCAGGGCCACCTCAGCGCGCGGCGTTCCACGCCCTCCGGGGCGTACTCGTACTTCCAGCCGCGCTGCAGCCTCAGCCGTTTGGTGTAACCGGCCGGTACGCGACGGTACGCGTACACCGTCGGCGGGCTGCCGTCCTCGTTCGGTACGGGGATCTCGTACCACTTCGGCGGATGGCCCGTCATCCCGACCAGGACCGGCAGCACACGCCCGTCCAGTGGCCCGCCCACGAAGGGGGTGTTCTCGCTTCTCACGTGAGCCAGTGTCACGCAGGCCCCACACGCCGTCCGCACCGGGCGCGCCCACCGTCCGGAAGAACCCGTCCGCCGCACGTGCTCGGCAGGGTCCGAGCGGCACTTCCGGCCGATCCGCTCGGCTTGTGGCATTGACACGCCAAATTCGCCCCGATACTTTCGGCCCAGGCCGAAACTAGCCGGGCTCTGGCTCCCTTTCTCAGGCCTTCCGGAGGCCCCCATGAAGACAGGCTTCAAGCGCGCCGCCGCACCTCTCGCCCTGTTCACGCTCGCCGCCCTGCTCGCCGGCTGTGGCGGAGACAGCGATTCGGGGTCGAAGAAGGTCACCGTCTGGATGTACCCGGTGATCGCCGATCCCAAGGCCAGCTCCGCCTACTGGGCGCAGATCGAGGCGGACTTCGAGAAAGCCGCACCGGGCACCTCGCTCACCATCGAGCAGCAGCCGTGGGAGAACCGCGACCAGAAGATCGCTACGGCGTTCGGCGGCGGCAAGGGGCCGGACGTCGTCCTGCTGACGCCCGACCAGATTCCGCAGTTCTCCGCCAGCGGCGCCATCAGCCCGGTGGACGGGGCGCTCAAGGCCAGCGTCGGCAAGTTCCTGCCCGCCGCCCTTGACGCGATGAAACAGAAGGGCAAGATCTACGGCGCGCCCATCTATCAGACCATCACGACCACCGTCTACAACAAGAAGTTGCTGACCGCAGCCGGTGTCGCCACACCGCCCGGCACCTGGGACGAGATCAAGGCCGCCGCCCCCAAGCTCAAGAAGAACGGCGTCGCCCTCCTCGACTACTCCGCCAGCAACGAGGCCTCGCTGAACCTCAACTTCTATCCGCTGCTGTGGCAGGCCGGCGGCAGCGTCTTCGCCGAGGACGGCAAGAAGGCCGCCTTCAACAGTCCCGAGGGTGTCGAGGCCCTCACCTTCCTCGCCGACCTCTACAAGGCGGGCTCGGTCCCCAGGTCGTCGATGACGAACACCAACCTCCTCGCAGACCAGGCACTCGGCAAGCAGCAGGCTGCCATGGGCTTCTCCGTCGTCCTCGCCGACGCCGAACTGGCCGCGAAGACCTGGGGCCCGGAGAACGTCGTGGTGGGAGCCCCGCTCAGGGGCCCCGCGAAGGAGGTCGCGTTCGGCATCCCCGGTGCGCTCAGCGTCAACGCCAAGTCCGGGAATGCGGCGGGCGCGGAGAAGTTCCTCGCCTTCATGACGGAGCCGGAGCAGGTCAAGTCCCTGGGCAGGGCCAGCGGTTACTTCTCACCGCGTACGGACGTCACCGTGCCGAACGCCTCTCCGTACGCGAAGCAGTACCAGGCGGCGCTGGCGGACGTCAGTCCCGGTGAGCCCAACCCGGCCGCGCGCCAGCTGATGGGTCTGCTCGCGCCGGAGATCCAGGCGGCCCTGGCGGGGAAGAAGAGCCCGAAGGAAGCGCTCGACTCGGCGGCCAAGGCGGCCGACGACCTGCTGGCGCGGCAGCGTTGAGCGAGGAGATCACACGCGAAACGGCCTCGCGCGAGGCGGCCACAGGTGAACCGGCCACGCGCGAGGCGGCCTCGCATGGGGTGGCCACAGGTGAACCGGCCACGCGCGAGGTGGCCACCGTCCGCGTACAGGCCACCGGCAAGCAGGCCGTTCGCAAGGCGGGCCGTCACCAAGGCCGGCCCGGCACCCCCGCACGACGGCGCGAGGCCCTCGTGGGCCTCGCGTTCGTGGCCCCCATGCTGGTGCTGTTCATCGTCTTCCGATTCGGCCCGACCATCGGTGCGGTGTTCCTCTCGCTCACCGACTACCGGCTCAGCGGCGAATGGCGGTTCATCGGGGCCGAGAACTACACCCGCCTGTTCGAGGACGACCTGTTCTGGGGGAGCCTGGGCGTCACCGCCGTCTACACCGCGGTCTATGTCCCGATGACCGTGCTGCTCGCTCTCGGCACGGCCGTGCTGCTGCACCGCACCATCTGGCTGCGGGGCTTCTTCCGCGGCCTGTTCTTCCTGCCCTACGTCACCAGCATCGTGCTGGCCGCCGTCATCTGGAAGTGGATCTACCAGGTCGACGACGGGCTCCTCAACGCCGCACTCGGCGCCCTCTCCCTCGGCCCGGTCGACTTCCTCGGTGATGAGTCCCTTGTCCTGCCCTCCATTGCCGCGACCTCCGCCTGGAAGGGCTTCGGCTACACCATGCTGATCCTTCTCGCCGGGCTCCAGTCCATCCCCCGCGAGATCACCGAGGCGGCGACCATCGACGGCGCCGGCGCCTGGCAGCGCTTCCGCTGGGTGACGCTGCCGCTGCTGCGGCCCGTGCTTTTCTTTGTGCTCGTCATCGAGGCGATCCAGGCCTTCCAGGTCTTCGACGCGATGTATGTCATGACCGCGGGCGGACCGATCCGGGCCAGCTATTCGCTCGTCTACTTCCTGTACGACTCGGGCTTCAAGTACTTCGACTTCGGGTACGCCAGCGCGGTCGGCCTGATGCTCTTCCTCGTCGTCCTGATCTTCTCGCTCATCCAGCGCCGGCTCATCGGAAGGGAGGCGGACTGATGGCGCGGCTCAGACTCCCCGTGCTGCTGATCCTGGTCGCGTTCGTCACCGTCACGCCGTTCCTGGTGATGGTGCTGGTCGCCTTCGCCCCGCCGGGCGGTCAGACCCTCCCCGGTGCCTTCGACCTCACCCGCGCCACCTGGCAGAACTTCTCCGACGTCCTCAGCGGTGCGGACATTGGCCGCTGGGCGCTCAACTCCCTCGTGTATTCGCTGGTTTCGGTCGTGCTGATCCTGCTGTTCTCGTCGATGGCCGGATACGCCTTCGCCAAGAAGCGGTTCCCCGGGCGCGAGATCCTATTCTGGGCGTTCCTCGCGACGCTGATGGTGCCCTTTCAGGCCACCCTCATCCCGTACTACATCCTGGTGTCGAAGATGGGCGGCGTCGACACGTACTGGGGGCTGATCGTGCCGACGCTCGCCAACTCCCAGGCTGTTTTCCTGATGCGGCAGTTCATGTACCAGTTGCCCGACGAGCTCTTCGAGGCGGCGAAGATCGACGGAGCGTCGGAGTGGCGGATCTACACCACCATCGTCATTCCGCTCATCCGGCCGATCCTGGCGACCCTCGGGGTGTTCGTCTTCCTGTGGCACTGGAACGACTTCCTCTGGCCGCTGGTGATCGGGCAGTCCGAGCAGATGCGCACCCTCACCGTCGGCCTCGCCACGCTGCAGGGCGAGAACATGGCCGTCAACCAGATCATGGCCGGGGCCACCATCACCGTGCTGCCCTGCCTGCTCGTCTTCGGACTGCTCCAGCGGTATCTGACCGACTCGATCGCCACCACCGGTCTCAAGAACTGACACCGTCGGCAATAGGCCATCCGGCGGCGCCCGCTCAGCCGCCCAGGCCCGGCAGCACCTCGGTCCCGAACACCTCGATTGCGCTGAGAGCGTCCGTCTGCGGCATGCCGGGCGGCTGGATGCGCAGCACTACGCCATCGGCGCCCATCTCGCCGTACTCGCCGAGCCGCTGCACACACTGGTCCACCGAGCCGATCACGGAGCGCGCCTCGATGTCGTCCCACTGCTGGGCATAGCGCGCGGCGTCGGCCGAGGTGCGCTTCCAGTCGCCGTAGGCGTCGTACAGCCCGCGCAGCGGGCCCTCCAGGGCGGCCCGCGCCTGCTTCGAGGTGGCGGCGGCGTAGCCCTCGCGGCAGACGATGACTTCCGCGCCGAGACTCGCCGCGCCGCGTGGGTAGGAGCGGTACTCCGCGATCTTGCCGGGCAGTTCGGAGTCGAGCTCGTTGAAGGAGGTCGTCCAGCCGTCACACATCCGGGCCGTACGCTCCAGAACGGCGGAGACCCGGCCGCCGTTCCAGATCCGGGGCCGCGGGGACTGCACCGGACGGGGTGCGAGGAAGGCCCGGTCCACCGACGTCCAGCGGCCGTGGTGGGTGACCTCGTCCTCGGTCCACAGCCGGGTGACCAGCTCCAGGCACTCCTCGAAGCGGGACACGCGCTCGCGCGGCTGAGTGCCGTACAGCGTGAACTCCTCGGGCCGGTAGCCGAGTACGAAACCGGCGGTGAGCCGCCCGCCGGAGAGCACATCGATGTGCGCGAGGGTCTCGGCCAGCCACACCGGCTGGTAGACCGGGGCGATCAGCCCCGCCGTGGCGAGCCCGATCCGCTCGGTGTGCGCGGCGAGATACGCCAGAGAGGTGAGGGCCTCGTGGTAGCCGGGCCGGTGCAGATGGCGTTCGCCGAGCACCACCCAGTCGAATCCGGCCTGTTCGGCCAGCCGGACCTGCTCCACCGCATCGGCGAGCCGGGGCCGGTCGGCCTTGTCCGCGTAGAGATTGACGTAGAGGCCGACACGCATGGAGCGCTGTGACATTCTCGCTGGCCCTTCCTTTACGGTCCGGGCCGTAAAGGCTAGCGTGTCGCCAACGACCGCAACAGACGGGAGAGATCGCCCATGTCTGCGACGGAGGACCTGGTACGCGGGCTGCGCGGCACCGTACTGCCCGCGGTGGCCACTCCCATGGATCCCCGGGGAGTCGTGGACCTCGACGCGCTGCACGGTTACGCGGAGCGGATCGCGGCCGAGCGGATCGGCGGTGTCGCCGTCTGGGCACACACCGGCCGCGGTCTTCATCTCTCCGGGCCCGACCGTCATCAGGTGCTGCGCATCTGGCGGGACGTGGTCGAAGGGCCGATCGTGGCAGGCGTGGGGGTGCCACGCTCCGTCCGCCCCAGCAACCTGCGGGAGGCATGGGACGCCACCGTCGCGATGGCGGTGGAGGCGGCCGGTCTCGGCGCGGACGCGGTCATGGTCTATCCGCTGGCGCAGTTCGCCGAGCGCCCCGGGGGCCAGTCGGAGGCGGTACGGCTGCATGAGCGGGTGGCCGAGGAGAGCGGGCTGCCGGTGCTCGGCTTCTTTCTGCACGGCGAGGCGGGCGGCTATCCCTACCCGCCCGAGCTGATCCGCCGGCTGCTCGCGCTGCCGTCCGCCGCCGGGGTCAAACTCGCCACGCTGGACCGGGCGATGGCCTGCCAGGACGCGATCCGCGCGGCAGGCGAGAGCGGCAAGCTGGTCATCACCGGCGAGGACCGGATGTTCGGTCCCTCGCTGATGTGGGGCGCGGACTCCGCGCTGGTGGGCATCGCGGCGGCGCGGGTGTCCCTGACGACGGCGGTCCTGGACAGCTGGCGGGCGGGTGACCACACCGGGTTCGTACGGGCGTCGGCCCGGCTGGACCGGTTCGCGGAAGCGACCTTCCTGGCGCCCATCGAGGGCTATGTACAGCGGATGCTGTGGGCGGCGGTCTGGGAGGGGCTGATCCCGGAGGAGGCGGCGCACGATCCGTACGGCCCGAAGCTGCCTGCCGGCGAGCGCCAGGCGGTCGTCTCGTGCCTGGAGGCGCTCGCGAAGGACGATGACTAGTCCGAAGCCCGACCTGAGCCGGGCCCGCACCGCGGCGGCTTCCCCCCTGAATCAGGCAAACCCGTATGACTGCCGCACGGAGTATGACCTGCCGCAAAGCCACTGGCGGATCCCGGTGGCCTTGGAATGCGGGACCGTCGGCCGCGCCTGGCTGCTGCCGGGGACTGCCCTTGCCGACGGATTCAGCGGCGCTGACCTGCCTTGTCGACGATGTCGGTGGAGACCCGGGTCGCTGTGGCGATCACTGTGCCCTTCGCCACGAAGGGTCCCCCCGATGCCTTGCCGCTCACGTAGTAGTCGACTCCGGCCACGTAGCGGACGCCCCGGTAGGCGTGGGTCGTGGGGGCGAGCAGCACCTGGATGCTGTTGCGCTCGGTCGCGTAGTCGCGGAAGTTGCCCTCGACGCCGATCGCGATGGCCGTCCGTCCCGCGCCGTCGGTGACCTCGGCCGGCTTCGTCACCCCGTCAAGACCGGTGATGATCCTGTAGATCGTGCCGACTTTGTCGGGCGCGATCACGGGTGATCCGGAGAGGATCTCAACGATCTCCGCGAAGTCCCGCTGCGCCTGGGTCATGCGCGGCGCGCTGACGCTCCGGCTGGGGATGGACCGCTGACGGATCATCCGAAGCGCGGCGGGCGGGTCGTCGGGGAGGTCGGCCACCAGGGCGTCGGAGAGCCGGGGCGAGAGCATCTCCCACCCTCCCTGATAGCGGTCGTTCCACACATCGACGTCGTTCGGGTCCTTCGAGCTGTCATCCGGCGTGGCCAGTGCCCCGCCGTCGTAACGGACCCACTTGTCCTGGTAGCGCGGCTTCGCCGGCTTGGCCACGCACGGCTGTGAAGAAGGCCCCAGATTGAAATAGCCGGCTTCGCTGTAGCCGATCGTGCTGGCGCCGCTGCCGCACTGCCACGTGTCCCACCGGACCTGCTGGTGCACCCACTGGCCGGGCCGGGGCGTGAGTGCCGGGGACGTGTTGTCCTGCTGCCTCGGTGGCAGTGTGGTCAGCAGGGCGGCCGCCGTCACCGCAGTGGCCGCACCGACGGCCGCGAGCTTCCATCCCCCGCGCCTGCGCCGTGGCTTGGTGATCTCGTTCAGCAGTCGTTGCCGGGCCGGGGTGAGCCGGGCGTGGTCGGGTACGGGAGCGTCGGCGCGCAGCTGCCGGACCGCTGCCATCTCATCCACGGCCCGCCACCTCCTGGAAGTCGTATACGAGCGTGGGGTCGACGCCGCCGAGAGCGTTGCGGACCTTCTTGCGGGCCCGGTTGAGGCGGGAGCGGACCGTGCCCACCGGGATGGACAGTGCTTCGGCGACCTCCTGGTAGCCGAGGTCGGCCCAGGCGACCAGCAGCAGTACATGCCGGTCACCTGCCGACAGGGCGGCCAGAGCGCCCGCGAGCAGCCCCTGCGCCGCCTGGGCAGCGACCCGGTTGTCGGAACGGTCGGTCCATGACTCGGCCACGGGGTCGTGGCGGGTGCGGGCCAGTGCCCTGAGCGCACGTACCTCGGTGCGGCGATGCCTTCCGATGACGTTGGCGGCTATCCCGTACAGCCAGGGCTGGGCGCTTGAGCGTGCGAGGTCGTAGCGCGCACGCATGCGAAATGCGGTCAGGAAGGTGTCGGCGGTGATGTCCTCGGCCGACCCCTCGCCGAGCCGGCGGGCCGCATAACGATGAATTCCCGCGGCGTGCCGGTGATAGAGCTCGCCGAAGAGCTCGGGGCGCTCAAGGGAGTCGGCGATGATCGTGGCGTCCTCGTCAGGTCTGCCGGGCGAGCCGTTCACGCGGTCTCCCGTGTCTGCTGTCGGTGAGGGGACATCCCTTATTGCCCGAAGCCCGCGAAGGGGTTCACGGCTGGGCCCTGGCGCGTATCCCTCCCGGCTCCCTGCCGCGGTCATGGCCGTGAACTCGTTGCCCGGCTACGGGCAAGTAGAAGTGACCGATCATTTGAAACGTGGGGAGTGGAGTTCTGTTGAGGCACTCGGTGAGAGATGTGGGGAGCAGATGGGCCGGGGCGCTGCTCGCGGTGTTGGCGCTGTTCACGTCGATGCTGGTTTCGGCAGGCCCCGCCCAGGCTGCCGCGCCTCTGCCAGGAGGCAAGGCGAACTGGGTGGTCTCCGTCGGCCATATGGATCTGGCCTCGAAGGACAACTACCGCAACTGGGTGCGGCTCGGGTACTACGTCTTCAACACCAACGGAACGGTGACCACCAGCTACTGGAACTGGAACCAGAGGGACCAGCCGAAGCGGGTGGATGCGATGACCGCGGACTGCGGCGGGGCTGTACCCACGTGCGCAGTCCGGACGGTCGAGGGGTTCGCCGGCGACCCCACGGGGGGTTTCCAGGGCACCTTCGGCTACACGACCGACGGACGGCTCACCGTGACGTGGAACAAGGACACGGCTGGGAAGCCGCTCACAGACCCACTCACCGAGTACTGGAACCTGGAGACCGGACTTGCCTCCGGAGGGGCTGCCCGGATCACCAGCCCTACGTTCTACGGCGCGTACGGCAATGACGTTGAAGTTCCTGCCCCGGGGGTGTTCTCCACCTACACGGCCAACTTCGGTGTCGGATACGGCAGCAATGCTTCGCTGGACCGCGCGAGCAGGGCGACCATGAGCCAGCTCATTAATGACCCGCGCTACAACGCCCAGCCGTACAAGGGTGCTTTCGTCGTGACAAAGGCATCGTCGTCGGACCCCAACACCCGCACAGGCATCGTGGGACGCGAAGGGGCGGGCGGAACCTGGTCCTTCGGCGCCGCATCGAATCCGTGGCGGCTCTGCAATGGCAGTCCGTGCACGGGCTGGCTTCAGCCCAACAGCAGTTGCAGCGGCACGGACAAGGACCGCGTGCGCTATATCGGAGAAGTCGGCGGGGGCAGGCGCAACACCGAGGAGTACTGGTGCCAGTCCCTGGCCCAGGGCCAGCCCTGCTACAAGCACAACTCACATCCCCGCCCGATGCTTCAGGTCATCGACGACTCCGGAAAGTTCCAGGGATGGGTGGGTGTTGAAGCGTTCACTCACGTGAGCACCAGCACCGGGCTGCCGGACAGCAGCTGGGTCGCAGGCTATTGGGGCATCTTCGACACGGTCTCGGCAGCTCTCCAGCCAAAACTCCCGAACTGACCCGCTCGACGTGGCGTCAACCATCAGACATGTGCCGGAAGTCGGGCATCCCATTCCTTCTGGGATGGCGCGGCGCCTGGTGTGGATCGGCTGCTGATCAAGTTGGCTCGAAGTACATTCGATTCGATTTCTTTGGAGGGACTATGTCCTGGAAGCGCAACTCGGTCGTTGGTGGGGTGACCTCAATGGCCCTTGCGCTTGGGTCACTTGTCGCCCTTGCGCCGCAAGCATCTGCGTACAACCTTCTGGGGTGCAGGTACAACGCCGGTGGTAACACGCTCAAGTGGTCGAACGTGACGTCGTCGTACGCGTACTCAAATCCTGCCCAAGTCAGCATCGAGGCGTGGAACTCGACATCGACGCAATTCAATTTCACCCAGGTGAACACCGGAGCGAACTTGCGTGTCGCTGACGGCAACTTCGGCAATGCGGGCGGGGTCGACGGCGCACTCCTTGACGCGTCCGGAGTCGATCTCAACAACGACAGCGCACTGCACAAGTGCAACAGTTCCGGCTACTGGACGGAGACCACTACGGCCTGGATCAACCGCTACTACGCCGACTCCTATCCCGGAGCGAAGAAGAAGGACGTACTGGTGCACGAAATCGGCCACGCCCTCGGGCTCGCCCACCGGGACACAACGGCCTGCTCGACCACCTCCATCATGGACACAACCACCAAGGACCGCTACGACATATGCGGCCTCACGGAACCCACCCAGGACGATATAAACGGCGCCAACGCACTCTACTGATCGCCGCAACCCCCAGGAGGGAATCACATGAGGTCTCGAAAGATTGCCATCGCGACAGCCGGCCTGATGGCGGTGCTCGTCTCCGGATGCGGCACAAGCAGTGCCAAGTCGGCCATGCCGACACTGCATGCCAGTCGGGTGAAGGACTACAAGACCTTCGCCGAGCTCAAGCAGGACAGCACTGCTGTCGTCAAGGTAACCGCCTCCGGATCCGTCAAAGACGGTCTCAACAAAATCCCCACAACGGTGACAACCGTGAACGTTGACAGCGTCTTATGGGGCAAGGTCCCCGCGAAGTCTCTGGCGATCCAGCAGCTCGGCCGATCGAACATGAAACTCGACGATACGGGCGCACTCCTTGTGGCCGGCCGCCAGTATCTCCTGTTTGTTCAACCGTTCCATCTGACCCGTGGGGACAATACAAGCCTTTATCAGATCACGGGAGGTCAGGGCGTTTACCAGCTGGACAAGAAGAATTCCGAATACAGCTTTACCGGCGGGGGTGCACCCAAGCTCCCGAAGGAGTTCGCCGCAGAGGAAGCGGTGAACCGCACTCGGTAACCGCACGAGGGCCGAAACCGAGCCGTGGTCGGGACGCCATTCAAGGCATGGCTGCAGAGACGGGCCGCACGCATGTGCGGCCCGTCTCCGGTCCGTCCGCTCGGCGGTCGGCGGGTCAGCCGATGACCCTGGCCAGAGCTCCGGCTCCGGGGAGTCCGGGGCGCAGCCTCTCGTTACGGGCAGGGGCGGGTTGGAGACGGAACCGCCCCCAACCCGAACAGCTCCGCCGCGTTGCGCCACAGCACCCGCTCCAGCTCCGCCATGGTGAACCCCGCGTCGCGGATCACGCCGAGCGACACACACGGGTCGATCAGCGTCGCGTCCGTCCCGAACAGCAGCCTCTCCACCGGCACCCCGGCCTCGCGCGCGTACGCCACACGGCCCGCGTCCGTCGCCGTACGGCAGTGCTCCAGGTAGAGCCGGTCGCACGCGGCCGCGGCGTGTGCCGCCTCGCGCCAGGCGTCGCCGCCCGCATGGCCCATGATCACGCGCAGTCCGGGACGGGATGCCAGCAGCTCGGGAAGCAGCGTGACTTCACGGCCCCAGGTATGCAGCAGCAGCGGCACACCGGCCTCCGCGACCACGTCGAAGGCCTCTGCCATCTCCCGTGACCCCGGCAGCCGTCCCGGATAGTGGGTGTGGATCTTCGCTCCCACGAACCTCCCGGTGTCCAGACAGCGCCGCAGGTCCGCAGCGCTCTTCTCGGGCCGGTTGGGGTTCACCACCGCGTATCCGTACAGCCGCGGCTGGTGCGCCAGCACCTCGCGCAGTGCCGCATTGCCCGCCACCGCGTCGTACACCACCGCCTCGGCGGACGACACGAGCTGCAGATCGATGCCGTACCGGTCCATCTGCCGCAGATTGGTGTCCGCGTCCCCGGTGGTCAGATGGAACTGCCAGCGGCCCACATGCGCGTGCACATCGATGATCGGCATCAGGCCAGCAGCTCCTCGACGTTCTTGGTGGCGATCGCGGCGCGGTCGTCGTCCGAGATGTCCGCGTACCGCAGCCGCAGTGTCTGCGGCGAGATGTCCATGAAGGGCGTGCGCGAGCCGAAGACCAGATGCCGCGGGCCCACCGAGTCCACCACGCGTTCGATGGAGTCGGGCCCGGACAGCATCCGGGTGGTGGCCCGGAAGCCGGGTTCCTCCTGGGCCAGCAGCAGGAAGTCGGCCAGCAGATAGGCGTGCAGATCGAGGAAGACCACATCGGCGCCGCGGCCTGCGAGCGGCGGTCCGAAGCGGCGCGGGTCGCCGTCGTGCAGCAGCGCCATGCCGCGGTCCAGGGCGAGTGAGACCACCCGCCGGTATCCGGGGAAGCCGGGCTCGGCCGCCTGCTCGACGGTGAACAGCCGCAGGAATCGCACGCCGGCGGCGGAAAGTTCGTCCAGCCGGGCCTCCGCGGTCAGCGCGTCCCGTACGTCGACCGTGCCCACCGGCAGGAGCTCCGGGCAGCCCGCGAGATCGCGCAGTGTCTCGGCGTTGCCGGCCTCGTCGTCGAAGAGCGGGCCCCGGGTGGACAGCGCCAGCGCGCCGGCGACGGGGGAGCGGGCCAGCCGGGCCCGGACCTCCTCGAGCCCGACATCGAGGTGGTGCCGCGGCCATGACCCGTACAGCACATCCACGTCCCAGCCGACTTGTTCCGCCGGCGTCGGATGCAGCCACTCGTACGCGTTCAGCCACTCATACGCGCTCATCGTGATCCCGCCTCGCCCAGGGCCCGGGCGATCCGGTCCACATCGCCCTCGGTGTACGCCTCGTTCCACTGCAGCACCAGCAGCGTACGGTCGATCAGCCGCTCCGCGCGGGGACACAGGCCCGGCGGATACCCGGGCAGTGCCGGATTGGCGTACAGCGGCCGCTCCAGATAGCCGGGCAGCGCCGGTACGCCCGCGGTCTGGAGGCTCTTCGCCCAGCGGGAGTTGTCGTCGACCAGGAGCGGCACCACCCACCAGGCGTGACCCGCGCGCTGCGCGGGCATCCGGGCGCCGTCGAGCCCGGCGATCGCGGCGGCCAGCCGTTCGGCCCGCTCCCGCCGCAGTCGGACGACCTCGGCGACACGGGTGAGCTGGACCCTGGCCACCGCGGCGGTGAGCTCGGTCATCCGGTAGTTGAGGCCCGCTTCGCGGTGGATGCGGCCCTCCGTGCGGTCCCAGCCCTTGTCCATGAACAGCCGCATATGGCGGGCGAGGGCGGGGTCGTCGGTGACGGAGAGACCGCCGTCGCCGGCGGTGATGTGCTTGTACTGCTGAAGGCTGAAGCAGGCGATGTCCCCCCGCGTGCCCAGCAGCTCGCCCGCCGTGTCCTCGCCGAGCCAGGCCTGGGCGCAGTCCTCGATGAGTACGAGTCCGTGCCGGTCGCAGATCGCGCGCAGCGCGCCGACGTCCGCGGCGCCACCGAAGAGATGCACGGCGATGACGGCCTTGGTACGTGGGGTGACGGCTGCCTCGACGGCCTCCGGGTCGAGATTGCCGTCCTCGGGGCGTACGTCGGCGAACACCACGCGCGCCTGCTGCGCCAGTACGGGCGCGACCGTCCCGAAGTCGGAGAGCGGCGTGGTGATCACCTCGTCCCCCGGGCCGACCCCGGCCGCCGCGACGGCCAGATGCAGGGCCGCCGTCCCTGAGCTGGAAGCCACCGCCTCGGCGCGGGAGTACAGCTGCGCCATCTCGGCTTCCAGGGAACGTGCTTCACTGCCGAAGGCGCTGCACAGCACCGCCGAGTCCAGTACGCGCAGGACCGCGGCCCGTTCCTCCTCGCCGAAGGTACGGCCGCGCGGACCGAGAACTGTTGGCAGGTGCATTTCCCGTTCGGGCATCGGGGCACTATCCTCTCGGCAAGCCTGCAGTTATGGCCTGGGCCGAAATTAGGACGGCCGTTGGCAGGCGTCAAGAAGCACCCCCGGAACCACTCCAGAAGAACGGAGACCGGCCGATGGCTCTCACGGTCGGAGTGATCGGCCCCGACGACCTCGTGCACAAGGTGATCGCGGTCGGCGACCCGGCCGGAGCGGTCCGGCTGGTGGCCCTTCCGTACCGGCACGAGGACGAGACCCTCGAGGTGGTCGCCAAAGCACGGTCGGAGGTCGACGCTCTTCTCTTCACGGGCGTCGTCCCGCATACGCTCGCCACGGCCGCGGGCCTGGTCGACCTGCCCGCGATGTATGTGCCGTACAACGGCGCGACCCTGCTGCGCGCGCTCGTCGAACTGCTCCGCCTCGGCCATGACGTATCCCGCATCTCCATCGACACGCTGCGCCGCAGTGAGGTCATGGAGACCCTCACCGAGGCCAAGCTCCCCACCGAGCATGTGCATGTACTGCCGTACCGGCCGGGACTGACCTCGCGGGACCTGGCCGACTTCCATCTCGCCGCGCGCGACGAGAAGGAGACCCGGGTCGCCATCACCTGTCTCGGCTCGGCCTTCCAGCTACTCGACCACGAGATGCACGCCGTACGTCTGGCGCCGTCCCGGCACTCCATACGCTCCACGCTCCTGGCGCTGACGCTCGCCACCGCGGGACAGCACAGCGGAGACGCGCAGGTCGCTCTCGGCATCATCGATCTCCCGGCGGCCGACCAGGAGCTGGCGGCGGATCTGCGGGTGCTGGGCGGCAGCCTCGTCGACCTGCCCGACGGGCAGCGGCTGGTCGTCACCACGCGCGGAGTGCTGGAGACGGTGAGCGAGCAGTTCACCCGGCTGCCGTTCCTGGACGACCTGGCGGCCCGGCACGGCACCGCGCATGTGGGCTTCGGTCTCGGCCGTACCGCCGCGGAGGCCGAGTCGCTGGCCAGGCGCGCGGTCAAACGGGCCCGTTCGGCGGGCGCGGTGGCCGGAGTCGTCTCGATGACCGACGACGTCGACATCGTGATCGACGGCCAACGGTCCGCGGACGCGCCGCCCGGACAGCCGGCGGGCCCGGAGAGCACGGTGACGCTCGCCCGCCGCGTCGGACTGAACCCGGGGACGCTGGACCGGCTGCGCGAACTGGCCGCCCAGGACCCGGAGTCGGGCATCACCGCGCACCGCGTGGCCGAGCACCTCTCCGTCCAGCAGCGCACGGCCCGCCGCATTCTCAAACGTCTTGAACGGGCGGGCCTGGCCGTCCCCACGGCCGACCGGCAGCAGGGCCAGACCGGCCGCCCCCCGATCGTCTACCGCGTACGCATCTGAGCCCGGTTTTACGGTCCGGGCCGTAAGTCGAAGGAGCCGCGCGTGAAGATCGCCTCGATCAACACCCGTGTCGTCAGGGCCCCTTACCGGCGCCCGTTCGTCATCAGCAGCGGAACCAGCCCCGAACTCATCAGCCTGGTTGTCGAAGTACGTACCACCGACGGCGACTCCGGCCTCGGCGAGGCCTCTCCGATGACCGCCTACACCGGCGAGACCCTCGCCGGGCTCGAAGCAGCCCTCACCGAGCACGCCGCACCCGCGCTCATCGGCCGCGACCCCCGCGACCTGGCGGGAGCGCACGCCGCCATGGACACCGCCATCCGCGGCCAGCACCTCGCCAAGGCGGCCCTCGACATCGCGCTGCACGACGTGGCGGCGCGGGCGGCGGGCTGGCCCGTGCACCTGCTGCTCGGCGGCTGCGCCCGCCCGCGCGTCCCCACCACCTGGGTGGTGGGCCTCGGCACGGTCGAGGAGATGGCGGAGGAGGCGACCGTGTACGCCGTGAAGGGCTTCACCCACATCAAGGTCAAGGGCGGCGAGGACCCGGAGCTCGACGAGCAGCTGGTCCGTTCCGTACGCAAGGCGGTCCCGGACTCCGTCGAGCTCTGCCTGGACGCCAACGAGGGCTACGACCCCGGCACCGCGGCCAGGACGGTGGCCCGGCTGGCCGACGCCGGCCTCGACCTGGTCGAACAGCCGCTGCCCCGCTGGGACTTGGCCGGCATGGCCGCGCTGCGCAGCAGTGGCGGTGTGCGCGTGATGGCCGACGAGAGCATGCAGTCGCTGCACGACGCCCTGGCGATCGTCCGCGGGGGCGCCGCCGATGTCCTCAACATCAAGATCCTCAAGGTGGGTGGGCTCCACCGGGCCCGGCAGGTCGCCGCGCTCGCCGAGTCCGCGGGCCTCGCCGTGAAGATCGGCACCATGCCGGAACTGGGTGTCGCCACACTGGCCGCCGCCCATCTGGCCGCCGCACTTCCGCATGCCACGGTTCCGGCGGATCTGGTGGGGCCGCTGCTGGTGGACGCGGAGCCGCTGGCTCCTACGGCGTTTGCGGGGGTGGGGGACACGGGGTGGATGGACGTGCCGGTGGGGCCGGGCCTGGGCCACGACCTGTAGTGCCTGCGGCGGTCTTTGCCCAGCCGGACGGGCTCACTTTGAGCCCCGCCGGCGATCGAGGCGCGGGGTCCGGGGCGGGTAGGGGAACAGGCCGGGTAGGGGAACAGGCCCGCCCCAGGCGTCAACCCACCCCCGGCGGTTGCTACCGCAGGTGGTCCGCGGCCGACACCACCGGCCCCACCCGCCTCGCCAGTGTCCCCACCGGACCCGTCGGCGTCTCCAGCGCCACCAGCTCCCGCATCGCCCCCGCCGTTTCCTCATCCGTCGCCGCCGTCGCCACCAGCAGCGCGATGAGATGGTCGACCAGCCAATCACGCAGGTCATCGGCCGACGGCTGCTTGCCCTCGTCCAGCCAGATCAGCGACGCCGCCTCGACGGCCGCGATCCAGGTGCGCACCATCAGCCGCAGCCTCAGTCCGGGACGGGCCACCCCGAGATGGACGAGGACGTGCTCCGCCGCGGCCCGCCGCACCTCGTCGACGATCGCGGTCGTACGGGACGTCTCGGCGACGCTGCCGCCGCGCAGCAGTGCGCTGAACCCGGCGTCGTGCTCGTCGACGAAGACGAGATAGCGGTCGAGCACCCGGGAGAGCCGCTCGGTCGGCGGTCCGGCGGGCAGCTCGGCGAAGCACTGCTCCAGCTGGTCCGCGGCGGACCGCAGTGCCGTCTCGTACAACTGCTGCTTGCCGCCGGGGAAGTAGCGGTAGACGAGGGGCCGGGACACACCGGCCGCCTCCGCCACGTCGTCGAGCGAGATCTCGTCCGGCGGCCGGTGCGCGAAGAGCGTGAGCGCGGCGGCGAGAAGCTGCTTACGGCGCTCCTCGACGCTGAGCCGTCGGTACGCACGGGTCGCTGGAGCGGGACTGGTCATGCTCCGCAGCGTAACCGCAGTGTTCGCCACCGTACGGGCCGGCGACGAGTATCACGCCAGCAGCCCGGACGCCTTCCAGAGCCGTCGGCCGGGCCCCCGCAGCACCCCGATGTCGTCCAGGAAGTCGGTGAGCCGCTTCGCGCCCGACTGCATCACCTCGCGCCGGTGTCCGCTCGCCTTCACCTGCGCGACCGCCTCGCGCCGGTCCAGGCCGATGTTCGTGTACACCTGCGGATTGACGAAGCAGACGGAGAAGACCCGCGCCGCCTCTCCGCTGCTGATCCGGGTGACCTCCTGCTCCCAGCGCGGCGCGGTCACCATCTGGCGCCGCAACTCCTCGCGGGCGTACCGCACATGCCGTGCCTCCTCCACCACATGGATCCGGGTGACGCCGCGCACCAGCGTCTGCACGCGCTCGTCCGGGAAGGTCAGCCGCTGCATCCAGTCGAGGATCTCCTCGCCGAGCAGCGTCGCCGCGAACGAACCGGGCGTGGTCGACACGGTCTTCAGCACGCGTGCCAGATTGTGGTACATCCGCGGTACCGGATAGGCGGGCGCCCCGCTCTTCTGGATCATCCTGGCGAACATCATCGAGTGCCGGCACTCGTCCGCGATCTCGGTGAGCGCGTAGCGCACATGGTTGCTGGTCACGGACTTGTCGTAGATGTGGCGCACCAGCAGCTGCATCAGGATGATCTCGAACCAGATGCCGAGCGAGGCGAGCGACGCGCCCTCGTGCCTGGCCAGTTCCAGCCGCTGTTCCTCGGACATCTTGTGCCAGAGCGGGGTGTCGTAGAGGGAGAGCAGCTCCGGCGGCCAGAACCACTTGCCCTCCTCGATGGGAGACTCCCAGTCGAGCTCCTTGTCGGGGTCGAAGGAGTGCTTGGCGGAGGACTCGAGCAGCCGCTCGGCGACCTGTTCGCGGTCCCGGAGCGGGCCGAGTGCGTCACGGAGCAGCTGCACATCGCGTTCGGTCACGGTCGTCATGGTGGAGGGCACCTCACGAGTCGGCATCGGGTCCGGGAATCGCCCCCGGGCAGGCCGAGGCCCGGGGCACGCCTTATGAGACTCTATGTCAGCAAGGTCGTCAATCCCTTGCGCGCGACTTGTTGACTCTTCGTCTACCAACGTGTGAGCCTGCCAACTGTCCTTGGTTGTCACGGGATATGAGGCGAAGGAGCCGTCAGTGTCGACGCACGATCGCTATACACGCGCCCCGGAACACTCCCTCTGGCAGGTCCCGGCCTCAGGCGCGGCCCGCTTCAGCTGGGAGTACGAGGACGGCCGCGACCGCCTCCTCGCCCTGTACCAGAAGGGCAAGGACAAGCAGTGGGACGGCGCCAAGCGCATCGACTGGGACCTGGAGGTCGATCCGTACGATCCGCTGGGCACCCCCGACGAGGCGCTCACGCTCTACGGCTCCCGCCACTGGGCGAAGCTCACCGAGAAGGACAAGGGCGAGCTGCGCAGGCACTACACCTCCTGGCAGTTCAGCCAGTTCCTGCACGGCGAGCAGGGCGCGATGGTGTGCGCGGCGAGGATCGTCGAGTCGGTCCCGGATCTGGACGCGAAGTTCTACTCCGCCACCCAGACCATGGACGAGGCCAGGCACGCCGAGATCTACAGCCGCTTCCTGCACGAGAAGATCGGGATGCTCTACCCGATCAACGACAACCTCCAGGGCCTGCTCGGCGACACCCTGCGCGACTCCCGCTGGGACATGCCGTACCTCGGCATGCAGGTCCTCATCGAGGGCCTCGCGCTCGCGGCGTTCGGCCTGCTGCGCGACACCACGGACAAGCCGCTGCCCAAGCAGATCCTCGCGTACGTCATGCAGGACGAGGCCCGCCATGTGGCCTTCGGGCGGATGGCGCTGCGCGACTACTACAAGGAGCTCAGCGACGCGGAGCTGCGTGAGCGCGAGGAGTTCGTCATCGAGGGCTGCTACCTGATGCGCGACCGGCTGAGCGGAGTGGAGGTCCTGGAGAACTTCGGCATCCCCAAGCAGGAGGCGGCCGAGCTGTCCGAGCAGTCCGAATACCTGCAGCTGTTCCGGAAGTTGCTGTTCAGCCGGATCGTGCCGTGCGTCAAGGACATCGGGCTGTGGGGCGAGCGGCTGCAGAAGGCCTATCTGGACATGGGCGTCTTCGAGATGGGCGACGCCAACCTCGACCTGCTGATGTCCCAGGACGAGGAGATCGCCGAACAGCTCGACCGCGAGCGCTTCGCGGCGGAGGAGCAGGCACGGGTGTCCGAGGTCGAGGAGGCAATCGCGGACGGAGCGCAGCCCGCCTAGGCCGGCGGGCCCAGGAGGGATCGCGGACGGCGCGCCCGCCTAGGCCGGCGGGCCCAGGAACCGGCGCACCAGCGCGGCCACCGCCGCCGGCTCCTCGAGCAGCATGGCGTGCGTGGCGTCGATGTCCTCGACCGTCGCCGTGGGGCGCTCGTCCGCGAGCCGGGCCAGCTCCTGGTCGAGGCCCTTCGCATACGCCTCCAGCAGCTCGTCGAACCACTCCATGCCGGGCATCGACGGCTGCGGCCGCCGGGCCCGGACCAGCAGCTGCGGGCACGGCACGCGGTGCAGCAGGGCGAACACATCGAGGCCGTCCATGGCGTCGTACATCTCGAGCGCGGCGGCGCGCTCGGGCAGCGTCTGCCACTGCCCGCCGGGCAGTTCGCGCACCGCACCGCGGGCAGCAGCCTCGGCCCGTTCGTACGGGATCCCGAACTGCCCGGCGTACTCGGCCTGTTGGCGCGGATACGCCGCCGGCACCACCGCGCCCGCGGCGGCCCGCGCCATCTCCTTGACCCGCTCGGCCCCCGGATACTGACCGGGCCGCCCCCACCAGAACCCGTCCAGGTTCACGGCGGCGGGGGTAGTGCCAGGGTGGGCGTCGGCGTACAGCGCGGCGATCATCCCGCCGAGGGAGTGCCCGACGGGGATGGCGTCCGGGACGCCGTAGGTGTCCAGAGTGGCCTCGATGTCCCGGAGCACGGTCTCGAAGGTCCAGGGCGCGCGGTACGCGGAGCGGCCGTGGGCGGGCAGATCGACGGCGAGGACGCGGTGCTCCGCGGTGAGCAGCGGCCCGACGGCTTCCCAGTCGCCGAGTGAGCGCCCCGCGCCGTGCAGGAGGACGAGCGGTGGGCCTTCGCCGCCGTGGTCGTGTACGTGGAGGGAGGTCATGGCCTTCACCGTAGGGCGTGTGCGGAGCCTCAAGATCGTCCGTCAGAAGGACGGAACGAGGCGCCCCTCCGGGCCATAATGGATGTACCCCACACACCCGCGCCGGGCACCATGGTGGCCATGACGACCGCTGTGACCCAGGCCCACCGTGACGCCGCCCGCCGCAGCCTCGAAGGGCTCGCTCTGGGGGACGCGTTCGGCGAGCGCTGGTTCCCTCTCTTCCGTGATCGCGACCGGGCATACGACGACATCCGGGCCAGGCGCACACCCGAAGAACCCGACTGGCACTGGACGGACGACACCGCGATGGCCCTCGCCATCCAGCGCGTGCTCGACCAGTACGGCGAGATCGACCAGGACCGGCTGGCCGCCTGCTTCGCGCTCACCTTCGACGCCGACCCGGCGCGCGGTTACGGCCACGGGATGCACATGCTGCTGCCCGAGCTCCTGGAGGAGCCGGAGCGCTGGCGCACTCTCGCCCCCGAGCTATTCGAGGGCGGCAGCCTCGGCAATGGCGCGGCGATGCGGGTGGCCCCGCTCGGCGCCTGGTTCAGCGGCGACCTCGAACTGGCCGGCCGCCAGGCGGAGCTGTCCGCCCGAGTGACGCATGCCCACCCCCAAGGCGTGGCCGGCGCGGTGGCGGTCGCCACGGCGTCGGCGCTCGCGGCCCGCGGCGAACTGACAGTCGCGGCTGTCGCGGAGCGCACGCCGGCGGGGACGGTACGCGACGGCCTGGCCCGGGCGGCTGAACTGCCGTTCACCACGGAGCCCTGGAAGGCGGCGGACATCCTCGGCAACGGCCAGCGCATTCGCGCCGACGACACCGTCCCCTTCGCGGTGTGGACGGCGACGCGCCACCGGGACGACCTGGAGGCGGCCCTGTGGTCCACGGCAGAGGGCTTCGGCGACGTGGACACGACGTGCGCGATCACGGGCGGAATCGTGGGCGCTTCGACGGGAGTCGGGGGCGTACCGCCGGAGTGGCTGGAGCGCCGCGAAGCGCTGCCCGGACGGTGAGGGGGCGGGGCGTCGGCGGCCTACGGCCGGGTCCGGGGGCGCGGGGACCGAGGCCGGCCGGTCACTCGTCTCCCGGTGGCGGGAAGCTCGTCCGCAGGGTGAATGCCTCCGGCGTCGGCCCGTGCTCGCGTATGTGCAGCAGGCGCCTCTCCGCCTCCTCCACCGTCGGGCGGTGGCCCGGCTCCACCCACCACAGGGTGGTCATGATCTCCTGTATCCGCTCGAACCACTCGTAGCGGCGGCCCAGCAGCTCCCGGTGCTGTCCCTGGTACATGAACGCCGTCAGTGCATTGGTGTCCCGCCACACCGACATGTTCACGATCAGCCACTCGTCCCCGAACACCGGCACGTCCGTGGCATTGCCGGTGTCGCTCTTCAGCCGCCAGATGAAGCCGTCCGCCGCGTCCGCGACCGCGTTCACCGGATCGAGGCCGTCGACGAAATCCTTCAACTCCGGGGAATCCAGCGGAAATTTGAGTCGGGCTATGTTCACCTGGGCGAGTTCGAAGGTCATGGGCGCACGATAATCGTGCCCTGCTCCGCCGCCACCGCCATTTCGAGGAGCGAGACGTCCGCGCCGCGCGCCGCCACCAGCTGCAGGCCGACCGGACATCCGTCGCTCGTGAAGCCGGCCGGGATACTGGCCGCCGGATGGCCGCTGAGATTGAACGCCCAGGTCAGTGCGGTGGAGTAGAGCTCGCCAGGGCCGTCGTGGCCATGCGGGCGGTTCGGGGTCGCCGGAGTGAGCAGCAGCTCCGTGTCCGCGAAGAGCGCATCGAGCCGGCGGTCGTTCTCGCCGCGCACCGCCGCCCCCGCCGAAGGCTCCCCGCGCCGCACCGCCTGCCAGGCCTCCCGCGGGTCGAGCAGGGCGAGCGGCCGCCCGTCGAGGCGTACGATTCCGGCCGCAGCCAGTCGTTCCGCCGCCGCCCGCGCCACCGACTCCACCTCAGGTTCCGTCCGCGCGAACCCCAGGTCCGCGGACCAGCGCGCCCGTACCGGCAACTCCACCCGCATGTCCTCGTACCCGTCCAGCACACAGCGCAGATACGCCCGCGCGTCCGCCGCCGAGCGGGTCAACACGCCCGCCGAGGCCAGACCCGTCCGGTCCGGGGACGGCAGCAGCCCGTTCGTCGTCTTCAGGCCGAACACTCCGCACCACGCCGCCGGGATCCGCACCGACCCGGCCCCGTCGCTGCCGGTGGCGAGCCCCACCATCCCCGCCGCGACCGCCACCGCCGAGCCCGCCGATGAACCGCCCGGCGTACGGTCCGCACGCCATGGGTTGACCGTACGACCGTGGGCGCCGAGACCCCAGGTCTGCCAGTACGTGCCGGGGCCCGGCACCGCCGTCGAGCCGACCGTCACCGCGCCCGCCGCGATCAGCCGCCGGGCCGCGTACGAATGGATGCCGGACGGTCCCTTGACCGCGAACGGGCGTCCGGCCAGCGGGAGTTCGGGGTCCACCTCGCGCGCGAGCGCCTGCTCGGGCCACACCTCGACGAAGGCGCACAGTTCAGGGTCCAGCCGCGCGATCCGCTCCAGCGCTTCCACCACCGTCATGGGATCAGTCTCGCAGCGCCGCCTCCATCACCGCCCGGGCGATCGGCGCCGCGCTGCCACCGCCGCTGATCTCGCCGCGCACCGCTGCGGCCTCCTCGACGACCACCGCGACCGCGACCGCCGGCCGGGACGCGCGGTCCGCCTGCGCCCAGGAGATGAACCAGGCGTACGGGGTACCGGAGTTGCCCATGCCGTGCTGTGCCGTACCGGTCTTGCCGCCGACCCTCGCCCCGTCGATCCCGGCCTTCGCGCCGGTGCCTTCCTCGACGGCATCGACCATCAGCTGCTGGAGCTGCTGCGCCGTCGAGGGGCTCATCGCCCGGTGGTACGACTTCCGGCTGTGCCGGGAGACGGTGTGGCCGTCCGATGTGGTCACCCGGTCCACCAGAAAGGGACGTCTGATGTCGCCGCCATTGGCGACCGCGGCCGCGACCATCGCCATCTGCAGCGGCGTTGCCGCGGTGTCGAACTGCCCGATCGAGGAGAGCGCCAGCTGGTCGACGGTCATCCGGGCGTCGAAGTTGGACGCGGCCACGCCTGAGGGAATCGTCAGCCCGCGGTCGTTGAAGCCGAACCTGTCGACCGCGTCCAGCATTCCGGGCATTCCGACCTGCACACCGAGATGTGCCATCACGGTGTTGCACGACCACTGGATGGCGTACGCGAGCGAGGCGTTGCCGCAGCCCTTCGCCTCATTGGGGAGCGTGGTCGAGGTGCCGGGCAGGACATACGGATCGGGCGTGCCGGTCGGCGCGTCGACGTCGGTGACCACGCCGGCCTCCAGCGCGGCCGCGGCCGTCACGATCTTGAAGGCGGACCCCGGCGGATAGGTCTGCCGGATGGCCCGGTTGAGCATCGGCTGGACGCTCGAACCGTTGAGCCTGGTCCAGGCGTCGGTGACCTGCTTCCCGGTTCCCGAGAGCAGACCGGGGTCGTACGAAGGGCTGCTGACCAGTGCCAGGATCCTGCCGGTCGACGGCTCGATCGCCGCGACCGCGCCCCTTCTGCTGTTGAGGCCGCTGAACGCGGCCTGCTGCATCGAGGGCTTGATGGTGGTGACGACATTGCCGCCGGGGTGCTGCGTGCGGCTGAGGTCGTTCCAGAACGGGATCCGGGTGAGCAGCGAGGACGCACCGGAGAGGATGGAGTCCTCGGCGTTCTCGATGAGCGAGGTGCCGTACGTCTGCGAGGCGTAGCCGGTGACGGGGGCGTACAACGGCCCCTGCGTGTAGGTGCGTTCGTAGCGCAGCTGCTCGCCGGTGTCCTGGGAGCCGGTGACCGGTCCGCCGCCGGCCAGGATGTCGCCGCGCGGCTCGTCGTAACGGTCGATGACCAGTCGGCGGTTGGCCGGATTCTTGTCGAGCGATGTGGCCTCGATGACCTGCACACGAGCCGCGTTGACCAGCAATGCGACCAGGAGCAGCAGACACAGGACGGCGGCCCGCCGGATGTAGCGGATCACCGTTCGCCCTCCAGGACCGGTGCGACGACACCTGGTTCGACGGGCTCGGGATGCGGTGCGCGGGCCGAGTCGCTGACCCGGATGAGCAGCGCCACGATGACCCAGTTGGTGACCACGGACGAACCGCCCTGCGCGAGGAAGGGCATCGCCATCCCGGTGAGCGGGATCAGTCCCATCACGCCGCCCGCGATGACGAAGACCTGGAGCGCGAGGATCGAGGCGAAACCGATGGCGAGCAGCCGTCCGAAGAGGTCGCGCAGTGCCAGTCCGGCGCGGTAGCCGCGGGCCACCATCAGCGCGTACAGCATGAAGACCGCGGTCAGGCCGACCAGGCCGAGCTCCTCGCCCGCGGTGGCAAGGATGAAGTCGGACTTGGCGGCGAAGCCGATGAGGATGGAGTGGCCGAGTCCCAGTCCGGCGCCGAGCATCCCGCCGGCGGCGAAGGCGAAGAGCGACTGGGCGAGCTGGCCAGGGCCCTCGCCGGCGTCGATGGAGGCGAAGGGATTGAGCCAGTCCTCCACCCGGCTGTGGACATGCGGTTCGAAGGAGCCGACGGCGACTGCGCCGGCCGCGGCGAGCAGCAGCCCGACGGCGATCCAGCCGGTCCGGCCCGTCGCCACGTACAGCATGATCACGAAGAGCCCGAAGAAGAGCAGCGAGGTGCCGAGGTCCCGCTCGAGCACCAGAACGCCGACGCTGAGCAGCCAGATCGCGACGATGGGGCCGAGCACGCGGCCGGTGGGCAGCTGAAGCTTCCAGATTCTGCGGCCGGTGTACGCAAGGGCGTTGTGGTTGGCGGCGAGATACGCGGCGAAGAACACGGCGAGCAGGATCTTGGCGAACTCGCCCGGCTGGAAGGAGAGTCCGCCGATCCGGATCCAGATCTTGGCGCCGTTCACGGCGGGAAAGAGGATCGGTACGAGCATCAGCACAAGGGCAGAGACGACCGAGAGATACGCGTACCGTCGCAGAATCCTGTGGTCGCGCAGGAAGACGACGACGGCGATGAACAGGGCGACGCCGAGGGTGGACCAGATCAGCTGGGTGGGCGCGGCCGCGTTGCTCGGGGTCTCCAGGTCGAGACGGTAGATGAGCGCCAGGCCGAGGCCGTTGAGGAGGACCGCGATGGGGAGGAACAGCGGGTCGGCGTACGGGGCGCGGTAGCGGACGGCGAGGTGGGCGAGGAGGGCCAGCACGCCGAGGCCCGCTCCGTAGTGCGCGGCGTCCGGCGGCACGGCGCCGCTCTTCGTCAGGCCCACGTCGACATAGCCGTAGACGGAGATGAGGACGGCGCAGACGAGGAGCGAGAGCTCGACACCCCGCCGCTTGGGGAGGCGTAGATCGGGCGGGGGAGCGTCCGCCGTCGTTGCGGTCATGCCACGCAACGTAGCAAGACGCAAGCCTTATGTCCCTTTATGTCATAGGGCGTCGAAGAAGAGTGTGCGGAAGAGTCGACGGAGCGTCAGCGTTTGGATACCAGCGGGGCGCAGAGCCGATGTTGGCGACGCGTCACTCCGCGCACGGCTGAGCGGCGGCTTCGCCGTCGCTCACGAACGGTATGTACTCGGGAAGCGTGAGCCGGGCGACCGCACCGCCCTCCGGCGCGTTCAGGAAGCGCAGCTCCGCGCCGATCACCGCCGACTGCCCGACCGCTATGGTCAGTCCGAGCCCGTGCCCCTTGCTGCCGCCGTCCGTACGGAACCGCTGCGGCCCGTGCTCCAGCAGATACTCCGGATAGCCCGCCCCGTGATCGCCGACCGTCACCACCCCGCCGTCCACGGTCAGCACCACCGGCGGCTGCCCGTGGTTGTGGGCGTTGGCGACGAGATTGCCGAGCACCCGCTCGAGACGCCGCCTGTCGGTCTCGACCGTCGCATCGCGTACGACCCGTACCTCCGTGTCCGTCGCGGAGGCCCGCACCACCCGCTCGGCCAGATGCGCCAGCTCGTGCACATCCAGGTCCACCGTCTCGCTGCCCGCGTCCAGCCGGGAGATCTCCAGCAGATCCTCGGTCAGTGAACGCATCGCCCGGACCCGGTCCCGTACCAGCTCGGCCGGACGGCCCTCCGGCAGCAGCTCGGCCGCGGCGGACAGTCCGGTCAGCGGAGTGCGCAGCTCGTGCGCCACATCGGCGGTGAAGCGCTGCTCGCTCAGCAGCTTGCCCTGCAGGGACGATGCCATGGTGTCCAGGGCGCCGGAGACCGTGGCCACCTCGTCCTGGGGGCGCGAAGGGTTCTTGGTACGTGGGTCGTTGACGCGGGCGTCCAGATCGCCGGCGCTGATCCTCCGCGCCACCTGCGCGGTCAGATGCAGCCGCCGCGTGACCCGGGTGACGGCGAAGGCGCCCACCAGCAAGGTCGCGCCGATCGCCAGCACCGAGGAGCCGACGATCGCCTGGTCGAGACCGGTGATCGTGTCGGCGCTGAGGGTGTAGTCGACCTGGACGGCGATGGCCCGTCCGTCGGCGGGCCCCGCCGCCCACATGGTGGGGCGGCCCCGGAAGTCGGCGACCATCGTGCCGCGCTTCCCGCCGACGGCGAGCTCACGCAGCGACCGGGGCAGGCCCGGCGGATCCACGCCCGCGTGCGGGCGCATCGGCTCGCCCGCCTCGTAGGCCCGTGTCACGTCGACCAGTCGGCCGAGAGCCTTCTCCCGCGCCTGATCCACCGTCTGCCGGGTCACCGCGACATGCACCAGCGCACCCAGCATCGCGGCGAGTGCGCAGCACATCACGGTGATGAAGACCGCGGCCTTCCAGGTGAGGGTCGCGGCCCAGCGCGGCAGCCGCAGCCGTCTCACGACGCGCCCGCCGAGGCCTTGTGCGCGGGGGAGCGGGGCGGCTTGACCCGTACGATCTCGTCGCTGGTGGGAAGCATTGCACCCTGCTGGCCGTCCCAGGACCATGCGGTCCGGTACTCGTATCCGGGGATGCCGGCCGAGACCGACCGCAGGATCACGTCACGGCCCGCGAGATTCACGCTGACAAGCTGGTCCGAGGTGGACATGATCCGGGTCAGCCCGCCCTTGCCGGGCATGTAGCAGCGCACCGACGTCTGCTGCTCGGGCATCCTGATGCCGACGATCATCTCCTCCCGGCCGTCGCCGGTCAGATCGCGGTAGTACGGCTTGAGCACCGGGCAGGACTTCGGCTTGCCCTTGCAGGTGTGGAGCTTCGCGACGGTCTCCTGGTAACGCCCGTCCATACCGGCGTACTCGTCGGGGTAGGCGTCGGCCTCGGCCTGCACCACGGCGACCGGGTCCAGGGCGCGGACGCCGTCGCCCGGCACCTTGATACCGGGGACGCGCTCCGTGTCCGTCTCGCCGAAGTCGTTGGGAGGTGCGGTGACGGGCGGCAGATCGGGCCAGAGGCGGACCGGGCCGATGGCCGTGGGGGTCGCGCCCGCGCTCTTGATCCGGCCCTCGTTGCCGCAGCCGGACAGCACCGCGGCCGCGGTCGCCGTCAGCAGCGCCGCGTACGTCGCGTACCTCAGGCGGTGCGAGCTCGGGCTCAAGGGTCTCCTAGCGGGGGCGTTCGGCCGTGTCGTCATGCGTCACCAGGACGGATACCCCCTTTCCCGCCCGGGGTGACGCTACCGGGGGACCAGCAGGCCTGCTCAGGCCGGTCCACCCGGCGGCGCCGGGCGCGGTGGGGCCGCGGCCCGCCGCGAGCTACGCGGCATTGCTGCGGGTGGTGATGTCCTCCGCACACGCCGGGCTGCCGACGCGTCCGCCCCGAACCTCGCTGCCCCTGTGCGCCGCTGCCCCGTCCGCCCCGATCTCGCTGCCCGCCTCCCGGCCCGGCGTCAGTGCTGGTACGGCTGCTGTCCGGGCTGCTGCTGCGGCTGCCCGTACGCCTGACCGCCCTGCGCGCCCTGACCGCCCTGCGCGCCCGCGCTCTGGACCTGCAGCTGCTCCGCCGTCTCCTTGCTCACGCTCGCCTCCGCGCCGCAGAACGTGCACTGCGTCGCGTACTTCGAGGAGAACGGGAACAGCGGCACGAAGAACAGCGTGAATTTCGTGACGCGCTTCCTGAGCGTGTGCGCGGACGGGTTGCCGCATTGCCCGCACACCAGCGTCATTATCGCCAGCTGGTAGAGGTATCCCTTGGTGCCAAAGATGATCATGCTGTTCCCTCCGTGGAAAGTGCCTGCCGGCACAGGGCCAGCAGTTTCTCGTCAGTAAAGATGTCATGACTGCCGTATCCGCCGTCGATCGCGTTATGACGTCTTGCGGATCCCAGCTCGCCGCGGAGTATTCGCTCGGCGCCCTCCGCCCCGTCGGCCGTCAGCTCCGCCAGGCATTCGGCCGTCGGCACGCGGGTGTGCGCCTGCCCCTCCCAGGCCGCCAGCAGCACCGGCCACGGGCGCTCCGGATTTCGCGTCACGCGCCACAGCGCGATCGCCGCGTCCACCCGGGTCCATGGCTCGGCCGCCCGCAGCAGTTCACCCAGCGCCGGAGCGGCCTCGGCGGCCGCCGCCCCCAGCGTGCCGAGCACTGTCGCCGCCGAGCGCCGGGCCGCGGAGTCCCGCTCCGACAGTGCCGCGCGCAGCACCGGCAGTACGGCCCCGGCGTCACCCTCGATCGCCCAGAGCGCGCCGGCGGTCCGCGCCGAGAGGGCCGCCGAGCAGCCGCCGCAGCCCAGCATCGCGCGTAGATCCGGCACGGCTTCGACTGCCGCCGGACCGAAGGCGGTGAGCGCCCTCAGCGCCGACTCGGTCACCCACTCCTTGCGGTACTCCGGCGCTCCCCGCAGTATGCGCAGCACCTCGGGCACCGCGTCGGCGGCCCGCAGGGCGGTGAGTCCGTACAGCAGTGGTCCCGCCCGGTCGTAGAGCCGGGCGTCCAGCTCCATCTCGCCGAGGCGGTGGCGCAGCGCGGGCACGAGCGGTGCGGCGGCCGCACCCAGGTGGTCGAGCGCGTACCCCAGATCGTTCGGCGCCTCGGGGCGCTCCAGCGCCAGCGCGAGCACCGGCACCGCGCGCCGGTCACCCGCCCGTGCCAGCGCCGTGACCGCGCTGCCGAGCGTCGGCGGCCCGCCCGCCCACTCCCGCACCCAGGCCGCGGGGTCCGCGGCGACCCGGTC
The DNA here is from genome assembly GCF_042888805.1 of Streptomyces sp. NPDC002730. NCBI lineage: Bacteria > Bacillati > Actinomycetota > Actinomycetes > Kitasatosporales > Streptomycetaceae > Streptomyces > Streptomyces sp. NPDC002730. Next base: position 994,879 of record NZ_JBIAQG010000001.1, read on the forward strand.
CGCCAGCGCGTCCGCGGCGGGCCCGGCGAGACAGAACAGCTCCTCCAGCGCGTCGGCGGCCGCCTCGGCCAGCCGTGGCTCCGGGTCGCCGAGCTGCTCCCCGATCAGGCCGACCAGCTCCTCGTACGCACCGCGCCAGGTCCGCAGCAGCCCGCTGCTCATCCGTACGGCGTCGATCCGCTGCCCCCAGTCGGGGCTGCACAGCTGATCGGTCAGCAGCGCTGTCCGGTCATCGACGCGATCGCCGAGACCGGAGTGCAGCGTACGGAGCAGATCCGCGGTCCAGGGGGCGTGGCGGCCCGCCGTATCCGCCTCGTGGCGCTCGCGCAGCTGCCCGATGAGTGTCGGCGTCGACGGCCGCTCGGCGGCCTGCGCCGTCACCACCGGCTCGGCGCGCAGCTCGCGCAGCAGGCCGGCCACGCTCGGTACGACATCGGTGGGCAGCGCCCCCGGCGCGCAGCGGGCGAGCTGCGCCAGCGCGGCCAGCCGCAGCCCCGCGCCGTACGACACCCGGGTCAGGCCGGAGAGCCATGGCACCACCCCGCGCGCCAGATACTCGTGCCGCAGCGCTATCCGGCCCGCGGCCTCGACGCAGGCGAACCGCACTTCCGCGTCCGGCTCCACGCCCAGCCGGGCCCGCAGCAGACCGAGCACCAGCTCGGGATCGTCGTGCAGCGTGGCGAGCGCGAGCGGCGCGGCGAGCCGCACCCCGCGGTCGTCGGCGTCGACCAGCCCCAGGAAGGCGTCGGCGCCGGCGGTCACGGCCGACGCGGCCATCGCGTAGTTCGCGGCGTACTCGAACTCCTCGTCATCCGGGTCCAGTTCGTCGTCGCCGTCCAGATCGATGCCGCCGATGCTGGTCAGCAACTCGACGATGCCGCCCCGGTCCTGGACGGCTGGATTCGCCACGAGCTCGAGAAGGAACGGGATACAGGCGAGCGTCGAGTCGTACACATCGCCCTGGTGGTGCACCGCCCCGTACATCCCGTCGAGCGCCGTCTCGCGCTCCGCCGGGTCCGCGGAAGCCAGTCCGCGCAGCATTTGCGGCACATCGTCCGCCGGGCCGTAGGCATGCCCCAGTGCGGCCCACTCGACCTCGTCGATCCCCCCGAACACGCTTGCCCCCTCCCAAGAACTGTGCGCTTGGGGAGAGTGTGCACCACAGCTCGGACATCGCGGGGTTATTGCCCCGAAGGCACGTGGGCTGTTCCCATGGTCGGGGGGTGGTGGCATGACGGGACTGCGCGTCACACCAGCACGCAGGCAGGGCCGGGACCGGCTGTACGTCAGCCTGCCGAACGGCCGGAGCATCGCCTGGTACGACCGGGACACCGGCCGGGTCAGCCTGGTCTCCGACCGCCACCGTGCCGATGTGCTGGCAGCCCTCGCCCCGTATCTCACCGACGATGTGACCGTCGGTCCGCCGCCCGTCCCCACCTCCGCCGACCTCGCCAGGCTGTCTCTGCACCCCGACGACGACCTGGCCCCCAACCGTCCCGGCGAGGCGCTGCACGCCGAACTGGACCATCTCCCCGCCGGGCACCGTTTCCGCCAGGATCCGCGCCGCGCCGAACTCGCCGCGCAGCAGCTGCTGGGCGGCGAGTTCGACCGGCTGGAGGGCGCGGGCTGGCGGATCCTGCACTCGGTTCCGCTGCCCGGCACCGAGCACATCGACCATCTCGTCATCGGGCCCGCCGGGGTGCTGGCCGTGCACACGCTCCAGGCCCGCCGGCTGCGGGTGCGGATCGCCGACCCCATGGTCCGGGTCGGCCGCGGAGAGCCGGTCCCACAGCTGCGCCTGGCCCGCCGCCGGGCCGAGCGCGCCGCGCTCGCGCTGACGGCCGCGGTACGCCCGGTGCTCGCCGTGGTCGGAGCGGCGCGGCTGGACGTGGTGCCCGCACCGCCGGACGTAAGGATTCTGCGGGACGACGAGGTGCCTGCGCTGACGAGGCTCGGCGGCGTACTGAAGCCCGCGGACATCGAGTCGCTGTACGCGACGGCGCGCGACCGCCGCAGCTGGCTGCGCGTCTGACGTTGCGTCGCATCACGCGTCAGCGGTCAGCAGTCAGCAGCGAGTGGTCGGCGGTCGGCGGTCTGCGGTCAGCGGAGGTTGTCGCCCCAGCCGCCCTGGAGCATGGTCTGGAACGCCCACGTCCCGTCCCGCCTGATCAGGATGTCGGCGTACCGCAGCTGCTGCGTCCGTCCGTCCATGGTCATCGTCGAGTCCGTGAAGACGACGGCCATGGCGGGGGAGAGGAAGACGGGCGTACGCGTCGACTCGAAGGTGATGTCGTCACTGCCGTCACCCATCACCTGGCCCATGGTCTCGATGAACTGCTGCCGGTCCCACTGTGCGGAGGCGCCGTTGCCCGCCGAGTCGTCGCTGACCAGGTTGAGCGGGAAGACGGCGAGGTCCGCCATGCGCTCGACCTCGCGCTTGGCGCTGTGTGCGTCGTACGCGGCGAACCACGCCTCGATGCTCGCCAGTTCCTCGGGGGTGGGGGTGTATCCGGTGTCGGGCAGAACGGTCACGCCGTCTCCTCTTCAAGTTTGACCACTTGAGGAAGGTATCCCCGGTGGTAAGCTAGTCAAACTTGATTACTGTTCCTGATTCTGGCTCAGGTGTGATCCCGATCCTGATCCTGAGGGAGCCGCAGCCGCAGCACCGTGGTGACGGTGTGCCGCGTCGTCCCCTGCTCCACCTCGGCCGTCACTCCCGGCTCAACGGTTCGGTACGCGATTTCGCCCACCCCGATCGCCATCGCCGTCCCGGTCTCGCCGGTCGCCCGCCCGTGCAGCGCGACCGCCGCCTGTGCGCGCAGTGCCGGAGCGAGCGGACTCGACACCACCGGGGTGTCGTCGTCCGGAAGTGCCAGCGCCAGCGCGGCCGGCCACGCCGGAGTGCCGGTGAAGCCGACGACCGCCGCATCGCGCGCATACGTGTGCCGCAGTTTCAGCCACGCGCGCGTGCCGCTCCGATAGGTCTGGTCGAGGCGCTTGACCACCAGCCCCTCGACGCCGATCGCGGGCAGGGTCTCGAACCAGGTGGCGGCCTCCTCGGCGTCCAGGGTCATCGGTACGGCCTGCAGCGGCGGACCGAGCGGGCCGAGCAGAGCGACCAGTCGCGCGCGCCGTTTCTCGTACGCCAGCCGCCGCAGATCCTCGCCCCCTTCGGCGAGCAGATCGAAGGCCGCGTACGAAGCGGGCAGCCGGCGCGCGAGAGTGGGCGCGCGCCCGGGTGTGGCGGCCGCGCGCTTCTGTACGGCGGCGAAGTCCGTACGGCCCTCCGTCCAGACCACCACCTCGCCGTCCAGAACCGTGCCGTCCGGCAACTGCCGTGCCGCATCCGCGAGATCGGGGAAGGCCGAGGTGACGATCCGTCCCGAACGGGCCTGGAGCACCACCTTGCCACCGGCCCGGAAGATCACCATCCGGTGGCCGTCGAACTTCGGCTCGTACGCCAGGCCGTGGCCGCGCGGCAGCACGCTCACCGATTCGGCGAGCGCCACCTTCAGCGGGGGCCTCGGCGCGCTGCTCATGGCAGTGGCCCGGCCCGGTTGAGATTGATGAGCGGGCCGAGCAGATCCCCGTACCGCGCCAGCCGTGGCGCGATGTCGCCGATCCGGAAGTCGAGGTTCTGCTGTGCCTCGACCTCTTCCCAGGTCACCGGCGTGGAGACGGTCGGCTCGGCGCGGGCGCGCAGCGTGTAGGGCGCCGCGGTGGTCTTCGCGGCGGCGTTCTGGCTGTGGTCGACGAAGACCTTCCCGGGCCGCAGGGAGCGGGCCATCCGGTGCAGGATCAGCCCCGGCAGTGCGGCCTCGCCCTCAACGGCCAGGCTCTTCGCGTACGCGGAGACCTTCTCGGAAGGGGTGGGCTCCAGCGGCACGAGGACGTGCAGCCCCTTGGAGCCCGAGGTCTTGGCGTACGCGTGCAGTCCGTCCGCGGCCAGCCGCTCGCGCAGCCACAGCGCAACGGCACAGCATTCGACGATCGTCGCGGGCGCGCCCGGATCGAGGTCGAAGACCATACGGTCGGCGACCGCCGGCTCGTCCGCCTGCCACTGGGGCGTATGGAACTCCACGACGAGGTTCGCCGCCCACATCAGCGACGACAGGTCCTGGATGACGACCTGCCGCGCGTTCTTGTCCTCCGAGCGGGGTACGGCGGCGGTGCGTACCCAGGACGGCGTACCGGGTGGCGGGTTCTTGGTGAAGAACAGCTGCCCGTCCGGCCCGTCCGGGTACCGGAGGAAGGACACCGGACGGTTGGCGAGATGTGCGAGGATCGCGCCCGCCGTGGTGGCGTAGTAGTGCAGGATCTCGCCCTTGGTGGTTCCGGTGGCGGGGTGGATGACCTTCTCCAGGTTGGTGAGCGCCAGGCGTCGCCCCTCCACTTCCGTGATCGGCGTCATACGATGAGAATCCCATGAATCCCACGATTTCGGATGAAAGGGATGAAACGTGCGATCCATATGGAACGGTGCGATCTCCTTCGGGCTGGTCAGCATCCCCATCAAGCTCGTCAACGCCACCGAGAACCACGCCATCTCGTTCCGCCAGATCCACCCCGCCGACGGCGGCCGGATCCGCTACCGCAAGGTCTGCGAGCTGGAGGAGAAGGAAGTGACGGCCGCCGAGATCGGCAAGGCGTACGAGGCCGCCGACGGATCACTCATCCCGATTACCGACGAGGACCTCGGCGCGCTCCCGCTGCCCACGGCGAAGACGATCGAGATCGTCGCCTTCGTGCCGGCGTCGTCGATCGACCCGCTCCAGATGGACGCGGCGTACTACCTGTCGGCCAACGGCATCCCGGCCGCCAAGCCGTACACACTTCTGCGCGAGGCGCTCAAGCGCAGCGAGAAGGTCGCCATCGCCAAATTCGCGCTGCGCGGCCGGGAGCGCCTGGGCATGCTGCGCGTCGTCGACAATGTGATCGCCATGCACGGTCTGCTCTGGCCGGACGAGATCCGCAGCCCGCAGGACGTCGCGCCGGACACCGAGGTGACCGTCCGCGAGGCCGAACTCGACCTGGCCGACGCGCTGATGAACACCCTCGGCGAAGTCGACCTGGACTCGCTGCACGACGACTACCGGGAGGCGGTCGAGGCCATGATCGCGGCCAAGGTGGAGGGTGGCGGCGTGTTGCCCGAGGCGGCACCGGCGGAGCACGCCCCCGGCAAGGTCATCGACCTGATGGCCGCGCTGGAGAGCAGCGTGCGCGCGGCGAAGGAGGCGCGGGGCGAGGAGGGCGGGGAGGTCGCCGAGGTCACTCCGATCAAGGGGCGCAAGCGGGCGGCGGCCGCGCCGAAGTCGGGCGGTGCCGACGCGAAGAAGTCCACGGCGACGGCGGCGAAGAAGACGGCGGCGAAGAAGACGGCGTCCGGTGCCACCAAGTCCACGGCGACCAAGTCCACCGCCACCAAGTCCACGGCGGCCAAGTCGACGGCGACCAAGTCGACGGCGAAGAAGGCGACCGCCACCAAGTCCACGGCGGCCAAGTCGGCGGCGAAGAAGACCACGGCCAAGAAGGCCACCGCGAAGAAGCGCGCCTCAGCCTGATCCTGATCCTGGTCCGATCCCGGCCCGGGGCCTCGGGCTGAGCCGTCCATGCGCGGCGCAGCTCTGTAGGCGGCGCAGCTCTATGCGCGGCGCAGCAGGTTGTCCATCATGGACTCCAGATAGTCGCCGCGCTCGGCCCCGACGGGGAGGGCCTGCGGTACGGCGTGGCTCAGCTGGGTGTGCCCGAGATAGCTGGTGTACGCGAGCAGTCCGCGCTGCCGTGCCTGGTCCGGCGGGAAACCCAGTTCCTCGAAGAGGTGCGCCACATAGCCGACCCGACGCTCCGTCACCCGCCGTAGCACGACCGCCACTTGGGGATGGTCGGCGGTGGCGAGCAGGGAGACCTCGAGCGGATCCTCGGCGGCTGAGGCGGTCGCCTGGGCGAAGAGGGTTCGCAGCCGCTTCTCGGGGTCCGGCTCGCACTCCATGGCGGTGATGATCTCCTCGGTACAGATCTCCTCCCACCGGCTGAGCGCGGCCTCGATCAGCGCTTCCCGGTTGGTGAAGTGCCAGTAGAAGCTGCCCTTGGTCGTTCCGAGCCGGGCGGCCAGCGGCTCCACCGCGACAGCCGCGAGCCCGCGCTCGCCGATGGCGGCGAGCGCCGCGTCGGCCCAGTCGCGCGCCGAGAGTCTCTTGCGTCCCGGTCCCCTTGACTGCCGTGCCTGCTCTGCTCGTGCCATGTCCATACGCTACCGTACGGTGAAACATACGCCACCGTACGGAGGTGCGGGATGCGCACGGCACGAAACGTCCATGAACGCATAATTCAGGCCTCACCGGAGGTGGTCGGCGCCCTGCTCGACCGCCTTTCCTCCCAGGACGACCCGCTCAGCCCGAGCCCCGTCTGGCCGCCGATCCTCTTCGACGGCCCGCTCGCTGCCGGCGCGAACGGCGGTCACGGCTTCATCCGCTACTCGGTGAGCGCGTACGACCCCGGCCATAGCATCCGCTTCGACTTCGCCCCGCCGTCCAACGGCTTCCACGCCCTCGCCGTAGAACCGCTGGACGGGGACCGCTGCCGCGTCCGCCACGTGCTCGAACAGGAGCAGGGCCTCAGATCATGGCTGCTCTGGACCCTGGTGATCCGCCCGATGCACGACACGATGATCGAGGAGCTCATCGACAACATCGAGCGCGCCGTGTCCCCGTCCGGCCTGCGCCGCCCGTACCGCTGGTCCCGGCGAGCACGTCTGATGCGCCGCATGATCTGGGACCGTCCGACCGCGACGGGTGTGCCGCGTGAGGCCGAACTGGCCCACCAGGCCTTCGCCGCCCCGGACTTCGCGGATGCCTGGCAACTCCCTCTGAACCCGGGCATGCCCCGCGACCCCGAGGCCTGGCGCGGCGTCCTCCCTTATGCGGTCCGGGCGACCGCGTCGAACGAGCTCCTGCTGGGCGAGGACGCGAGCCACTTGGACTTCCGCGCCTCGGTCCTGATCGCCGACGACAAAGTCACGCTCACCACGGTGGTGAAGACCCACAACCGGCGTGGCAGGCTCTACTTCGCGGTGGTCCGCCGCTTCCACCCGTTCATGTCCCGCCTGATGCTCCGCCGCGCTCACCGCCGCCTGGCTTTCGCGGCGCCGCCGGCCTCGGCAAGGACGGCGCCGGCGAGGTGACTCGGAGTGCCGGGACGGCTCAGGACCGCGGAGCGTGCACAGCGACGACGTGCCCTTGCGCATCGACCGTGAGGGCGACCCGCTCGACCCTGTTCAGCACGGTGAGCACGGCCCACACGACGACCCACAAAAAGCAGGTGACGAGGCTGAGGATGGCGTGCAGCACATGGTTCACCGGTTCGCCGCGGACCATGACCGCCTGCGTCTCGGAGCGGGATTCGACGCGCCAGCCGCTGGCGATCCGCTGATTCACCGCCCAGTCGAGGATGAGGCGCCGCCGCGTCTCGTCGGGCGGAGTGTCTTCCGCTCCGAAGTAGCCGGGTGGGGGCTGGAGAGGCTCCGCCCACCGGGCCGGCACCTTGCGGGGGTTCATGAGCTCACCTCCAGAGGGAGCCTGCGCCGTCCCTCGGCCCGCCCGCGCGGCGGGCCGACGGACGGGACGGGAGCCGAGCGGCCACATGGCCGCCCGAGTGGACCGTCAAAGAGCGACCGCACGTCAGCCGCACTGCCGGGCGCACCGCCGGCCGCACCGCGTCAGCCGAGTGCCCGCGCCGTCGGAGTCCCCGGCGCTTGATGTCCTCCACTGGCCACCATCCGTACCTCTCCTCGGTCACTGATCTCGGCGCGCACGATCCCCGTCTCGTCCTCGTAGATCGGATATCCGCCCGCTCCCGCTCTCTCGGTGCGCCGGACGATCACGACGTCGTCCTCCACGGCGGACGCCTGAAATATCAGCTCGTACCTTTCCGGGTACTCCATAAGGCCTCCCGACAAGGCTCGGCAGGGCCAGGAGCGTCGCTCCACGTCTCGCCGCTGCACCTGATCCCCTCCATGGTCGCCCACGCCTGCCCACCGCGCCTCAGGAGCGGCCCGGACCAGCCCGGACCAGCCCGGACCAGCCCGAATCCCGCGACTGCCGCCCCCTGCGAGGCTGCCCGCGACACCCGCGGGCGGCCGCGCCCCGCGGCAATACCGGCGTGCGGCACTACTGGCGCGGTGATGGATCGCGGTCTTCGGGAACTCGGCTGCTTCTGGAACACCCGCCGCCGAGCCGTCGAAACAGCCAGTCGATTCAGGTCGGTAAGCAGCGGACAGAAATGCGGCCGGGACCATCCTCCTAAAAACAGATGACAGTTGTGGCCGGAGCCGGGTGGTCAATCCGGGCCGGTTTGCGCACCACCTTTGCGCGCGCGCCGGGTTGGCGCGGGAACGGCGCGTGTCGGCGTAACCGATCCAAAGGCGCCTGGATACGCTCCGTTTCGCATCATCCACTGCCACCCACCCACATCGAGGCTCGAATGTCCATCAGAGATTGGCCGGGAAAGCTGAATGAAGTCACAAAGAGCAGGAGGCGCATGGTCAGGGCGGCGACGATCGCACTCGCGGTCACCGCGTCCTGCTCAGGGCTGGTCTGGACAGCTGTCTCCCTGACCGGCCGCAGTGCCGATGCGAAGTCGCCGGCGGCGGCCCCATGTTCCTACACACCGACCGGCGGCAAAAAGTCCATGGGTATCCCGGCCTTCGACGCCAAATCGGCGGCCCGGCCGTACGAGGCCAAACTGGCCACCAACATGGGAACCGTCACCATCGAGGCCCTGACCGGCAATGCCCCCTGCGCCACCAACTCGTTCTCCTTCCTTGCCAAGAAGGGGTACTTCGACGGCAGTAAGTGCCACCGCGTAACCACCCAAGGGATTTTCGTATTGGAATGCGGGGACCCCACAGGAGAAGGCAAGGCTGATCCAGGGTACTTCTTCCGGGACGAGAATCTGGACGGAGCCAAATATTCGGCCGGCACCGTGGCGATGTCCAAGGCGGTTCCTGGCAGGAATGGCAGCCAGTTCTTCATCACCTACGCCGATCCCGAATACCACATGCAGCCTGATTGGACTCCGTTCGCGAGAGTCGTCGATGGGTTGGACGTATTGAAGGAAATCGCCGAGAACGGGACGCGGGACGGATCCACCGATGGCAGGCCGAAGGAGGCCGTCATCATCAAGTCGGTAAGTGTTCGGTAGGCAGCGATCAAAAGCCCGCGTGAGAGCAGTGGGTGACGTCCGGTGGGGTGCCGGCCAAGTCCGACCAGCGCCCCACTGGACCGCCTTTGATGTCTGACTAGCCCGTGCGGCTGAGCAGTACGAAGCCATTTTGGTCAGCCACGGTGCGATATCCCTGAGTGCGGGCGCGGTCCAGGGACATTTTCTCCTCGATTACATTCAGCGGCCAGTGCTTATCCCGCGGCACCCAGGTGTCTACGATGATCCACTGAGGATTGGGGCGGCTGTCGCGCCAGCCGTAGAGGCTGACGCTCGTACGGTTGGTGAGCTGGGGTACCAGTTGATTGGATGCCTGGACCGTGGCGCCGTCGGGGATTTGGTCCATCAGCCTGTGGGCCACAGCGATGCGGGGATCTGTTCGCCAGGTTCCCGGCTGGACCAGCTGCCACAACGGAAACTGCGGAAGAATCAAGAGGCTCATCGCAGCAGAGCCCGCGAGGTAACGGCGCAGACTGCTTGTACTTGAGCGCCGTCGGATCAGGGCGTCGAGGAAAGCCGCGAAGACGATCGGCATCAGCACCAGCGAATAGTGGTAGCCGGTTCCCCAGTGAAATGTGTTGCCTGAGGCGAAGCGCCACAGCAGAGTCGGCAGTGCAATCCACAGCAGCGGGGATCGCAAGGCCAGGAACAGGGTTGGGGCCAGCACGAGCACGAAAGTCGAAATCTTGGTCGCGGGGGTGATGAGACCGATCGTGTTTTTGTACAGCAGATCCGTCAGCCCGCCTTCACTGCCTCCCGGGCTGTCCAGCCAGTACCAATAGGCAAATGACCCACTCGGATTGGCGGCCGGCAGAAACACCAGCAGCGCCAGCAGCGAGCCGGCCAGACCGGCTGAAGCGGTGATGATCCCGAGCTTGCGGTCGCCGCGCCGGGCAATGACGAGACCGATCATGGCCACCGTGAGCCCGAGGTCCTCCTTCACCAGCAGCAAGGGCAGAGCCCAATACGCCGCGGCGCGCAGTCGGTCACTCCCGAGAGCGGTCAGTGAAAACGCGAGGAGGGGAACGGCGAAGGCCACTTCATGGAAGTCAAAGCCGACCCCACTTGCGAGCCCCCAGGAGATGCCGTAGCAGATGCCGATAACCGCGGCGGCCGTGGAGCCCAGCTCTCGGCGTGCCCAGACAGCCAGAGGCACAACACTGGCGGCGACCAGCGCCGCCTGCACCACAAGCAAGGCGTTCGGCGATCGCCACAGCCAGTAGAAAGGTGCCACAAGAGCCAGAATGGGAGAGAAGTGGTCCCCCAGGACGGGAAAGTCCGGTGCCTTCAGCTCGGAGACGGGCAGGTGCCCATCCGCGTAGGAGCGGACGACCTGTTCAAAGATTCCCAGGTCGTAACTGTTGGAAAGCATCCGTTGATGGATACGCAGGGACAATGCCATGTACGCGAAGAACAGCGCCCCCGCCAGAACCCAGATCCACCATTCGACTTGGGATTGACTTCTGTGAGACGGCTTCGCTTCCGTCTGATTGCCGAAATCTGATTGTTGCGGTGGGCGCGTGGCGGTGCCGGCGGGGGGTGCTTGCATGACCGTGCCTTCCAAAAGCTGAGGCTGAGGACCCTCAAGATGCCAGCAACCTCGAATACTTGACTCCGAGTTACCTCCTGTGTGGTCAGAATCCTCCGAATGGCCGCACCCCTGGCGCGGGCGCCATCGAACCGAAGAGGCCATCTCATTTGCTACTCAACGAGCATTCGGTTGCCGGCCGCTCCCATGCGTGTGCCGCTCCCCTGCGTGCGCCGTTCTCAGGCGTGCGCCGTCAAGTCCCCCACGCCACCGCTGACCACGGCCGTCACGGGGATGCCGACCCGGTCGAGCAGACTGGCCGCGACGGTCGCCCGGCGGCCGCTCCCGCAGACCGTCCAGATCTCGCGCTCCCTGGGCATCTCGCCGAGCCGCCTGGGCAGTTCGGCGAGTGGCACGGCGATCGTGCCCGGAATTCCGCCCTCGGGGCGCTCCGGCCGCACATCGAGCACCAGCCGTTCGGCGATGTGCCCGGCCGGTTCGAGCACGTCCGCGGTACGGAAAGAACGCAGCGGCCGGCCGGCTGCCTGCCAGGCGTCGACACCACCCGACAGATTTCCCGCGACGTTCTCGTATCCGATCCGCAGCAACTGGATCACCGCCTCGTCGGCCGCGCTCGCGGCCGGCTCCGGCAGCACCAGCACCAGGCGCGTGCCGAACGGGACGACCTCGCCGACCAGGCCGGCGAAGCGGTCGGTCGGCTCGTCGCAGAGCGACCCGGGCAGATGGGCCGCGGCGAAGGTTCTGCGGTCGCGGCCGTCGACGATCTGAGCACCGCCCCCGACCAGCCCCTCCATCACGCTCGGCGTGAGCGCCCGGAGCGTGGGCGGGCCACCGAGTACCTCCGGTCCGGACCGGTGATCGGTGCCATGTAGTGGTAATAGGCGGGGTACGGCGCCAGGCCCGACAACCGTTGGCTGACGAACTTCTTCTCGTCCTGGATGGTCAGCGTGGGGTTGGTACGCCGCTCGGCGCCCATGGTGGTGGTCCTGTCCGCTGACAAGGGTCCGGCCGCGCAGGAGCTGCCTGCTCCGTGCGTCGGCAGCACCCGGGTGGCGTCCGGCAGCAGCGAAAGTCGCCGCAGCGAACGGAACTGCGCTCTGGCCAGCTACCTCCGTACGGTCGTCACCGGACAGGTCGGTACGGCCCGCACCGCCCACGAGCAGACTGCCTCCGGTGAAGACGGCCGTCGGCGCCAGTCGTGTGTCGTCGAAAACGAGGTACGAGGTGTGCTCCGCCGTGTGCCCGGGCGTCTCCATCGCCCGCACGGTCAGGTCTCCGACGACGATCTCGTCGTCCTCCACCAGCGGCAGATGATCGAAGGCATACGGCGCGCTGGCCGGGCCGGCCACCGTGGCGTCAGTCGCCGCGCGGACCTCCAGCGCACCGGAGACGTAATCGTTGTGCACATGCGTCTCCAGGACGTACCGGATCCGCACCCCCCTGGACGTACAGGACTCCATCAGTCCCCAGCTGTCCCGCTGCGGGTCGACCAGCGCGGCCTCGTCGCCGTTGACCAGGAGATAGCTGGTGTCACCGAGCGATGCCGTGGTCATGATCTCGATCCCGTTCATGCCGTCACCCCACACGTCCGGGGGCCGGTCTCGAATGGCCGGATACCGCCCTAGGGAAAGTAGAGCAAAAGTATTGACTAGGGCGAAATAGGGAGGAAACTCATCAATACACCGGACAACCGGAAAGAGCCGCAGCGCCTATGGAGACGTCCAAAGGCCCGTGCGACTCTTGTCCCGGCTCTGGCCAGGCCCCCGGCAGATTCTGTCGGTGAGGGAGCCAGCAGCGACGACTGAGACTCTCCGCATCGGCAAGGACCGCCGGGGACTGCATGTCCGCATCCGGGTCTTTTGCCAGGTCAGAAGGTGTCCTCCTGGCGGGGGTCGGCGATCGGACGCGGACGTCACGGGTCGGGACGGTTCGTCCAGGACTACGCCGGGGGAGTCGCTCTCCGCGCGACGCTGCCTCCGCGCCTTCGGCCGTTTGGGGGATTCTGACAACCCACGATGCGCTCCGGAGACGTGGGTCGAACCTTGCTGGCATCTTGATGGCCTCAGCCTCACGGAAGGCACGGCCATGCGAGCACTTCCCACCGCCACCCTCACGGGGCCGCCGGAGCACTCGGCCCCAGAGGGCGTCGCGGTAGGCGGGCCCGCCGATAACGATCGTTCCCGCGTCGTGTGGTGGATGTGGGTTCTGACCGGAGCGCTGTTCTCCACGTATCTGCTGCTGTCGCTGCGGCTCCACGAGCGCCTGCTCAGCAATAGCTTCGACCTGGCCATCTTCGAGCAGGTCGTGCGCTCCTACGCCGCGGGGCACCTGCCCGTCTCCGAGGTAAGGGGACCCGACTTCCCTGTTCTGGGGGACCACTTCTCGCCCATTCTTGCCCTCATCGCCCCTCTCTACTGGCTATGGGCGTCACCGAAGGTCCTGCTCGCAGTGCAAGCCGCATTGATCGCAGTGAGTGTTCTGCCGCTGACACTCTGGGCGCGCCGGGCGCTGGGCTCCGGGGCGGCCGCAGTCATCGGCATCTGCTACGGCATCTCCTGGGGCATCGCCAGTGGGGTCGGCTTCGACTTCCACGAGGTGGCCTTCGCCGTGCCCCTCGTCGTGTGCTCGCTGACCGCCCTCGCGAACGACCGGCTGCGGCAGGCGGCGTACTGGGCCCTGCCGCTGCTGCTGGTGAAGGAGGACCTCGGGCTGACGGTGGCCGTGATCGGAGTCCTCATCGTACGGAGCGGCGACCGCAGGCTCGGCATCACCACCGCCGCGATCGGTATGGGCGGAACCCTGCTGGAGGTGCTGGTGATCTTGCCGTCCTTCAACCCCGCGGGCGGCTTCGGCCGACTGGAATGGCTGGGGGTATCGGGCGGCAGCGGGGGGTCGGGGGGCCTGCTCTACCACTACACGATCGGTCTCATCACCCCCGGGACCAAGATCATCACGCTCATTTTCCTGCTGGCGCCGACCCTGTGCCTGGCCTTGCGGTCCCCGCTGATGTGGGTCGCGCTGCCGACTCTGCTGTGGCGCTTCGCTTCGAGCTACCCCGAGCCCTGGGGCACCGGCTACCACTACTCGCTCGTGCTGATGCCGATCGTCTTCGCGGCCTTCATCGACGCTCTGGTCCGGCGGCACTCGAGTAAGAAAAGCGTGCGTCGGCACGTCGCGGCCTGTGCCGCGATCAGCCTGCTGCTGCTGCCGCAGTTTGCGCTGTGGCGGCTGTTCGAGCCGGCCATGTGGCGGACCGACCCTCGCATCGCTGTCGCCCACAGGCTGATGGACCAAATCCCTGACGGCGTGACGGTCCAGGTGTCCAACAAGCTGGTACCCCACCTCGCCAACCGTACGAGCGTCAGCCTCTACGGCTGGCCAGAAAGCCGCCCCAATCCACAGTGGATCATGGTGGACACTCTGGCGCCGCCGTATCGGCTGCAGGTCAATGGGCTGCAGATGAGGGAGAGCAGCTTGGATGATGTCCGCAGCAGGGGCTACCGCACGGTCGCCGAGCAGGACGGCTTCGTACTCCTCTGGCGCCAGGGATAGTGCTGAGCATCCCGTGGGGCGGGCGGGTTCATGACTTGGTCTGTGCTGCTGCGCCGGCGACGGGGAGAACGCGGGTGGGGCGCAGGGGGGCCGACTCGTTTGTCTCGCGCACTACGTAGTGCGGGCGGCGCTTGGCCTCGTGGTAGATGCGGCCCACGTACTCGCCGATGATGCCGAGTACGGCGAGCTGGATGCCGCTGAGCGCGACGATGGCGGTAATGAGTGTCGCGTATCCGGGCGTGTCGACGCCGTTCACCGCCGCGTTGATGACGATCCAGAACGCGTAGACGAGGGCGGAGAGAAACAGCCACATGCCGGTGTGGATCGCGAGCCGCAGCGGACGGCTGTTGAAGGAGAGCAGCCCGTCGATGCCGTAGTCGATGAGCCGTCGGCCGCCCCACTTGGACCGCCCGGCCGCCCGACGCACATTGCGGTAGGTGAAATTGACCGTGTCGAAGCCGACCCATGAGAAGAGCCCCTTCGAGAAGCGCTTGCTCTCCGGGAGCGACAGGACGGCGTCCACCGCGCGCCGCGACAGCAGGCGGAAGTCGCCCGCGCCGTCCACGACCTCGACGTCCATGAAGTGGCGCACGAGACGGTAGTACGCCCGGCTGACCGCGGTCCGCACGACGCCTTCCCCGGCGCGGTCGCGGCGTGCGACCACCTGGTCGTAGCCACGCCGGTACAGCTCCAGCATGCGGTGCATGAGCTCTGGGGGGTGCTGCAGATCGGCGTCCATGAGGACGACCACGGCGCCCCGGGACATGCGCATGCCGGCGAGCAGCGCGGCTTCCTTGCCGAAGTTCCGGCTGAAGGAGGTGTAGCGCACCTGCGGCGCGGTGGCCGCCAATTCCCTCAGCCGTTCTGCCGTACCGTCGCCGCTGCCGTCGTCGACATAGCAGATCTCATAGGGCTCACCGACCAGCTCGAGTTCAGCGGTCAAGGCAGCATGAAAGCTATCGATCACTTCATTCTCGTCGTAGCACGGCACGACGACCGAAATCCTGATCTCCGGCATGCCCATAGTGGAACATACCCGGCGATATCGCATCGCCGTATGTGCTCCCTGCGTGTCGGTGGCGTCCACACTCGGTCCTTCCGCCGTGCCCGCGTATTGAAGTGGCCCGCGGACGAAGTGGGTCCTGCGCCGGCGGCGGTGGAAGAACCTGCGGGTCTCGACAGCGAGTTGGGCCTGGTCCCGGGCCCGGCTGCTCATGGGCAGAATGCGTGTGTTGACTAGCTCGCCGGGGGTTCAGCTCGGGCGAGTACGAAGGCGGGAAGTGCGGCTCGTCGGCCGATTCGAAGATCTTGTCATCGTTCCACGACAAGGAGCTGGGCCCAGACCGTCTCGCCCCGAGAGTCGGTGACCTCGATGCGGAGAGTGGTCGGGGTCGTCGTGCGCTGGATCACCATGAGGATCAGCAGAAAGTCACGGCCGGGCACGCGGCCGTGGGTGACCGAGTTCGTGGCCAGTTCGGCGACGAGCAGCGCGGCGGCCTGTGTGGTCTGGCTGTACCGCGCCCAGCCCCAGTCGGTGAGTTGCTGGACGGCGAGCAGACGGGCGAGACGCTCGCCGCCCCGGGTGGAGCTGAACTGCCGGCTGAAATGGGCCACGGGGAGGTCGAGTTGGGGCGTGGCGATTTCTGGCTTTATGTGACAGAGCGTGGCCGGATGTCCGTACGCCGACCAGGTAAGTCATCGGCACGGAGAGTGGGTGTATCGGTACGGTCGGTTGCCTGTCCGAGGTGCCGGTAGTAACCGGCCGGGCGGGTACGTGGGTTGGGCGGTGGTGGTCACCATGACGGACGGTACTCATCAGGTTCCTGCGGGAGCGGGCGGGCCTCACACAGAAGGAGCTCGGCGACCGCCTGGGCTACGGCGAGGACCTGATCTCGTCCTTGGAGCGCGGCCGCAGGGCCCCACAGCCGGAGCTCTTGGACGCTGCGGACGAAGTGCTGGACGCGGGCGGCCTGTTGAAGGCGACGAAGGAGGACGTGGCACGAAGAACGGCATGCACACCATGTGCCACTTCTACGCCTCGGTCCTCCTGGACCGCCGGGGAGAACATCAAGGCGCTCGCCGAGTACCTCCTCCACTACGACCCCGGCCCGACCCTCCGCGTGTACGCGCACCTCATGCCATCCCGATCGGAGCACACCCGCAAGGCAGTTGCCTCGGTCTGGGACTAAGCGCCGGGACCGTGGGAGTCTTCTACCGGGTGCGCAACGCAGGTAGCCTCCGGACATGAGCCTGTCGCTCGCGCTGAACCTCCTGGCTGTCCTGGTAGCCGCGGCTGCGTTGGCAACCTCCTTGGCGATGTCTCGGCGACAGCTCCGGCTTGCCCAGAACTCCAATGTGCTGCCCATTGTCATACAGCTGTTCAGGGAGACGAGAGAGCCTGACTTCTCGCAGGCCATCGAGTACGTAGCGAGGAGGTTGGCGACCGAGCATCCACCCGACAACGGATACCGCTACCTGCCGGATGAGGCCAAGCGCCCTATCCGCCGCATCAGCCTCTTCTACGACGACGTGGGCAAGCTCGTCGCTCACGGTGTCGTCGATGAGCAGATCGTCATCGGTTCGTACGGATGGAACATCGTCGCGATGTGGGATGTCCTGGCCCCCTACATCTATAGGGAGCGAGAGCTCTCCTCCAAGGCAATGCTTTATTTCGAAGATCTCGCGGCCAGGGCAAAGGCCAGGCCAATGGCCATTGTCCATGCCCAAATCGGTCTTTCCCGTTGCCCCCGTCAGTGAGCTGATCGCCCACGACGCCGTGCGCGGACCAGCTCCTGTTACGTCGAACGCACTCGGTCGCTCTAGGCCTACAACAAGACCGCATTCGAAATATGAAGTCATCTCATGTGATGGCGTGAGTCCCCGTCTTCAACCTCGATCTCGATACAAGTGCCCATGGTCTCGTCCGCAACGGTTCCCACCGGCAATGGTCCCGTCTGGGTTCACTGACCGCCGCTGGTTCCGACATGGACCCTCGTCAGCGCAAACACGATCAAGAGGTCGAGTGTCATCACGAAGATGGCCCACGCCGGGTAGTACGGAACGAACATGAACTGGGTGATCAGGCTGATCCCTGCCGCTGCTGCGGCGGCCCCGCGACCCCAGCTCTTGTTTGTCAAAACTCCCAGGCCAGCAATGACGAGCGCCACTCCGACCACGAGGTGAATCACGCCCCAAGCGGTTAGGTCGAACCGGTAGGCGTACTGGGACGAGGAGGAGAACACGGTGTCCTGTGCGATGCCGGATGCGCCCATAAGAATGCTGAGTGGCCCGCTGAGCATCAGCATGGCCCCGGCGAACACGGACGCGCCGTTCATCGTTTCGCTGTCGGGCCCCCCGTGCCCTAGCCGTGTCTTGTTCGGCATCGCTGTCATGGCCGTCGCCTTCCTGTACAGCGCGGTCACCGACGCACAATGCCCGTGCGAAGCCAGCCACGCTCCCCCTGACAGGATCACCGCAATCCGTCGGCACCGCGACTGCAACCCGCCGTGGGGAGACCGCGGACGCCTACCGCACTGCTCGGTGCTCGGCCTCGGCCCTGGGCTGGAGCGCATCCAAGCGCACCACCCCGCGCGATATCGCCCACTGCATCGCCTACGCGCCCGCCGGGACCACACTCGACGAGCTCGTCGCCGTCGCTGGGAGGGCCATCGAGGAATGCCCGCAAAGCGCTAAGAACTCCTAACGGAATGAGCTGAATGCACTGGCGCCGAGTTCCATGGATGGGCCACGATCCCTCGCGTGCTCGTTGGACGAAGGAGAGCTGTGGCCGAGGTTACGCCGATGGATCTTGTTGTTCTCGCCGATGACGAGGGCAACAGCGTGAGCATCAAGGTGCTGGGGCAGCACCCACGATGGTCCGCCGGCCTTGCGTCCGAGATCGCTGTCGGCACGCCCTTCGTGAGCGGAAGCATCGATCTGGTGCTGTCAGCCTCGAAGTTGGAAGCCGGGGGCCGCGCCCTGGACAGGCTCGACGGTGGGGAGGAGATCGCCTGGATGGAGATGGATCGAGGGCCGTCCGTCTTCATCGAGCTCACCGGTGAACGCGACTGCCCAGAGGTGATCGTCGAGGACGAATCGGGCTCGACCGTCACCGTGCGCGTTCCGATCGATCTGCCGGACGGGTGGATCGCAGACCATCGCACGCGACTCAGCGAGCTGATTGCTTCCTGGAGCCCGATCCCGTCAGAGTGGGGAAGCCACGCCGCCGGCAGATCATCGCGCATCCCAGGCTGAGCAGGGCCTCGTGGATGTCATCGCGGATCTCCCAGCGGATACGCAGCCGACGGAAGTGGTGCAGCAGCGCGAACGTACGCTCGACGACCCACCGCTGGGTGCCAAGCCCGGAGCCGTGCTGGATGTTACGGCGGGCGATCAGCGGCCGGATGCCCAGCTCGCGCACCAGCCGCCACGCCGCCGGTACTTGGCGTGGTCGTAGCCACGGTCTGCCAGGACGACGTCCGGGCGCCGGCGGGGCCTGCCACGTTTGCCGCGCACCGGCGGCACCGCCTCGAGCACCCGCTGACGTGTGGCATCGATAGCGTAGGTGGCCAGCGCAAGCGGGACGAAAACCGCCGCAAATGGGTCATTGCGGACGCAGGGTCCGTCGATCATAATCCGCGTGTCAGGTTCGAGTCCTGCCTCCGGCATCCGGCCGTCGGCACCTTCGAACCTGCGATACCGCTCGCCGTCCCCGGCTCGTTACGTTCGAGTCCCTCCTCCGGCATCGGGAAGTGGCTTCGGAGACCACGAAAGTGCAACCGCCCGCCCCAACGCCCTGACCAAGGAAAAGAGCTGACCAGGGTGCTGAGTAGTGGTGGGTACTCGGCCATGTCCAGGACTGCTTTCGCGGGGGCGCTGCTCGTCGCCGGCTTCGCAGTCGCCTCGTGTGGCGGCGACGGCAACAAGGCTGACGCGAACGGCAAGGTCACGGTCGTCTACCAGGACAACGCGATCAAGCCGAAGGACCGGCAGGTCGTAGCGGTGATCCGGAAGTCCCGCGTGCTCGAGCAGGTCGCCGACTGGGTGAACAAGTCGGTCGCCCTCCCGCATGACCTGGTCGTGAAAGTCACCGACAAGGTCCCACCGGGGGTTACGGATGCGGTCACCCAGCCCGACGGCAGGACGATCTTTGTGCCGCCGCCGTTCCTGACCCAGATCGAAGGGGTCCTCAGCAACGTGGTCAAGACCGTCAAGCGTCCCGCCCTGTTCCCCGAGGCCAGGTTCAACGCCGACGACCTGACCGCGCTGTCGACCCAGTTCATCCTCGGCCACGAGATGGGCCATGCTCTGCAGCGTCAGCTTCTGCTTGCGAATCTCGGCCTCGAGGAGGACGCCGCCGACGGGTTCGCGTCGTTCTACACCGTCAACGAGGTTGGACCGGATCCGTCGCTGGCAGCCGCAATCCTGTTCGACGAGATCGCCCGCGAGGAGGGCAAGCTGACGCTGGAGGGGCTCTCGAGCGATCACCCCGTTACCCAGCAACGGGTCTTCAACTTCCTTTGCTACCTCGAGGGGAGCGACCCGAAGAGGTTCCGCGGGCCCCTGGTCGGTGCCGGTTACCTGCCGAAAACCCGCGCCCCGTTGTGTCCGCAGGCATGGGCGATGCTGGACTTCGGCTGGTGGACCCAACTCGAGAAACATTTCAGCGGGGCATTCAAGGACCAGGGCGACAAGGCGCAGGAGAACGCACGCGACCAGCTGATCGCGGAGACGAAGGCCTTCGAGAAGGAGCTCGACAAGATCCGCAGCGAGCAATGAGCATTCAGAGCCATCGGCCCGCAACTCCGGCCGCCCCTCAATGGCGCGGGCCTAAGACGTCATCTCATTTGGTGAGTCTGCGGTAGCAGATGAGGGTGCAGGCGATGCTGGTGAAGGCGAGGAAGTGGTCGGCTTTGCGTTCGTAGCGA